>JACSDG010000012.1 GCA_015660855.1 Magnetococcales bacterium
GTTGCCCCTGCATGCAAAACCCTTTTTGCTCAACGAGGCATCCCGATTCACAAAGTGAGTCGGCGGATGGAGGCGGATTTGCCAGGTGATCGACACATGGAGATTGACCTGTTTGTTGTCAACACCGACACCGTGTCGCTGGTCGAGGTGAAAAGTAAATTAACGATAGAAGATGTGCGTGAACATATGGTACGCATGTCGGAATTCAAGGAATTCTTCCCGGAATACGCTGACAAGAAGGCTATCGGTGCAGTCGCTGGCATGGTGGTTGAAGAAAATGTTATCCGTTTCGCCATCAGGAATGGTTTATTCGTCATGGTGCAGGCTGGCGATTCGGTGCATTTGGCCAATGACGAGGCTTTCGTGCCGCGCACATGGTGAACGGGGGATGGTGTCTTTGTAGATTTTCCAAGGTGGCCGGTCGAAAAAACGATCCCACACTTTCCAACCAACTAAAAACCAACCCGGCGTGCTACCATGACAGACAAACCCAAACAAATACACCTTCTTCAGGATTACCTCCCCCCCCCATTCCTGGTAGAAAGCATTGATCTTCACTTCAAGCTGGATCCCGAATCCACCCAGGTTGATTCACGTCTGGTCTTCGTGCGCAATCCCGATTTTTCCGAAGCTAACTCCCCCCATCTGCGTCTTGATGGAAGAAACCTGGAATTGCTGTCCCTGACCTTGGATGACAAACCCATCCCGCCCCATGGTTATGCCCGCGATGAAGAGGGACTTTCCATTTTTTCGGTTCCCGACCGGGGTACGCTGGCCATAAAAACCCGCATCTCTCCCCGACAAAACACCTCTCTGGAAGGGTTGTACTGTTCAGGGGATATTCTGTGTACCCAATGTGAACCCGAAGGGTTGCGCAAGATCACCTATTTTCCTGACCGACCCGATGTCATGTCGCGCTACCGGGTCACCCTGGAAGCCGATGCGGGACGTTATGACACCCTCTTGTCCAATGGCAACATGGAAAGTTCGACCCAAACCCCCGAAGGAAAACGCATCGTCACCTGGGTGGATCCCTTTAAAAAACCTTCCTATCTATTTGCTTTGGTGGCGGGAAATCTGCATCGCGCCGAAGGAAAATTTACCACATGCTCCGGGCGGCAGATTGATCTGCATCTCTACGTGGAACCGGAAAACCATGATAAATGCCAACATGCGTTAATGGCATTAGCGAAAGCCATGATCTGGGATGAATCGCGCTTTGGTCGTGAGTATGACCTGGACCTGTACATGATCGTTGCCGTCAACGATTTCAATATGGGGGCCATGGAAAACAAGGGACTCAACCTGTTCAACGCCAAATATGTCCTGGCCCTGCCGGAAACGGCCACCGATACCGATTATCAGCAGATTGAGAGCGTCATTGCCCACGAATATTTTCACAATTGGACAGGCAATCGGATCACCTGCCGCGATTGGTTTCAGTTGAGTCTCAAGGAAGGGCTGACGGTGTTTCGTGATCAGGAATTTACCGCCCAGATGGTGACCACCACCGCCATTCAACGCATTGATGCCGTCCGGGCTTTGCGCAGTCTACAGTTCCCGGAGGATGCCGGTCCCACCGCCCATCCGGTCCGTCCCGATTCCTACATGGAAATCAATAACTTTTACACAATGACGGTGTATAACAAAGGGGCCGAGGTGGTACGCATGCTGGCCACCCTTTCAGGCCCCGAAGATTTTCGTCGGGGGATGGATCTGTATTTTGAACGCCATGATGGTCAGGCGGTGACGGTTGAGGATTTTATCCAGGTCATGGCGGAGGCCAGCGGTCGGGATTTTAAACAATTTTCGCTATGGTATCATCAGGCGGGGACCCCTGTTGTCGAATGTGTTTCCCATTATGATGCGGCAGCGCAAACGTGTACGTTAACGTTGAACCAACATTGCCCGCCGACCCCCAAACAACCGGTCAAGGCTCCCTTTCACATTCCGGTGACGGTCGCCCTGTTGGACGGCGAGGGTCGGGAGTGGCCGTTGCGTCTGGAGCACGAGCCGGGATTGGCACCCAAGACGCGATTGTTGGAACTCGTCCAGGAGCGACACACGTTTCAATTTACCCACATTTCTTCCCGGCCAACGCCGTCGTTGCTGCGACATTTTTCGGCACCGGTACGTTTAAAAACATCGTTGACCGATGCCGATCTGGCCTTTTTATGGTGCCATGATTCGGACGGTTTCAATCGATGGGAGGGGGGGCAGGCACTGGCTACGCAACTGTTGCTCGTGGGGGTTGGTGCCTGGCAAAAAGGAGAAAATGGGGCGGTTGCGGAAATTTTTGTTCGGGCTTTTAAAAAAAATCTGGAGGATCCGAACCTTTTGCCCATGGATAAAGCCATGCTGCTCACCCTCCCGGATGAAAAAACAGTACTTGACCAGATGGAAGAGGGAGAACCGGAAGGGATTTATGTGGTACGTCGGCGTTTCAAGCAACACTTGGCACAGACCCTGGCCCAACATTTTCAGCAGATTTACCATCGACTGCGTACCGAGGATTCTTCCTACCGCCATACCCCTGAAGCGGTGGGGCGGCGGGCGTTGAAAAATTTGTGTCTGGATTATTTGCTGACGGGGGATTGTGATCATTTTGCCGACCTGGCCATACGGCACTATGAAACATCGGACAACATGACCGACCGTTTGCAGGCGTTGGTGCGTCTGACCCACGAAAACCACAGGGCTGCTGTAGGACTGCTTGATGATTTTTACAGGCGTTGGCATCACGATCCACTGGTCATGGACAAATGGTTTTCCATTCAGGCCACCGTCCCCGCTGTCCAGACACTGGCACGGGTGGAGGCGTTGATGCACCACCCTTTGTTCAGCATGAAAAATCCCAACAAGGTACGCGCACTCATCGGCGCGTTTTGTCACAACAATCCGGTGGGATTTCATGACGTATCGGGTGCGGGGTACCGTTTTTTGGCCAACCAGATTGCCCGATTAAACGCCATCAACCCGCAGATTGCCGCCCGTTTGCTGACAGCGATGGTCTCCTGGCGTCGTTTTGAAAGCCGGAGACGCCACCACATGCGGCAGGCTGTGGAAACCGTCGCTTGCCTTCCCAACTTGGCCAGGGATCTCCATGAGCTGGCGGAAAAATCCATACGGGAACCATAAATTTTTGGCAACTGTTCCGGGGTAACCATTCAGTTCCCCCCCTTTTTCTTTAGGTTGGTTGAAACTATTGCGGGGGTCCGGGGGGGATCATCCCCCCCGGCGGGGTTTGGGGCAGCGCCCCAAGGTTTTGTTTTTGAATTTAAACAAAAAGCTTCATTGCCTATGGGGGTGCAAAAAAACAAAATCAAAACCCTGGGGCTGCGCCCCTAGACCCCCCTTGGGGGGCAGGAAAATCAAAATCAAAGTCAAAAGAAAAACCTTGGAGGCTCTGCCTCCAAACCTCCGCCGGGGGGAGAACCTCCCCCCGGACCCCCGCAATAGTTTCAACCTAAAAAAAGAGGGGGGAGACTGAACGGTTACGTTCAAGGGGGGGATGTTACGGGGGGGTGGTCTCCCCTCCCGAATCGGTTCGGCCCACAGAAATTTTAATGGTTTTGAACAGTTCCAGGCGCAAACGGTCCATGGACGGTTCTCCCCCGGAGTGAAAAGGGACCGCTCGGCAACGATTCATGGCGGCCAAACCGACCCGTGCGGTAAACAAGGCGTTGGCAATCCCTTTTCCCACCTGGGCCAGGACGATGGAAGCGGTATGTCCCCCTACCGCCTCGGCCACCTTGTCGGCCATCAGATCCGCCGTGCCCGCCATGAACAAACCCACCATGACCTCTCTGGCCAAAAACAAACTGGCCGACCCGCCGGGTTTGAGTCCGTAGCAGGTGGCAATGGTACGAATCATTCGCAAGTTTTGCCAAAGAAAAACCAAACTATCCAGCCAGACGAAAGGGCTGATGGTCGAAGCTATGGCGGTGGTGCTGCCATGTTGAACAATCATCCGGTAGCAACGTCGATCCAAGGTGGCGTAAACCGTCCTGGACAACAATTCCAACACTTCCCGATCATCGTGATGATCCTGGATCAAATCGTAAAATTCCCGCCAAGCCTTTTGTACCTCGTCTTCCTGGGTCATCTCCCGACGCAATTGCAAGGCCAGATGCAGCCCCTGGCCATGCGTCCTCTTGGCCCACAACCGTTGGATTGCCGCCTGCACCCCATCAAACCGACGCAAACGAACAAACCCTCTCCCCTCGTTCAGAAGAAGCACCCCGGCGGCAATCAAGGTGGTGAGCACCAACACCGCAAACACCGTTCCCAAAGCCCAATGCAATTGAAACTGTCGCAACAAAAAGCCCAACGTTTCCTCCAACCAGACACCCACCAGCCAAGTCACTGCGCCGAAAACCAGCCAGGTCAAGGATTTTTCTTGGAACCGACGGCCCCACAATTTCCCTTTTTGTGGTTGAACAAAAGTTAATCCTGATGTCTGGGAAGGGTTCGCTGCGGCATGGAACGGGCGAGGAAGGGAAGGCAGTTCAACAGGGGCAAGGGGACGGGGAGATTCTTTGTCCTTTAAATTTAAAGGTGCGGCTGGAAGCTCCACGGGAGCCAGCCAGGGTTCAAAGGAGTTCATGTCAATTTGTCTCCCAGGAGAAAATCGAGCACCAGATCCAAACGCAGATGAGGCAGGCGATCATCGGCAAGGTCCGGACGGATGCGTGGTTCAAATTCCAAAAAGTTGAAGCGTTCCGATTGCCAAGTTTCGGCTTTGGGAATTTTTTCGGGGATTTCCCCACCAAACAGCAAAACGTCTTCCTGACGCCCCTTGGGGCGGCCAAGGACAAAGGATAGCCGTCGCCCTTCATGTTCCTTGACCACCGTTTCGGTGGAGACGACCGAGGAAATGGCCATGGTTTCCACGGCGACTCCGTAGAAAGAGGCCTCGTTGACCGGATCCATGACCATGCGCTTGAGGAGGCGTTCAAGGTTGCTGTGTTGATTGGCGGCGACGTGGTCGGATTTGGTGGCGGCGAACAGCAACCGGTCGATGCGCGGTTGAAACAGGCGTGAAACGAGGGAAGACCGGCCATAATCAAAATTTTTCAGGATGCTCTTCAATGACCGGCTCATGTCGTCAAAATGGTTGGGTCCGCGATTTAATCCCTTGAGGACATCCACCAGGACAATCTGTCGGTCAAAATTGGAAAAATGTTGCTGATAGAAGCGGCGGACCACCAGATCCTTGTAGGATTCAAACCGTTCCGCCATGACCTGTCCCAACGATCCCGGCCTTGCGGATTCGGTGTTGAGTCGGATGGGGCAAAAAGTCAAAAGCGGGGCATCCCTCAGGTCACCAGGAATCAAAAACCGCCCCGGCTGTAAATAACTCAGACCCACGGGTTGTGCCTTGCAGGCCAGCAAAAAGTCGGTAAACAACCGGCTGGCCTGCCGCAAAATTCCCTCTTCGGCATTTTGCTTCGGATCCAGGCCGGCAAGATATTCGAGCCAGGGCTGGGCCAGGGCAAGCCTGGGTTCCATGGTGCACAGGGTAAAAACTTCGTTGGACCATTGGAAAAAATTTTGCCCCAGGAGCGGCAGATCCAGCAACCATTCGCCCGGATAGTCGATAATGTCCAGATAAACCGTACTGCTTGCGCGCAGACGGCTGTGCAGCAAACCTGTAGGGCGAAAACGGATGGCCAGTCGAATTTCGCTCAATCCGTCGGTGGCCCTGGGCCATTGGGATGGGTTTTGCGTCAGGGTTTGGATAAACTGATCGTATCTGAAGGCGGCAATATCCATGTTGGGTTGCAAAACAATTTTGGCCCCCTGAAACCGACCTTCCGCAACCACCTGGAAAAAGGGCAATCCCCCCAAACGCGCCCCCAGCAACAGTTGATGGATCAGCGAAGTGATAAATATCGTTTTTCCCGCCTGATTGAGACCTGTGACGGCAAGGCGAATTCTGCGATCCATGGCCAGATAGAGCAGGTTTTCCACATTTTTTCTGGCCTCGGTCACCAGGGTTCCCAAGGTCATGTTTTTTATTTCGGGCGCGAGCCACATAATCCGTTTCCATCCTGGAGTTGACGGTCATGCCGCCTTGAAGCAATAACCGCTGAAGGGTTTCTCATCAAGGGTATCTGGGAAGTTTTTCCATTCACTTCAAGGCAATTAATCGCTAGGATACTCGCATTGTCAGCGACATGGCCAGACGGAATGTCCGATGGTTCTCTTCAAGTATTGGGAGTTTTTGTATGGACCGCAAGACCCTGCTGAAAAAGGTTGACGAAGTCGATTTTTTTAATGAGTTTTCCAGCGAAGAACGGGCTTGGTTTTGCGACAATAAAATGTTTTGCTCCTATGAGGATGGCAAAAAAATCATCGTCGAGGGGGCGCAGGACAGAACCTTCTACGTAGTGATCGATGGCACGGTGACGGTCACCAAAAACTCCGTTCCGAATGAGGTTTTGGCCCATCTGGGACCCGGGGCGGTTTTCGGTGAAATTGCCCATTTTGCCCGCCAGCAGCGTGCCACCAATGTCCTGGCCCAGGGAAAGGTACTCGTTTTTCGTCTGGAACACGATCTTTTTAAAAAGCTTCCCGCTGATGTCAAACTGAAAATAAACCATCAGGCCATGGCTGTCCTGATGCACCGCCTGGAAAGCAAGAAAAATGAACGAAAGTAGACACCTGCGTAATTATTCGTAACCTTATGTCAAGGAAAGACATCAACAGGTTCTTTTAGTAACTGAGGCAATGGGACCGCAAAAATTTTTTACCCTCAGCCTCGACGGCATCAAAATCCACTTGCTTCCACTGCCGCTGCCCATGGGTGCGCAGCCAGTTTACGTTTTTCCTCAAAACATCTGAAAACCGGGTCAGCCTCTGGCAAATGTCCATGTCCTGGGAATAGTCATAGGATGCCAGAAGAATTTTGACGGAAACTGTTTTGACGGGTTCTTTTTGCCAAGCGTACGTACCGACCGGGATTTCGGTTGGCACATAAACGGGATCGGCCTGGGTCAGAATGATGGGGACAAGATGAAAGTCCGCGCTTTGCGGTGCGTTCAGCGTCACGATGGGATCACTGGAAACCGAAGCCACGGCATCAACCTCACCCGAGAGCAATTTTTCCAACGCTTCGCTCCCCGACGCAGCAACCAGATCGAAGGGAATTTTTTCCTTCAGGGACAGGTTGCCCATGGTCAGAAATGTGCCGGATTTATGCGAGTCTACGGCTATTTTACCCTCTTTCAGGTCGGCCAGGGAGTTTAGTTTCTTGCGCGCGACGATCTGCACCCATTCGTCAAACAACGGGTAGTAGGTTCTGACTTTAACCAAATATTTGCGAATATCACTCCCTGGACGGTCGCTTTGATTGAGACGTTGAGAAATCCAGGAAGGAACGTCTGCTTGGACAAAGGCTATGTTGATACGGTCGTCGTTGACAATCGACATTAGATTGTCCAATGATCCCAATGAAGATTTTACGACGACATCAAACCCATGCAACTGGCCGAATTTTTGCAAGTCTTCGCCAAGACGGTAATGGATACCATCCTTGTCACCGGTGACAAGGACAACCTGTCCGTTGCGCAACGCTACGCTTTCCTTGGCAGCGAAAGAAGGCGGCGTCGGGACGACGAGCAGCAGCACCCACAGCCACAGAAAGCGTATGGCAGGATGTGAATTTACGGCGAAGAGGTTGACCAATCTGAGACCGATCCTACGCGGGGGTTGCTTTTGGCTTTTCCGTCGCGGACCATTGGGCCGTAATCTCTGCGATAAACTCCTCGGGCATGATCATGGTGGCGTCTGTCTCTTCGAGCATGTTCAAGGTGGCGTCCTCCTCTTGCGGCCTGACAGAGTCCGCCTGTTTGGTGTGACTGCCGGATTTTTCCATAACTGTCCCCCGTTTGCGTTTTAATTTTCAACGATGCTCTGGGTACGAACGGCCACTTTGGCGACCGCGAGGCCACTGAATAATTTTAACTGGAAGGTTGCATTTTTTGTGACAGAGTCCCCCTCCTCGGAACCCCTTCTCTCGGAGATGCTAAAGGTTCATCTCCCGTTTGTCACCGGTTTTCTGAAGACTTCGGATGGTTTTTGCAATCTGGAGGCGGAAGATCTTGATAAAATCGCAGGTATTTGTACGATCGTATCGTTTACGCCGGAACAGTATCTGATGCGCCGGGGAGAAATGGGCGATATCATGTATGTCCTGACCGAAGGCCAAGTCCGGGTGGTCATTCCCGACGACTCCGGGGGAGATCCATCGACACTGCTTCTGGGAACGGGCGATATTGTGGGTGAAATGGCCCTGTTGACCGACGGAAAACGCCGGGCCGATGTCATCGCCTGTACCGATGTTTCCGCCCTGGCCATGCACAAAAAGCATGTGTTTCGCTTGTTGTACCGACATCCTCCCCTGGCCAGTTTTCTGACGCGTATCCTTGTCAAGCGGATCCAGTCGATCGACGGTTTCAGGCAAATTGGCAAATACCGCCTGTTGGGTGAATTGGGTTTGGGTTGCACGGCGCGGGTTTATGAGGGTATTCATGTGCACCTTGAACGGCCGGTAGCCATTAAAATGCTCAACCACGCCCTCATGTACGATGATCTGTTCCGGGAGCGTTTTCAATCCGAGGCCCGCATCATCGCCAAGTTGCAACACCCCAACGTCATCCAGGTTTACGATACCGAACATTCCCATGGCACCCTCTTTATCGTTATGGAAAAGTTGCTGGGCCGCGATCTGAAAAAACAGCTCCAACAAATCTCCAGATTTTCTCCCGAAAAGGTTGTTCCCATTCTGCGACAGGTTTGCGAAGCGTTGTTATACGCCCATCAAGAAGGTATTTTACATCGGGATGTCAAACTTGCCAATTGTTTTATGACGGAGGACGGCCAGATCAAACTGATGGATTTCGGTCTATCCCGACCTCTTGGCACCCAGGAGAGGATGTCTGTCGAGGGGTCTCCGGATTATTTGGCCCCGGAGGTCATTCGGGGAAAAACCCCGGACGAACGGTCAGACATCTACGCCTTGGGTATCATGGCCTTCGCATTGTTGACGGGAATCCTACCCTTTAATGCCAAGAACGTTCGGGAGGTTCTGGTCAACCAGATCCAGAAGCCGATTCCCGACATCAGGGAGTTTGTTCCCGCGATTCCGGGAAACCTGATAGATTTTATTCAGGGAACGTTGGTCAAGGATCCGGATCAACGTCTCAGTGATTGGCCCACCATTTTTTCACTGCTGAATCTGCGCAAGAGGAGTAAGGTGGGGCCTGGAGCAACCCGCGCCACCGGCCATCAATCCATCGTATTGACCTGCCCAGAAACATCCGTTCCTGCCCTGCAAGAAGCCCTGCGGGAGTTGTCAACCAAAATCGAAGGGTTGACATGGTCGGATCCAAGGAGTTGAATCACCCTGATAAAGTCGAAAGGGTGTAATGTTCCAACAAGCAGTGATGAGGAAAGAAGGGGACAATGACCGACAAACAACAAGCAGTCCGAGTTGATCACGCTTATCCGGCTCCGGGCAGGCATCCCATCAAAGCGGCCCGGATGCTCTGTTCGGCCCCGTCGTGGGTATTGTCCGGTCCCATCTATCTGGTGGCCTTGGTCACTCTTGTCGGTCTGGTATTTTCTTTCTGGGCCATCAGGGAGGAACTGGTTGTCGTGCCCCTGATACTGGAACGGGAGTCCACCACGACGGAAGCCGTCAAAGAGGGAATCGTTTCCAGAATACACATCGAAGAGGGGAAACGCGTTGGCCTTTTGGACAAATTGCTGGATGTCCAGGCCCAGTCCAGCATGCAAAATTCTGGAGACAAAGCTGTCCAGGCCAAGCCCGACGATGCGGATGAAACCAAAACCATGTTTGGCAGCGGCGTGACCGAAACAGGAATGATGACAGGCTACAAAAGTACCCATGCAGGCATGGTGACCATGGTTCACGTCAAACTTGGCGGCAATGTTTCACCCGGAATGCCTTTGGTTACGGTCGTCAAGGACGGTGCCGGTCTGGTGGGGCGCGTCCTGGTGCAAAGCAAGGATATTGGCCGGATCAAACCAGGGCAGGTCGTGCATTTAAAATATTTTGCCTATCCGGACCGGGAATATGGCATCCCTGAAGGTACCGTCTCCGATATTTCCACCAAGCCTGATGGACGACTCGGCCAGGAATCTTCCTACAGGGTGCTCGTCACGCTGAAAGATGCAGCCGTTGCCAAGCCGGGGGAGAAACCACAGACCCTGGAAACGGGCCTGGAAGGGGTGGCCGAAATCAAAACCGGGGACAAAAGATGGATCGAATTGCTTTTCTCTCCGGTGGCCAGATTTTTCTCCCAACATGAAAAAAAATAAAAAATTTTTCATGATTAAAGTATAGACAAACAGGGTACATCGATACCAGGAGTCTGATGCGTGAAAGCTGCTCAGGAAACCGTTCACCACGTCCTCGACACCCATATCATGTTCAGTCAACTGTCTGACCATGACAAGGAATTTTTACAGACACAGTTTGAGCTACGCACGTTCGCCGCAGGCACGATCATTGCCGAACAGGACCAGCCCATGGAAAGTTTTATTTATCTCCAGGATGGCAAGGTTCGATTGAAGCATACCACTGAAGGCAAACGGGTCAGTTTGGGTGTGCTTGAGCGCAAGGCCAGCCTTGGGGAAACGGCCTTGATCCAGGAGGATCATTGGCACCATCAGGTAGTAGCTGAAGAATTGACTACAGCCCTGGTGTTGCCGGCGATCGGTGTCCGGCGAATGTTGTCGGGCAACGCGGACATGGCCCAATTATTCAAAAAAGAGATTGGTTATTTGCTTCTGGCCCAGAGTCTGCGGGACATTTTGGGTGATTTCCCCTGTCGAGCCACGGACTTTGTTGAAATTTTGCACCAGATAGGCGTGAAGAACATTGCTGCCGGGCATGTTATTTTTGAACAGGGGCAGGCGGATCCGCGCCTGTACCATGTGGAAAAAGGGGAGGTTGTTCTTGTTCGCAGGACGGTGCAGGGTTTGGACGTGGTATTGGACCATGTTTATCCCGGTGCCCTGATAGGCGAAGGGGCTGCCCTGTCGGATCGGAACGCGGAAGGTGTCCAGCCCCACACGGCCAAGGCGGTTGGGGATGTGACCGTCCTGGTCATTCGCCATGCGGAAGTGGAAAAAATTCTCGCCATCAATCCGTCTTTGCGTGAACAGTTGTGGCAGCGCATCGACTTTTTGCAGGGCAAGGAGCGACAGGAAATCGATTATCGGCTGCATGCGGAAGGCGTCGATCAACGCATCCGCTTGTCCGGCGTCACGGAAGCGGAGTTCAAAGCTCAGCAGGGGGAGATAAAAACATTTTCTTGGGTTCGACAGCGCACCGATTCGGACGGTGTGGCCGCTTGTCTGACCATGATCTGCAACCATTATGGCAAGGGGTTCAAACTGGGGCAGATTGCAGAACTCGGTAATCTGTCTGCGGCGGGCGTGACCCCAGATGCCGTGATTGCGGGGGCGGAACGTTTGGGGTTTGACGCCAGGGCCTATGCCCTGCGTTTTGATGACATCCCTGGGATGAAGCTTCCTGGTGTCGTCGGTTGGGAAGGGCACAAGTATATCGTTTTGTATCGGGTAACCGACAAGGATGTCTATCTGGTTGACCCGGCCGGGGGGCCCATGCAGTTGAGCCGGCAGGAGTTTGAGACCGGGTGGACACAAGCCGAGGTGCCTGGAGTGATTTCCGAGCCGGACCGGGGAATTTTTATTGCCTTGAACCCAACTGCCAGGTTTGAGCCTGCCGCTCCCCCCCTGAGTTCGATTTCCCATTTCATCCGTTATTGCCTGCCCTATAAAAAATTTTTTACTGATGCCCTGACGGCTTCGTTTTTATTCAGCTTGCTTGGCTTGGCGTTTCCTGTATTTACGCAGATGATCGTGGATACGGTGGTGGTTCACAAGGATGCCAGCTTTTTAAACCTGATGTTTGCCGGCATGATTTTGATAGTGCTCTTCAAAACGATCACCTCGGTATCGCAAAAATGGCTGCTGGCCCACACCGCCGCCCGCGTCAATGTGCGGATGATGTCGGAATTTTATCGCCATCTCCTGAGCCTGCCCATTGGTTTTTTCTCGACGCGAAACAGGGGTGAAATTTTTGCCGGGCTTCAGGAAAACCAAAAAGTGAGCCGCCTGGTGGTTGGGGAAGCCCTGATCGGCGTCTTTAACTTTTTGATGTTGTTTCTCTATTTTTTCATGATGTTGGGTTACAGTGTATCCCTAACTTTGGTTGCCATGTTGTTCCTGGTCTTCCATGTTGGGATCACCTTGTATTTTACCCCACGTTTGCGGGCGATTTCCCAGAAGATGTATCTGGCGGACGCCAACTGCCAATCCGACCTGATGGAATCCTTGAACGCCATCGAATCCATCAAGGCGACCGCCAACGAATACATGGCGCGGGTCCGCTGGGAGGATGCCCTGACCGATCATGTCAACCTGGGTTTCGAGCGGCAAAAGTTGGCCCTGATTTCCGATCACCTTGGCCAATGGTTGGCGTTGAGTGCCACGGTGGTTCTCCTTTGGCTGGGTGCCACCCATGTCGTTGATGGCAAAATGACCGTTGGGGAATTGATGGGGTTTCAAGTGCTGCTGGGAGTGATCCTGGGATCGGTCCTTCACCTCACTGCCCTTTGGAATCGCTCGCAGGATGTGCGTGTCGCCCTTGCGCGGATCGCCGACGTTTTAAACATCAAGCCGGAACAGGAACCGGTGACCTCCGCCGAAAACATGCCGGCCACACTGCCGAACAGCCTGGAAGGGCGGATTGTGTTCGACAAGGTTGATTTTAGCCATACCTCCACCTCCGGCAAGGAGTCTTTTGTCCTGAAAGGGTTTGAGTTGACCATTGAACCTGGTCAGCATGTCGCCCTGGTTGGTGCGGCGGGGTGTGGCAAGAGCACCATCGCCAAAATGATCCTGGGATTCAACATGCCACTCCCCTCCGGTGGCACCTGCACCATCGATGGCAGGGATATTCGTGAACTGGATCTGTCTGTCCTGCGCCGCAACATGGGTGCGGTTTTGCAGGATGGTTTTTTGTTTCGTGGCACGGTGGCGGAAAACATCGCCCTGGGGGATCCCGAACCCAACCTAGCGCAGGTGAGAGAAGCAGCCCGCTTGGCGGGTGCCGATGATTTTATCCAAAAAATGGCCATGGGTTTTCAAACGCTCATCGGTGAAAAGGGGGTTGGTATTTCTGGAAGTCAACGGCAACGCATTTGTATTGCCCGGGCCGTTTATCGCCGCCCGCGCATCCTGTTGTTGGATGAGGCGACCAGTGCTTTGGACAGCCAGACCGAAGCCCTGGTGCAAGAAAACATGGCTCGGTTTCTCCGGGGACGAACTTCCATTACCATGACCAGCCGCTTAACGACCATTATCAACTCCGACCTTATTTGTTTCATCAAGGATGGGCGAGTGGCCGAAAGGGGGACCCATCAGGAATTGATCGATCCCGACCATTTGCATGAAAAAGGTTATCAAGGTCTTTATTATCGTTTCGCGGCATTGCCATTGGGTTTGCCCCCCCTCAACCTATCCACCTCCGGTCGGCAAGGGGGAGGGTGAACATTGGGTTTGGTAAGTAAGGTTGGGTCGTAGTCACGAAGAGTAGAACACATTTTTTCCAAGGTGAATTTCATGACACAGGGCAAAAAAGAGGACGCGACGATGATGGTGGGTTGTGATACCCACACGGTCGGGGAAGTGGAAGATGGCATGTTGGATGTCCCTAAAGCCAGGTTGATTTGTCTGGACGATTCGCTGCTGGATCCAAAGCAGAAAGGTTTGGAAATTATTTTAAATAGCGGGATCCATACCGTAGGGCGGAAGTCTGACAATACCGACCCCATTTTTTATCAGGGGATTTCTGGCAAACATGCCCGCATTTATCCCTCCAAGGGGCAGTGGGTTATTGAGGATCTTGGGTCTACGAATGGCATTTGGATCAAGGGGATTCGGGAAAAACAGGCCATTTTGGTTCCTGGTGATTTTGTCAAGATTGGTTCCATTCCCTTCCAGTATGTGCTTGAAGATCCGACACAAATCCTCCCTTTGGGTACCACCATAGATATTGATGATGCAGGCGGTGGCACCATGTATTTGGCGAATGATGAAAAAAAGGCCGACAGAATTGTTGAATTGTTGACCGAGCCCCATGACGGAGAAAAAGTTGAAAAACATCCGCACGAAAAAGCGACTCATGCAGGGATGCCTGTCCGTGATATTCCCGCAGGAAAGAAAGCTGCGCAACGAAAGTCCAGCATATCCATCTTTGGTTTGATTTCACTGATTGTGGTTATTGCCGTCGGCGGATATTGGGTTTTTACCCTACTTGGGGGACCAGGGGGCAACGACGCATTCCTGCAACATGAAAAATCCATGCAAAAGGTGATGGACACCTTTGAGGTGGTCAAGGGGGAACCGTCCACCGAGGAATTAGAAAAACAATCGCTGGAAGTTGAAAAACTGATACAAGCGGTGTCTGCGGACGCAAGTAAATATCCGAATAACCAATCATTAAAGGAGTTACTGGCAAGGCTGCGGTTTTTGCATCTGGAGCGGCAGTTGCTGTTGTTCGCCAAAGGGGGGAAGGTACAACAGGCGGAACCTGCGATTGCGAGTTTGCTCACCATGGTTGCGACCGATCCAGCCCAATCCGGGGAACAACCGGGATGGACCGGGGATATGCGCAGTTTGTTGGATCTTGCAAAGGATGTGGTTGCAGCCAAAATGTTTCGCCAGAAATATCCGCAGCCTGCCAAAGAGGCCTCGGTTCGTCCCAGTCGGGGGGACATGGCGTCTTTGATGGAGGTCAGTCGACGCATTGATGAAAAGAAAAAAGACAACAATATCAAAATGCTGTTAAGTTTACGCTTTCCTCTGTTCGGGCGTTTGGTCGCCGAGGTGGATAGTGACGATTTGCCCACTGTCATGCATTGGAAGGATTTTTTATAGTCGCGGCCTGTTTTTTGATAACTATTGTGCCTATGGGGGGTTTGGGGGCGAGAGCACCCAAGGTTTTGGTTTTTGCCCGCAGGGTATTATGTTCAAAGCGCAAGGCGGGTGTGTTATGAGTCGGTTCAAACTGCCAATGATGGATTCTGACGATGACGGACAACCGAAGACAGGGGGGATTGTTGCTCCAACAAACGAGGTGAATTCTGAGCAACCTGACGACAAGGAAAACAGCGTACACTCCGTGCTGCTTGCCCTTTCGGCTGCCTTGGAGTCCGGTATGGAGCATTCCCTCCGGATGGCGGAGAATGCGTTGCAGTCCTTTCCCACCAATCCTGACCTGCTGAGCTTGGCTTCATTGGCGGCCTTGCTGGAAGGGAAACCCGATGTTTGCATGCGTTACCAAAGACGCTTGGAAAGACAGTTTATCCCCAACCAGAGAGACGAACTCATGCGGGCTGTCGCGGCGGCGCAGAAAAAACAATGGGCCATAGCCGTTCAGTTGGCAAGACGGGGAGGATTGTTCAGCCTGCCTCCGGCGGTGTATTACCCAGGTCTTTCTCGGATTACCCAATGGGTATCGGATTGGATGAGGATTTTGCGCACGGCAGCGGTTCAGGAAGGAAAGGCCAAGGCAACGCCCCCTCCCCCCAAAAAAAAGAAACCGGCTGTCGGCAAGACGGTTCGCAAAGTCCCTGCCGTCGCAGCTCAACCTTCCGCGCCGCAACCCCCGAGTTGGGTACCGGAGGTTTCCGGGTTGTCACGACCTGACGCGGATATTCCCATCCAGTTTGTTTGGCCGGAGGCAGGCGATATAACGCTGCCTTCGAGCATCGGTGGCAGGGAGGAGGTAGCTTGGTTTCACCTGCGGGGGGAATTGACACACTTGAGCTTGCTGCAAGGTTTTGATGAGCTTCTTTGCCTGACTTATCTACAACATGTGGATACCTATTGGTACCAGGTGGAGACGGTGCGCAAGGTGCTCCGGCAATTTCGCGGGCGTGTATTGTTGGCGGATGAGGTGGGTCTGGGAAAGACCATCGAGGCGGGGATGGTACTCAAGGAATATCTCCTTCGGGGGATGGTTGACCGGGTTCTCATCCTGACTCCGGCCTCCCTGGTGGGGCAATGGCAGGAAGAGATGGAAAGCAAGTTTGGGCTTTCCTTCGATACCAGTTACGATGCCCTCCTGCGTGAGGATCCGCAGGCATTTTGGCAACGGAAAAGGATTATAGCCTCCATTGCGGCAGCCCGTCGTGACCCCCATTTTTCCATCCTGGCAGAGCAAAATTATGATTTGATCATTGTCGATGAAGCCCACCATTTAAAAAACCGCAACACACTGAACTGGAAGCTGGTCGATGCCCTGAAAAAACGCTTTCTGATCCTGTTATCCGCAACCCCGGTCCAAAACAGCCTGGTGGAGCTCTATAACCTGCTGACCCTTTTGAAACCCGGTATTTTTAAAACGGAAAAAGAATTCCGCAACGCCTACATGACGCCACGTCAGCCGCGAATACCCGCCAACCGACAGCAATTGCGGGATCTGATGCGGGAGGTCATGATTCGCAACACCCGCTCCCTGGTGGACGTGCGCCTGCCACCGCGCCATGCCGTGACCATTCGCCTGAAGGCTGAAGCCGAAGAACGTGCCTGTTACGACACATTGACCCATCTGATCGGTGCGGTGCACACACAGGAGGAAAACCAACAGCGTCTGGCATTGCACCACCTTTTGACCGCCGCCGGATCTTCGCCTGCCGCCGGGGCCTCTGTCGTGGAACGTTTTGCGGCCAAACGTCAGGGGGATGAACCATGGCGGCAACTGCATTCCCGGTATGTCAACCTGTCCGGTGGCATCAAGGAAAAGGCTTTATTGGATCTGTTGCAGCGCAACCCTGCCGAAAAAAAAATGGTGTTTATTCATCATCGGGAAAGCATGGAGAGACTGGATCAGGTGTTACGGGAGATGGGAACTGGTTTTGTCCGTTTTGACGGCAGCATGAGCGGTCCGGCCAAGGATGCCGCCATTGCCTGTTTTCGGGATCAGGTTGCGGTGCTTTTATGCAGCGAATCGGGCGGCGAGGGACGCAATATCCAGTTTTGCAACACCATGATCAATTTTGACTTGCCGTGGAACCCCATGGTCATCGAGCAGCGGATCGGTCGCATTCACCGCATCGGTCAGACACGGGAGGTCTTCATCTTCAACCTGGTGGTCCAGGATACGGTGGAAGATCATGTGCTCAAAATACTGGATGAAAAAATCAACATGTTTGAACTTGTGGTCGGGGAGGTGGATGCCATTTTGGGAGAAATGGACGACCAACGGGATTTTTCCGAAATGGTTTTTTCCGCCTGGGTGGAGACTACGGAACAACAAAGAACTTCCGCTTTCGTTGAACTGGGTGAACGGATGGTGGCTGCCAAAGTTCGGTATGAAGACGTCAAAGCCCTGGACTCACATCTTTTTGGAACTGAATTTGAAACCGGATGAGTGAGCGATTACGCAATTTTGTTGCCGATCTTCTGGAGCATTCGGGGGCGGTCATCGAGCGCATTGAACCCGACGGACTGGAGGTGCTTTCTCCCGCCGACGTGCGTGCCGCCCTGTCGCTGCCGGAACTGGCTAGGCTTGGATTTTCACCCGAGTTGCCTTCGGGTGCCCAACGGGTTGGTTTGGAATCGGACTGGCTGGAGCGTTTCCATGGGCTGATGGGGGAACATGGAAACTGGGCGCGTTTATCCTGGGAATCCGGTCAGTCTTTATTTTCCAATCCCGAAAAAATATTGGAGCATGGTCTGGTCCTGAACAATGCAGTTTTTCGTTTGGAATCGGTTCAACCGGCCTGGACCCGTTATTTGCTCCTGGTGTTTCGTTTTACCGCCATGTCCGAAGAAAAACGCGAGGGGGTGATTCGCGTCGGTTTCAACATGGCCAATGGGGCCACACTGGATGGTTTTCTGGATTCTTTGTGGTCCGAACTGTTGCTGGATGAACCGTGGCGTCGAGATGCAAGTGGTATTTCTGCGGATGTGGTGCTACCGGAAGTGTGGGAGGTTGAAAAAGTTTTCCAGGTGGTTCGACGCGCGTTACCGTTGCGCGTTGCAGAACGGTTGGAACGGTTCATTCAAGGGCTGAAGCGGCGGCAGAATGGCGATATAGACCGGTTGCACGGTTATTTTTCCGACATGCAGAAGGAAATTGTGGAGCGCATGGCCAAAGAGGCGAAAGGGGAGGCCGCCGACGCGGAAAAATTCACTCAGCGTTTGGCCTCCATAGAACGTGAATATCACAGCAAGGTCAACGATCTGCGTCAAAAATATGCTTTGCGTGTGGATACACGTTTTGTTCAGGGGATGATCCTTGAAATGCCGGTTTACCGTTTGCACCTGCTCATCAAAAGGAAGAAGGGTGAACGTCATTTTCATCTGGACTGGAATCCGGTGGTTCGCAAGTTGGAGACCCCCCCGTGCGAATACAGTTTTACCTGGACCACGGCGCGCGTCGTCTGTGACGAGGCCTTGCATCTGGTCAGTGCCGAGGCCCACGCGGGATGTCGGGCTTGCGGCAAATCTTTCTGTCGTGCCTGCCATGGGGAAAAATGCCCGAAGTGCGGTCAGGCCTGAAGCGTGATCGGCCCGTCTTTTGCGTTTTCTCTCGAAGATAAAGGTCTGACTTGCGTCTTGATGTGGTTTGTTGTATGAAAGGCGTCATGAGTTTGCCTGGGAAACGAGGCCGAATGCGGTTCGTTTCTTAAGGAGTGTTCCGCCATAATTTTTCAATCATAGGTTCTTCATGCCGCAGCAGTGCCAAGAATGTTCTTTGGAAATTCCCGTCTATGTGGGAAGTTGCCCCCATTGCGCACGCCCGTCCTTGTTTCCTAACGTGACGGATGCAGGCCAGCCAGAAAAGCGACAGGCTTTGGCTGGTCGCTATCAACAGGCGTGTTCTGAGGCGAGTTCTCGTGGAGCCGGAGGGGAGGTGCATGCTTTTGCAGAACAAGTGGAGCAAAACGCCAAGGTGTGCATTGCCCGCTATGCGTGGGAGGTGAAGCGGCTTGTCGCCAGCGAGCATCATGTGTATGGATCTTTTTATCAGGAAGTGGATGCGGGTCTTCGCTTGCCTGAAGAGAACTCTTGGGATTCTTTGCGAAAAGTGGCCGATCAAATTGTTCTCCCCCACTACCAAAAGGAAATTCGTTTTGGTTGTCTTTCCCTAAACAACGCGGGTCCGGGCAAATATGGGGAAGCGTTCCTGGCGCTCGAAAAAAAAATGATTGAACACCGGACGACATTGTTTGAAACCAATTCGGCCCGCTATATCGGGGATAATCCGGGGTTGAAGGAACTGCCTCCGGGTATGCAGGCGGTGTGGGAGGATCGCGCCAGACTGGCGGTTGCCAAACTGGCGGTGTATATTGGTGTAGGTACGACTGCGGGCGATTTTCCCGCCATTCTGCTCAAGGATGCCCCGCACGATGGCGATGAATATATTGAAGCTCATGTTTATGGTTCCATCACCATTCGGACCGTGGGTCAGGTGACCTTTTCTTCCGTTGTTAAAAAGGAGCACACGAGGGTTTTTTTTAGAAATATTAAACGAAAATTGAAAATAATGAACATCGTCATGGAGCAGCGTTGATGCGTGCCGTTGTGTTGGGATTGGCAGAGAGGGCGATTCTTGAAGACGGGGGGCGTTTTTTCTCCTTTTGCCCGGAGGTGGACGCTGCTCCCGTCCCCTGTGATTCCTGGGAGGTTTCCCGGTTGCTGACTGTGAGCGGTCGGCGGCGGTATTTGGATCAGGCCAAGTTGGACGATGTCAAACGTTGTTTGCAGGAGTTGGTCCGACAAGAAATGGCTTTGGATCTGTTTTTGATGTTGTTTGATGGCGATTGTGACGCGGATTTGCGGCGGGAAGCCGCAGGGGAATTGAACTCGTTGTTGGCAGATGCGACCACGCGCGTTGGCCTGGAGGGGGTAATGTACGCCCTGCCCATGCCGGAATCCGCCGATTTGGTCGCAGCCCGCAACGTTTGCAACGATCACGTCCCCCATGTCCAGGAGTTTCTGAAACTTTTGTTAAATGCACAGGGCCTCGTTCGCAGTGCCCGTGCTGCCTGGGATAAAACTTGTGAGCAACATTTTGATAGCTCGGAGGGACGCAGCCGCGCCTTGGCCCTGGCTCACGAGCATGCTTTTTTTCCTCGTGTGGTGCGCGCCATGGCGAATGACGGTCTGTGGCAAGGGACTTTGTTCGACTTGCATAAGAGGCTGCCCAGTCTGCGCGGACTTATCAACCAATGGACGCATTCCCTGAAACCCGCCGCAGTCGCACCCATAACCCGGCCCATGCCGGACATGGGGTCAGGAGAAGGCAGGAAGCGCCCCTCCAAACACCCACAGAATTTGGCCAGCACCGCAAATCCACTCAAACATGTCGAACAGCTCAAGGATGATTTTAAGCGGGTAATCGCTTTGCGCGATTTTACCGAGGCTGAGAACGTCTTGGACCAGTTGCTGCGATTCCATGAAGAGGGGGGACATTCTGGAAAGCGCAAAAAAAGCGGTAGAGCTTTTGCCGCCAAATCCCTCTGCGATTTGGCCATGTTTTGCAAAAAACAGGGGCTTTACGATTGGCAATTGCGGCTGGCGGAAATGGCTGTGGGTTACAACTCTGAGGATCCACAAACTTGGTCACACAAGGGTGGGGCCCTGGCGGAAAACAACAAATTGGAAGAAGCACTCAAAGTTTTTGACGACGCTTTCCTGAAATTTCCGGGAGATGTTGTGGCAAAAACCGGCCGAGCCGAAGTATTGAAATCGCTCAACCGATTGGAAGACTCGTTGTTGGCCTATGACGAAGTGATCGAGAAATTTCCGGTCAATGTTGTGGCAAAAAACGGCCGAGCCGAAGTATTGAAATCGCTCAACCGATTGGAAGACTCGTTGTTGGCCTATGACGAAGTGATCGAGAAATTTCCGGGAGATAAGTATTGAAATCGCTCAACCGATTGGAAGACTCGTTGTTGGCCTATGGTGTTGTGCTCAGGCAGGCACCATGGAACCAGGTTGCTCGGAATGGTAAAGCCTCTGTATTGATTCTCCTGGAAAAACCGGATGAGGCTATGACGATGCTATCGCACCATGAACGGCCCAGGACGAATGATGACTGGATAGCGCAACACATGGTGGGAATGGTCCATGTTCGTGCTGGTCGATTGGCCGAGGCACAAGCCATTTTCCAAGACGGGCTTGAAAATGGTCCGCCACTCGACAGGGATTATTTTCGTCTTGGTTTGGCGACGGTTTGTCTGCGTCAAAAGAGTTTTCGGGAGGTTCTCAATCTAATGCCTCTTGTCCGTATGCCCAAGTTGGTGGGTGCATCCCGGGTGTTGACTCTGCATGCCCAATGCGCTCTAGGCCAGAAAGACGCTGCCAGGGAAACCCACCGGCTCTTCCATGGGACCATGTCCGGCTTGTGCATGGGATTGCCGGACGCCATTGTGAGTTATTTCGAGGGTCGATCTCCTGCCAATCAGGAGATATTATTGCAACAGATTTATCGGCAGGAGGTCGATTGTCAGCTTGCGGCATGAGTCATTTCCCCAACTTTAAAAACCCCGTCACCTCTTCACGATCATGGTATAATTGGCGGAAATGCAACTGAAAAGTTTGTCCGTTGCGGCGGAGTTTTGCAGAGATTCTGTCACGACACAGTACCACTTCTTCCTGGCGTTTTTTCATGGGCAGTTTAAGGTTGAAAATGGCGTTGCGGCACCAACCTTTTTCGGCCCAGTGGGTGATCAGATCGGCAACCCTGCGGGGTTTGTCAAGGATGTCACATAACAGCCAGTCGGGGGGAAATGGGGGGCGGAAACGAAAGCCATCTTCCCGCACATGACGTACCAGGGGGGAGGCGGTGACGTGGTCGGCCAGGGCACCCCGGTCCACGGCGGTGACTTTTATCCCGCGCTGGACCATGGCCCAGGTCCATCCCCCAGGAGCTGCCCCCAAATCCACCGCCGTCTGTCCGGGGACAACCAACCTGTTGGAGGATCCCGGGTGGCTGAACCAGTTCAATGCCTCTTCAAGTTTCAGGGCGGAGCGGCTGGGGGCGTTGGCAGGGAGGCGCAGTCGCGGCACGCCCATGGGCCAGCGGGAGCTGTTGCAGGGCAGGGAATACCCTGTCATCGCCCTCACCCCCGATAAAAATACCACTTCCCCACGGACTCCCCCTGCCACCGGATCCCAAACCCCGTCTTCTCGCAAAAGCTTTTCCAAACGTTCGTGCAAGGTTCGGCACAGTGGGGCCAAAACACGGCTTTCATCGTTGTCGGGCCATCCCAGCCATAAATCGGAAAAAGCTCCGATCCTTTCGGCCAAAGTTTGCAGCCGCAAGCGCAACGGGCTGATGCGGTCTCCAGGGGTCAAAGGGGCGGAGCCATCATCTACGGCGACAATGTGCCGGGCAAAAACCAATCGAGAAAATGAAAGTCTTTCGATCAGAATGCCCGTGTCTTTACGCGCATCCGGTTTGAGCAGGACATGACCAGGAAACGCCTCCCCTTGAGCACTTATGCCGGTCTTGCCCACGGCTGTTTCCAGCTCCAACAGACATTCCTGTTCAAAACCGGAACGACAAAAAACCAGCAATTGCGTTGGTGTTTCCATGAGTTACCCTTCTTGGGGTCAGCAAAAATAGGGAAAGTGACTGAGGACGTAGTCAAGTTTGGATTTTCTGACCCCGATTTTTTTGGCGGGTATCCCGGCAACGACAGCCATGGGTTCCACATCGCGGGTCACCACGGCATTGCTCGCCACCACCGCCCCCTGGCCGATGGTGACCCCCGGAAGTACCGTCACACGGGAGGCGAGCCAGACATGATCTTCAATGATAATATTGGCCCCCCGCACATGGTGCTGATCGCTGTGGGGATCGTGCTCCAAAGTGTACAGGCAGCACTCACGGGCAATATCGACATTATCGCCAATTTCAATGCGTCCTACCCGACCATCCAACAAGACGTTGGTGCCGACGACCGAATGTTTGCCGATGCGAATTTTCCCCCGATCCAAACCGGTGTACAAAAATTCCACTCCCGGCAGAATATTGCTTCCTTCAAAATGGCAAAAGGGAGACGATTGATCACTTTATTATAAATAAACAAGCGCAATCCCAGGAGCAGATAAATCCATTCCATGAGCCATCCATCGGGGGTGGATTTTTTCTCACTCCCCTTGCGGTGGATTCCCAGAAGTTCGAGTATCTTCCAAAAAAAGAATCCCCCCACATACCCGGCATACAGTCTGAGCAGGTTGAGCCAACCCCGGGGGGAACGGCCAAAACGCCAAACCCACAATACCTGGGTGCGCAGGTTAAACCAGGATTTATTGTCGATGAAGGAACGCAGAAAAAGATCCAGCCGATTTTTGTGCGGCAATCCCGAACTTGAAGTATCGTTCCAAATTTTAAGATCGGGAAGGACGGTAATGGTAAACCCCGCCTGTTTGGCCCGCAGGCAATAATCGGCATCCCCCGCGTACTGGGGAAACCAACGGTCATCCCAAAAGCCGATGCGGGTGACCACCTGGCGATGGAGCACGGTTCCCATACCGCCGACCCAGTCCACCTGCCGGGGTTGGGAAAAAGCCTCCGAATCTTTTTGTCCGGTTCCGATCAGTTGGCTGCGGGTGGTTATGGGATCAAACAGGCAGCCCATGGAAAAAAGGGTGTCGGGGGGATCGAGAAAATACAGTTTGGACCCGATTAGGCCGTGGGGATCCTGATGGGGCAGATGCGCGAAAAGGCGGTCAAAATAATCATCCTGGCATTTGATGTCGTTGTTCCACAACACCAACCAGTCGGTTTGCAGACTGTTGAGGGCATAACGCGCCCCCATGTTGATGGCACCGCTCCACCACAGATTGCCGGGGCCTTCTAACAGATGAATGTGGGGATGCTGCTTGCGGATGAATTCGCCACTGCCATCGGTGGATCCGTCGTCGATAACAATCACCTCGGCGATGATGTTGGGGTGGCTCTTGGCCAGTTTTAAACTTTGCTCCAGCCATGACAGCGTTTTTTGGGTGTAGGACAAACCATTGTGGATGGGGATGAGTATCGCCACCCGGAGGCCGGATGTGTCGGGGAGCGGTTGGAGGGGGACACCCGTGTTGTCAGAATTCGCCATGGGATCCTTGTTTCCTTAATTTGAGGTAACAAAGCCAGGTGTAGGATCCCGCCTCGTCAAGATAGACTTGTAAATGTTCCCGCAGACAGGCGGCATCCCGGGCGTTGGGGGCAATGACAGGGTATGCGAGAAACAGACGCTCCTTGATTTTGGACAGCTCTCGTCCCATCAACCCTTTGATCCCTTTGGGGCGGCCAAAGTTTCTTTTAAATCCGCTGTGTGCCAACACCTGCTTTAAACTATAGCAGTCACCCTGCCCAGGGATATAGTTATCCTCAAACACCAGATGGGAAAAACCGAACCAATGGGCAGTTTTAACCCGTTCGTAGGCGTTTTGGTGGTCGTCGAAAAACAACAGGGTTTGCTCGCGCGGGAGGCCGGTCCAGTCCAACTGGGAAAAATCCTTGTTGAAATAATAGGCCCTGGGGGAGCGATAGCGGAGTCGGTCCAGGTTGATGTCGATGCAATGAATTTGGGCGTCGGGGCAGGCGTGTTCAAAGAACCAGGTTCCCTGGCCGTACCAAACGCCACTTTCAATGATGGCTTTGGGTTTAAGTTTTTTAAGGATAAACCAGATGGCAAACATATGGGGGGCACCCATGCCCCCCATGTTTTCGCGGATGGGGCGTTGTTGGTAGAGTTCGGCAAACTCAGGCAACGCTTCCACCAACTCGGTCCTTGTCCATGGCACGGAACCGATGGTAGTGACAGTGGGCATCATGAGTACTCCAGTGGATGGAAGAAAGAATACATAACCGTTCTCAATGAAAAAGGAGAGGGACTGAACGGCTGCGTTGCAACAGGTAGACGCTCGACATGACATAGCCGCAGGAGACCGAAGCGCAAACCATGGAGAGATCCAGGGTTCCATAAGTTTGCCATGCGGCCAGAATGATGACGGCATTGGCAACGGCCTGGATGGCATGGGCGATAAAACAGGAATCAGCCCGGTTCAAGGCCATAAGGGTATAGTAGGCCGGGGCACCCAAAAGGTTGCACCACACGCCCACCAGGAGGATACCGAAAGTTCCTGGCAGTTGGGGGGAGTATTCTTGTTGCAACCAAAGTTGGAACAAATTTTCCGAAAACCACCACAACAATAAGAGTCCCGGGACGAGGGCAAAAACAAGTTTGTACAGACGGTTTTGGATGTGGTGAATTCTTTGGGTTTCCCCTCCAGTGCCTGCCAGTCGGCTCAGTTCCGGAAGCAATGGGCGCATGGCCTCGGCAGCCAGGGAACGAACCTGATTGGCCACCCGGTAAACAATATCGTACACCGGGATTTCGGAGACGCCAATGGTGCGGGCGATCATCATGCGGTTGAAAGGGTCCAGGAGCATGGAGACGAGTGCCCCGCCAAACATCATGGAACTAAAGTTAAGCATGGCGCGGAATCGGGTTTTGTCAAGGTTGGCGCGGCTCAGGATGCGCAGGCTGGAGAGGTGCCGGATTGTCAGAATTGCGGCCAGGTGTTGGCCGCAGTGGGACAGGAGGGAGGCCACAAGCAGGCTTTCCAGTTGCCAATCCAGGTAAAACAGGGCGATGGAGACAGCCACCGTCGCGACGCGTCCTCCGGTTTCGATATAATTGGCCAAGTCCATGCGGCCAAGTCCTCCGACAATGGCTTTGAGGGCTTGGACGATCAACACATAGACCGACAGCAGCCCAATCCATGGCAGCAACCATTGGGCCGTGGTGGCAAGTTCATCGGGAAAGTTAAACAATTGGATGATGGGTTGTTGCATGGTCAGTATCACGACCAGAATGATCGTTCCCGAGACCGTCAACAGAAGCAGAGCCATGAGGACATATTGACCCATGGCCGCCATGTCTTTGCTGCCTTGGGCTTCGGCCACCAGCTTGACGATGGTGGTACGGATCCCCAGATCACCCAACTGGGCAAAAACCAGGACCACCCCCAAAGACAGCCAGACCCCGTATTGTTCATATCCGAGAAAATGCAGATAGACGGGATAGGCCAAGGCCAAGACGAGGATATTGAGTCCGTTGGTAATGACGCTGGAGACCATGTTGACGCGCAGACGTGATGCGAACAGGCGTCGCCACCAATGGAGGGGATCTTTCAGAAGATTGAACATGATGCCCTCAAATCTTGCCAGGAAGGATAATCCCCACCTTAACCCACGTAATAATTTTTGCTATACGTGAAGTTGGTTCCAGGGCGTGTTAACATTCAATAATTTGTTGACACCCCCTAGACTTTCTTCGCTGTCATCCCGGGGTGCCACTGCAACACCCGATTTCTCCCCTGCCGTTTTGCCTCGTACAAGGCGTTGTCCGCCAACTTGAGAAACGCCTCCCACCCTTCACAGACTGCACCAGGAAAGGTGACGACTCCAATGCTACAGGTGACATGAATTCCCCCCTGAATGTCGGTATCCTGCAACCGCTGCCGAAAACGATCCGCCGCCATGAAGGCACCTGCTTCATCGGTATCGGTCAGGATGATGCAAAATTCCTCTCCTCCATATCGGCAAGAGTGATCCACTGTCCGAAAATGGTTTTTGACTACCCGACCGATCACTTCCAACACTTTGTCACCCAGGTCGTGACCATAAGTGTCGTTAAACTTTTTAAAATGATCCACATCAAAGAAAAGTACCGATAGAAACAAACTGTAGCGACGTGCCCGACCATATTCCTTTTCCAACAACTCTTCCATTCGGCGTCGATTGTAGAGACTCGTCAGCTTGTCGGTGTAGGACATGGTTCGCAACGCATCCTCCAAGCGTTTTTCCTCGGTGATATCCCGAATCAGAATGGAACTGCCAATCGGTTGCCCCTGAGCGTTGCGAATAGTGGCCGCATAAAAATTCAATACGCGGCTTTTATAGACCAGTGTGTCCGGGACGCCCGCCCCAGAGCGTTCGATGAAACTCTGGATGTAGGCGGGGTCGTCCACCACAGCAAAGAATCCACTCGCCACGATTTCTTCAGATGTTTTTTCCAGGATACGTTCGGCGGCTGGATTGACCAGCACCACCTCTCCCGCCGCATTGGTAACGATGATGGCCTCACGCGCCGAGCGAATGATCGTGGTCAGTTTGTTTTGTTCCTCGTTCAGCCGGGAATAGCCGCGTACAATTTCCAGCGTCATTGCGTTGAAGCTTTCCGCCATGCGAGCCAGTTCCAACAGCCCCATGACCGGAATCTGCTGTGAAAAATCGCCTTGCGCCACCCCTTCCATGGCGGTGGTGACCCGTTTGATATGTCGTACCAAAGACCAGCGGATCAACACCCCCACCATCAGAAGACTGCCTAAGATACTGCCCACCAGAATGATCATAGCCTGGGACCGGCTGTTCTGGATCGCCTCTCGCACCGACGACAAGGGGGTCGTCAGTTTTAATACACCGCGCACCGGTTCCTGCTGACCGTGACAACGATGACACGGCTTTTCGGCAAGGATGGGCAGCAGGAATGTCAGTTTTTCCTCGCCATTTTCCTGGTGGTAATAGACAGCCTGGAGTCGTTCCTTTACGACTTGTTCCAGATGGTGATCATCCTTGGCCAACACCCGGATTTCCCGGACGGTTTCCCGGTCCTGAAATTCTTCATCTCCCAACCTTTTGTTTACCGACTCGATTGTTTTGTTGTCCTGGAAGGCTTCATTGCCATCGATTCGCATGATGCGAAAATCTTCCATTTCCGGTACCTTACGCAAACCTTCGGCGTAAGCCTGAGCAATGTCCGCGTACCCCCGCAGCATGACCGCCTGCAAACCTTGGGAAATCGCCCCGGCAGTACGTTTCATGCTTGCTTCATGATGTTTGAGAATATTTTTTTCCTGATTGTCGGTGTAGAAGGCAACCATGCCTGCCACGTTCAGAAGGATAACCATTCCGACAAGAACGAGTATTCTGCCACCGATGGTTGAGAAAAAATGTGTCATGGCACCGGAAATTCCTTTGAGAACCCATCGTGGATAACGATTCTCCCCACGGTCGAACATAATGCCCTGCGGGCAAAAATAAAAACCTTGCGTGCCCTCGCCCCCAAATCCCCACCGGGGGGAGAATCATCCTCCTGGACTCCCGCATTTTTTTTCTAAACTCTGTTTTTCCGATACATCGATACGTGGACCACCCCGCCCGTCCGATGATCGGGGATTACTTTCCCGGTTGCACAGCAAATCTGATGCCAATGGGTTTGGAGACGAATTTTTGCAACCGATATCCAACATAAAAAACGGCAATTTGAATAATATTTTCTCCTCCCGGCACAAAGACGACATCCTCGGGATCCCCGGTGGTTAACCGACGGCTCATCTCCAGGGTCCATATGCCATTTTTCCAAACTCCGACGGCAGTTACGTCGGCACGGCTGCCGGATGGAATTCCCGACTTGGCAATGCCCGGGACCACTGGGGTGGTTATCGAATCGGGCTGGGGTACCGATTGCCAACCGGGAGATCCTTCATCCAACGTTTTCAAAAAATAGACGATCCCTTTGTTTCCCTCAAATTCTCGTGAGGGTTTATCGAAGGGTTTATCGGAAAAGGCATGTGATATGTCGTCCGCGATTCCCGCCAGATTGCTGCGCCCCGCACTCCAATGCCAGACATCGGTATGGTAGGGTTTGTTGGTCAGCATGCACCGGTTGAAGGAGTCACCCATCTGAAAACGTACCACGAACATGTCATCCGCCATGTTGGCGCGAACATAGCTTTCATGGGCCAGCTTCCATGGCTTGTAAAGGACATTCTGGCTTGGATCCTGCCACTGGGCTGCCATATGCAACCGATCTCCCTGCTGGCCCATCCAAACGCGAACCTCCCTGTCTTTTTCCTTAGGCGGGCCGTCTCCCTTGTCACTGCCATCCTGCTGCCAATCCGAATCGGCCAACGGCAATAGCCAACCATTTCCCTGCGCCCCCCAATCGTCCAATTTTCCATCGATCGTGACAGGGTTTTCCAGAACGGGGACATCGAACGTTTCGTAGGATGTCCCCGCCCAAGCAGGTGTGGACCACGCGCAAATCAGCGTTCCGACGACGCCGACAATCTGCCATCTGCGGTTGTCAGGGGGCGTCATGTTTCATCCTTTCCCAAAATCCAGGACCAGCCACAGGATCCAGGTGAGCCAACGACCAGGATGTTTCAGGGATGGGCTGAAAGATCAGAACGTAGGGGCGATCTCCAATATTGAAATGTTGAACCCCGGATTTTCCAGAGCGCATTTTTTCTACCGCATCCAGAAACTGGGGTGCCTGACTGATCGAGGAAACGTGAGGCAGATAATCGGCCAGCTGTTCGAGCTGCATAAAATTCGTGCCTTCTTCCTTTTCCTTTTCAGACTGGACTTCAAATAATTCGGTTCGTATTTCCTGATGATTGTCGGCAATCAGTAAACCATCCTGGTCGATGATGAAAAATTGGCCTTCTTCCTCTGTGTCGTGTTTCCACTGTATGTTGGCGGTCATATATCCATAATCTTTAGTGGAAATGACTTTGCTATAAACATTCAATGGGATTTCAAAGTGGAAGAAGGCAGGTATTTCGCCATTTTCGAGTAGCACCGGTGACGAGTAGGCTACGACCCAATAGCGGGAATCGGGCGACATGTAGGGCTGGCTGACATGGATTTCGCCTCCTTTGCGTGCAAACGATGCGGCAAAAAAGGGTGAATCGGATTCGGTGTTGGAAAAAAAGTGGGTATCCTCCACTTGGCCCCGCACCGTTCGCATGTGTTCCTGGCCTGTACGGTCAATCAGGCACACCTCTCCGATGACAAACCGCTCGTGCAGCAGGGCAGACCACTGTTCCATTTGTCGACGCAGCTTTTTCTGTGCCTCCGAAAACTGAACGACACCTATGGCGTCCACAGTATTGTATTTGGATTCGGGCAGTGAAAAATATTCCCTGAAAAACCCAAGATCCATGGTGTAATGCAGGGTGCTTTTGACTTCCTGATGAAACATCTTGATTCTGAACAGCATGACGTTCATTTGGAATTGCGCCTGATCTTCCGCTTTTTGCGGGTTTTCCTGGGGCTGGGCAGACATTTCCATCGGGACGATCAACCATCCCATGATGACTCCCATGCACAGCAACGTTCGAGCATCCAGTATGTTCATTGTTCGCGGATCCTCCGGTGGTGGAAAGGGTTGTTCATGGTATGGGCCGGGGAAGCTGCTGCGCTATCAACCGTGATTAGTATCTGGGTTTGATTTGTTTTCCGTCAAGATGTTTATTTCCGGGACGGATGGGATTCGCGGGGGTTGATCCTGAGATGTCATGGGATTATCAGCCATTTGTTGGGAGAGATACGTCAACACGTCGGCGGAACTCATTTTTAAAAACAGGGTGGTGATGACGTTGAAGAGGAAAAGTTGGGCCAGGACTCCGAGTATGGCGGAGGTGTAGGTTCCGACAATGAATCCGAGGCCCACGATGACGCTTACATGGGACATGATCAGCAAAGCCGCGCCCCAGGTCACCAACCAGGAACCCATCCCCCAAACAACAACCCAGGCGACCAACAAACCGGCCAGGGCGATGATGCGTCGGGTGGTTTGGCCAGATTTCCAAATAACTCCAACGGTGATGAATGGCGAAAAAATGAGCAGTGCCAGCAATCGGATGGGGAACATCCATACGGAACCGACAATGCGTCGGGTTTCAAGGTGGCCTTTGTGAATATCGGACGAAACGGCCTGATAAAGTTCCTGCAACACGGGAAGCTCTTTCATGATTCGGGGCGAAAGTGCATCGATACAACATTCGGGGCCGATCGATCTGCCGGATCCCTGTCTAACAGCGACCAAGCATTATGTGCGCTTCAAGAAAAAAAATCAAAGTCAAAGCCGCATTGAATTGATTCCAATCGATACTGCCCCCTGCCCCGTCGGTCCAATCATGTGCGATCACATGAACGGAAGAGGCGTTGAACCGTCGATCTTCTGAGTTACAGGCACCACCATGGGAATGGGTGCTTTGGGCCTCCCCCGTCTGTGAAGGACGGGAGGGCCGTGCCTGGAAGAAGTGGGACGACTGCCAACGGTGGACACCGATGCGGTAACCGCAGAACCAACCGACATTTTTTTGGAAGCCTCCCCCACTTTGGCCACGTCGGCAGCAAAATTCGGGGGACAATGGCGCTTACTCATCCGACAATGAACGGTCTGGATCGTCCGACGCCATTCTGTCAAGGAGACAAAACGATATTCCCGAGCCTTGGCAGCCTCAATGATTTCTGGCAAAGCCTGAAGCGTAGCTGCGTGATTGCTGTGAAAAAGCAACACGGCCCCCGGATGAAATGTACGAATGACCCTCTTGGCAATGGTTTCGGGACCAATACCAGTCCAATCTTTGGGATCAACAGTCCAAAGAATGGTTTCCATTCCCTGTTCTTTGGCAGTTTTGACCACACGGGAATTAAACAGGCCATAGGGGGGACGAAACCACACCACAGGAACCCCAAGGGTATTCAAGGAGGCCTTGCCCAAGCGAAAATCTTCCTTCAGATCGGTCTGAGATATCCAACTGAGTTTTTGATGGCGATAGGAATGATAACCAATTTCATGCCCTGCCCCCATAACTTTTTTTACAACTCCGGGGGAAGCATCGACTTTGTTGCCGATAAAAAAGAAGGTTGCCTCTATTCCCTGCTTTGTGAGCAGGTTGGCTATTTCCAAATCCCGTTCCTCCGGACCATCATCGAAGGTGAGTGCCATGATGCGTTCTTCCGGAAGGGAAAGCCAGTCCCACGGAACTTCAACCTCCCCCCCAGGAGAAAGATAGTTGGAGCTGGTCGGCATGTAGGAGTATTTGGCGACGCGTACATGTTCGCCGGACGAACTACCCTGTGCCAGGGAAGAAGCTAGGGCGCACCAAAGGAGGACAAACAAGCCCAGCGACCGAACAGATAAAGTTTTCATACTTCAGGATGTTCCACATCAACAAAAAAATGAATACTCGCGCCCAGATCCCGTTAATCTGGATTATTACGATAATTTAATAACTTTTAAGTTATCACATTCGGTAATAATTCGCCCCATTTCCAAGCCGCCACCCACACCCCGGATGCTACCATTTTTTCCTCAATCTGCGATAGTCTCCCGAAGAAAAATAAAAATGGAAAATCTGGCCATTTTCATCCGATTTTTGTGGACAAAACCGTATTCGCATGAACGAGATTTTTTGTTAATGTCAGTGTGAATAATTTTTAATATATATCAATATTTTATGACATGCGGCCCCCGGCCGATACCCGCCAGAAAAAATCACAATTCCACGTCGAAATTTTCTCCACCCCCAAGACAGCTATTGACAAATTCCACCGGATCTGGCTATACATTGGCCTCTTCAAGCGCCCGTAGCTCAGCCCGGATAGAGCAACTGGCTACGAACCAGTAGGCCGGAGGTTCAAATCCTTCCGGGCGCGCCAATAAAATCAAACACTTACGGCCACTCTCAAGGTGGCCGTTTTTGTTCTAGTACCCACATAGTACCCACCAGGAAAAAATTCACTCTTTCGCCAATTCCCTTGGCATGCTCGTTGTAAGCGGACACTTAAGATGAGAATTCCGGACATTTCAGTTTATAGCTGAAAAGCCGGCATTTTCACCCCTCGTCATGCAGGCAAACACGGCCAGATCCAGACTCTTTTCCATCAGCATTTTCGGCCTGACCTTGGGTCGGTTTCTGACTGGGATTCTCCTCGTTTTTTCCGGTCATCGAAACGCTACATAGCACTAGGGTGTGAGTCTGTTTTGAGTATGCAAACACCCCCCCCGTCATTAAAATTGAAAAACTGGGCTGTCGCGATAACCCTATTGGCACGGTGGACGTTTTTACTGGCAGACCTTCAAAGCGTCCACCCTCGCCTTTAACGCACCTACTTCCGCCTCCAAAGCCACCCGTTTCCCCACCTCCACCTGAAGGCAGAATGACGCAAGGAGGGGGATCATCGACACCTTCACGGCTTCGGTATAGGTGCCAAGGAAGATCCTCTTCCAAGGTCGGTTTGCCTCAGTCTGATTGGGGCCAGGAGTCCAATCAGGATCGCGGAGTTCCTCAAAATCCGGGATCAGCTCGACTAGACCAGGGAACTGATCCTTTAGCTCGGTGGAAAGCACGCCAAATTGTTTTAGCGTGTCCCCGATGTAGTTAAAGTTGACAAACCTTATCCTCAGGAACCGGTCAAAAACATCTGCGGGGACATCAACGACGTTTTCCTTCAATTTTGGATCCGAAAAAGAGGCGATGACGTTGTTCCTGCTGACAATGGTCCCGTCCACGCGAATGGCGGTTTGGACTAGGCCGGAAGACGCGGAATCCGAATGGAAAGATGCGATGTAGTCTGTCGCGGTTGTCCCTGATCGAAGCACCTTCATCGCAAGAGTGTCGCCGTTGGAGACATCAAATTTTGCACTAGGGGCGACTATCCCGAGTCCAACTTTCCCGTCGGTTGTCACGTCGATAAAGACAGGGTTGTAGCCAATTTGATTGGCCCAAACCTGAAGATCAGACACGCCACACATATAGTTTGCTGCCGGGTTGGATGTGTAGGACGTAAAGACGAGTTGTATTTTTGTCGATGCAGGAGCATCCGCAAGGGTCACCGTCTGCCATCCAGCAGCCAATGCCGTTATTTTTGCAGCACCCCCGGTTGTAACCTCCGATCCCTCTGAAGCCGTGACAATGTTTACCTGCACCCAGCTCGTTCCATTCCACCTTCTCACGACATAATCAATGATGCCACAATTGGCTTGGTAGACCCCCTGATAAAACCTGATCTTCGTGAACACGCGAGCGGATGGAAAGCTGTACCCTACAGAGACTTCGCCACCCGGAGTGGGGTATGCTGGGAGCATGCCATGAGTGCCCACCCCCCAAGCGACACTCCCATCTCTCAGTACCGTCAGTGACGGTGGATTATAAGCTCCTCCGCCTGAATACCAGTTCGACGCCACTGGTTCCGGAGTCGATTGTCTTGAAAGTCAGGATATATTTTGCTCCCAGGCTTGCAAAATCAGGGCTGGTGCCCGTCGCCCAGACAAACCCGGTCGGCAGAATAATGCTTTTCGCGGCACTTGCATGCTGGGTCACATGCCATGTCGCAGTGATCGCAGCCCCCGGAACATTTGAGACGGTGATCGACGTGATATTCTCGATGAGGGATGTCGTAAACGCGGTGCCAGAAGCCAAGCTCAGAACAACGGCACCAGCCGAGCTTGTGATCGGAACAACCGTCTCAATCCCTGTACCGGCAGTCCCGGTATCACCTTTTATCGCTAAAATCCCCCAATAAGTTGCGTTCGGAGGTGCCTGGTTGGTATTCCCAGTGATGCAAAAATAACTTGACCCAAGCCGAGTAACACCGTCTCCAGTGATATAAGCCGCACCAGAATTCCATTCACCACGATGGACAATAGGCTGGCCTGGTTGTCCATCTTGCCCGCGTCGGTCCCAAATGGCACTACCCGTCGTCGAATCGACGCAGATGTAAGAGATGTTCGCGACTAAATCGATCCATACCGACCCAACATCATATCCGGCACTTAAATCCGAGGTTGCCGTAGGCGCAGAAGACGCAGAAAGATTGCTCTTCTTGGTGGCAAGATCGCCAAGGGACAAATAGGTTGCGCCGCCGGTCAATACCCTGGTATGGTCGCCAGCGGCTGGGGCTGGAACGATTCCTGGCGTGCCAGCAGCACCAGCCGTTGCCGCACCCATGAGGGGAATGGTGGCCACAGGAAGGCTGTCAGAATTGATCATTTCTCGTGGCGAACCATTTTCAAGGACTAATGGCTGCGGGGTTCGCCTCGATCTTGTGGGCCGATGAATTGATCTTGATCGTATCGTTATCAACTTTTTGCGACAGGAGGCCAGAGCCTGTATCTCCCGCATCACAGAGGACGAGACCAAGCATGTCGTCGATGTCGTCAAGGTTGGCATTCATGCCTTCGGCCCAATTGATGTCGCCTGGGTCGTGTTTTTTGAGACTGCGTCGATCCGTGTAGGTCACTGCCATTTTCCTGCCTCCTTCATCTCTTGAGTTAGATCATCCACAGACACCATCAGCTGCCTGGGATGATCCATGGACGTGCCGATCATACCCCACGCATCTAATGCCCCCGGCATGATCTTCTTTATGTCGCAATACCATGCCCCTTTCGACACATACCCATCTCCAGGCAGGATGATCAAATCCCACAGCCGGAAGTGCTTGCTGGCTCGCTCAACAACCGCTTTTGAAACTCGCCCGCCAGATGCCCTCACCATCGCAGTCCAGATCAACGGGACTCCAAACACCGATAATCTTTGGTGCTTCTCAAGGAGACCTTCATGTTTGTCCATGACGGCAAGGATTTTCGCCTCGAACTCCCCCGGCCTTTTGAGCGCGTGAATCTCATCAAATCCCGCCAGAGGCGATGGATCGTCCGAAAAATAATGTCCATCGAAAAAAGCGGGCAGCCGCCGGCGTAGCTTGTGGGCGTCTGCCCCGCACCAAAAATCGGTGGCAATGCGTGCATGGTCTCTAATACCCATAAGGCTGCATCCCATACTGTCCGTGACCATAGCCCAGGTAATCCCCGTCATAGTTGCCGCTGACATACAAAGTAAGCGATGGGGCGGTGCCGGTGTTGTTGGAGTTGATATGCAAAGTTACGGCCCGGATATGGATCAGACCGTAGCGCATCGGCCAGGTAAATGTGAACGGGCCATTGACGACCGCAGCGACAGATGTCCAGTTGGCTCCGTCGTGACTCCATTGAATGGATGCCGTGTCATACCTCTGCGTAGGCTTGACCCAGTCCACTGTGATTTCTGTCCCGCCACTTGAAGGGAACACTGTATTGACGATCTGGAAATTCACTACCGCAGCAGGACCAGCCGGTGGCCCTGGCCATCCCTGTACCGCCTCCAATTCAGCAATTTGATTGTACCATGGGCTGTAGGACGGTTCGTCATAGACGCTTGCATTGTACTGGGCGCATTCGATTTGATAGATAAACGATTCAACTTCTTCGATGGAAAGTACACGCCACTGTCTGGCACCGACGATGGAATTGGTTGTACTTTCAATCTCGATGACGCTTCCGACGGGTATCACCCGCGCCGTCTCCATGCCAACCGTGAAACGGCACCAGTAGGGGCAATCCTGAATAGTCCGCAAAATGAAGTGCGCCAGTCGATAGGCCTGAGTTTGGTTGGTGACGCCAGTAAGATCGACAGTCTGAATCTGGAGGCCATCTCTGGCGATGGCATTCAGATCTTCGGCATATACCCGCTCAATGGTATAGCCGTAGAACGGCTCGACATACTGGCCTTCGATACGATTGGGACGTGACGACGATTGGATTCCGGCCCGCAGGCTTCCAGGAACGATCTCGATCTCCCCGACCTTGTAGGTTGCCGGTTCAATATCGTCGGGCTTAAGGTAGATCTTTCCATCCCGCACCAGCGTTATGATCCGTCCGGCAGTGCAAATTTCACGCAACACTTGGTCTGAGTCGTAAAACGATGCGTAGGTGCGATTGAAGCCAAGTCCTTTTTGTTCACACCAGTATGACGTCGCAAACTGTGAAGTCCCATCGACAATCCCGCCGGGCAGTCCGAGACCGACGACAGGATCGGTCAGAAAAATCAGCAGGGCGTCAGCGGGATTGCCCCCCATACCGGATACGCCGCCGGCATGTACCAATCCGCTGATGACGGGATTGTTTGAGCCAAGGGAGGCATCTTTGACCAGGTGGACATGGACAAAAGCGGCGTTGATCCTTGGATTCTCCGAATAAGGGACGTCGGTGATGTCAAATTTATAAATCCCAGCCTGCCCCCCCAAATCTCCCCCGGATAGATTCAGCACCTCCAGTTTGAGGGACCACCGCGACAGCGTGTTGGAAATTTCAAACACATGCGATCGCAGGACGTTCCCCGGCGAATCCACGGTAGAACTGCCCTTGCCTCCGCCGCCGTTATGAACGCGGATATTGTTGGCGATATAGGTCGAATATTCAGCCACTATCAAGTTGTAGGTGTGAATTTCAGGCCCGGTTCTTTTAATCTGGGTGGATGACACTCGGCATTCGCCTTGCTCCCGATCAAACACAATATCGCCCGCTCTTATAGCGTCGGCTTGGATGAATCCTTTATCTTTCACCAGGATGTAATGGGTGTCGGTAACCACCAGAAAGTTTGGTCCTGCGTGCAGGTAGACCAGACTTTCCTGCTTGAAGTGGCGTGATACATCCTCCACCAAGGCATGGTGGAGGTGACCTTCATCATCATAGGCGATGACTGCGTCTCCCGGACAAATCGATTCGATTGCCACATCCCCACATGGCGTGGACACCATGGTACCCAGGGGAAAACAGGAGACAGTCTGTGATGTGGAGAAGGTCTCAGTGAAAGTATCGGATGATCTGATCTGGTTTGGGTCGTCAATATTGACCAACACCCACCGCCAGCTTTGGGTCGATCCTTCCTTTGGCCAGGTGTGGTACGAATAGCAGGTAACCGTTCCGCCACCATAGAGCGTGACAGGCACTGGGGCTGCAACATCGCCAACGGCATTGGTCAACTGGAAAATATTCCACGTCCCGCTGTTGTTCAGAGAAATCTGCGCTTGCCCACCTTGCGGGTAGAACACATACCATGCAGAGTCGGAATTTTGGTTGCCTCCGGTGCGGGTGTAGTAGTTTGTAAGATCCTCAATGCGGTATTTGTCGATGTAAAGCTGATCCAGGGTGATCCCTACTTCGCCGAGAACGACGAGATAATGGGCTTTTTCATAATTGCCACCATAAATCCGGGCATGAACAACCATCCCGTTGGAGCGACTCTGCCCGTAAGTGATCGGTACGGGCATTTCAGTCGACGATCCTGGGAGGAGCGAAAGGGGACGCCGTAAACCAGGTATCTGGGGTGCCGTCGGGACCGATGAAAGACCCGGTTTTGCGATCAAAGACCCAGGCCCGTTCCCAGACACCATTGACGTATACTTGCGATATCCGATGATTCGGCATGGACTGGCCGCTGTAAATCACCGCCGTATGCGGGACGTACGTTTTTATTCTTTGAAGCTGGTTTGTAAGATTGCCGTTGACCGTCAGCAGTGGCGAAGAAGACTGGGCCACGACCGACCCGTTGACGAAAAAACAAGATCCCGGTGCCCCCTCGAAACACGGGAACCATCGGATGGCCTGACCATCCCAGGTAGGCACGCAGTGACGTAAAGTTTCTTTCCGGATCCTCCAGTACATGACGGAACCTTCTTTGCCGCCATCAACCTGATAGAGATAGCGAAAATTATGGTCTGTTTCGCTGGTCCCCTGATAGACGAACAGAGAGTTCCCATAGAAATAAATTTGCACTCTCAAGTTGGAAAAATGCAGGTAGACAGAGGTCTGGTCGCCTTGTAACGCCGTATGCCAGCCTGGTTGATCGGGATCCAGCTCCATATAGACGAAGATGGGGATGGATTCGGTCTGTGGGAAATCTGCCGCCAGCGTTACCTGGATATAAACATGTGCCCTGTCATCCCACATTTTTGCCGCCACGATACGGAGGTAATGTGGGACATAGCCGTTTTCCCATACATGCGCCCCTGACTCCACACCAACCTGGCCCCATGGACAATCTTTGGGAGGGCGCTCCACGTCGAACCAATAATCCGGCGCGACATCGGGGGCCACTCGGCTTGCGGCGGGATTAGCATCGTCATAGCGGACAGATCCGCCGGAGAACCTTCGGGAGATGGTACTGTTTGCAGGATTGAACTGCGGTGTTTCGAGAGGGGCACCGAGATAGTAACGATGCACCAGCAGTTCCTGAAGCTCCTGATTGTCAGGGGAAATGTAGTTGAAAGACCGGATGCCCGAGGCGCGAAAGGCAGCGTAGCAGGCCAGTTGCCGCTCGTTCTGCCAGGGGGAAAGAGGGTCGCCATAGGAATGGCCATACATGACGGTGGAATAGGGACCGGAATGGGCGTATTTCCAGATATAAAGATAGGAACGAATGCCGGCCGTCCAATCCACCCCGCCAAACTCCCCGGTTTCGGCCAGGCTTTCGGCGTAGCGGTAGAAAAATGGAGAATAGGCCCATTGTGGTCGAAACGGGCTGCCTTGCCAGTGCCCAACAAAGGATTCCAGGAGAAAGATTTCCCCTTCTCGCGCAAAAAAGGAAGCACCGTTGACGATGGATCGCCCCCCTTTGGAACGCACGTAATCGCATAACGGTTTCAGGCCAGCCTCTCGCATCACCTGAGCCGCCGCAACGCCATAGTTGGCGTCCCAATACCCGACATCGCACTCGTCGAAAAAGATACCGTTGCAACCAAAATCAAACACGTCATCGATAAATACCTTGGTCGCATTGATGTAGTCGGCGACAGCGGAGGGGTTGTATTCCGGTACCTGGAAACCATCGACGACGGCGGCTTTGCGAAAGTCCGAGCCGAAAGGGATGTATATCAGGACGGGGGTATTGATTGTGGCGCGATTGAAATTCCAAAGCGTTGACTGGTCGAGAACGATCAAAGCCCATGACGAAAAATCATGTACCTTGAGATAGGCCGGGTCACCGTAGTAAAGCCCGTATTGCTCCCAATCGTCGATCACGGTTCCACGCGCAACCGTGCCGTTGTTCATGCGTGCGTTATAGGTTTTGGCTATGGAGAGATCCATCAGACAGGCCGTACTTGCAGGGAGATAAAGGTCGGTCGTGAGCAAAATCGAAGAACTTCTGTCGGGAGATGGAGTTCCAGCAGTTCCACGACTTCGCCCTGGTTGCGTTTGATCCACCGCTTCAAGTCAACGCGATGCGCGGAGAGATCCACAACAGCGTCCCGAATCATTATCTCACCGATGTATCCGGCAAACTGCATGTTGTAGAAAAGCGTGCGCCGTCCGATCAGGATGGTGGTGGAGTTGTCATTCCACAAACCGCTCGGATGACAAATCCCTTTTACGCTGCCATGGACAAAAATTTTGGTATCGATAGGGCCGAGCGCGCCCTGGATAAATACCCACTGTTGCGTGGGCAAGGGGTCGCTTGAGATCGCATCCCACCAGGTGCCGCCCGAATACACGGAAAAACAGGGCTTGCCGGAAGCATCCGGGAACCAGAGTCGAAAAGACCCCTCCCGATTGATCACGACTCCGGGGCTGTCATCCTCACGGTAGATCCATGCCCCGACAGACAACCCCTGGGTGATATTAAGGTTGAACGTTCCATTTACGGACGCCGAGCTGTTGGCATTGATCGGAAAATGCAGCACCTTTCCCCGGGCTGCAAAGTTGTAGAACTCTGCGGATCCCCCCAGCGTGGCATCATGTCCGTTGCCCGTTTTATCGGTGCAAACTCCGGCGGCCTCTTCGGCTGCGGTCATGTCCCTATACCACGCGATATCGGTCACGTAATGATCTCCGATGGATGCATTTCCTTGACGAAAAAGCTGATCTGGCCCAAATCGGGGCCACGCCAAAAGATGTCGAACTCACCGTCGAACCGGACGAAAAATTCCGTTTGACGCCAGATGAACTTGAACGGCAGCATTTGACCTTGACGGCCCTCCCAGAACGGGGGAAACAGACCGACGACGCCCGCCCTGATCCAAGGCGTCTTCAGCGTCCAGCGGCGGCGTCTTGGTCCGGCATAAGAAATGCGCTGCTCGTGTTCCCCGCTAAAATCCACGATTTTGATTGGATCGGACCGGTTTTCCTGCGCCGTTTCGATGGGGATGTTGGGGAGGCTAGGCAGGTCTGGAGGATAGTAAGCCATCAGACTCGCCTTACCACAAGATTGCGTTCATCCAAGGCGTTCAAAACCATGTTGACCACGACATCTTTGCGTTCGGCAATGGTGTCGGCCACCAATTTTTTTATCTGATCGGGGTTTGTGACGTTGACGATTTGGATTTCCACGTTTCCACCCCCCCCGGATTGGCTGCGACCTGCCGCGTAAGATTCCGTTTCTCGCCTGGACAAGACTCTCTCGCCACGCTGCGCGATGATCGGGACTTCGTCCGGCCCGACCAGACCACCCGAGTGAAACCTGGGTGCCCCCGAAAAAACGGAAGCGGGCACCAACCTGTGGGTCGATGCTGCACCAACGACGCCACCGTCATGCATGATGGCAGCACTCGCCGCCATGCCTGCCATACCTCCTCCCGCGCCTGCCATGCCTGCCCCCATGGCCCCACCCAGAGCTTGCGCCAGTGCCCCGGTGACAGCCTGACGCACGGCAATGCGCGCAAGGTCGGCCAGTATGGAGTTCACCAGGCTTCTCCAACTCGCTTTCCCTGTGGTGACAAACTGCACCAGGGTATCCTCCATGCCCCGGAAAGCGTTGGTGGTGGCGATATCCCAATTTCGGGTTGAATCCGTGACCTCTGCGGAATATGTTTTGAGTGCCTGCTGCATCCCTGCGGACCACTCCTTTCCGGATTGCGTCATGCGGTCATGGGAGTTTTTGGTTGATGCGGCCAGTTTTTCCATGGCCTGTTTTTCGTCGTACAAAGCCCCTGCCAACCGTTCCACTTCCGAGCGTTGCTGGCTGGTGGCCGTGGCCGATAACCGTCGGGTGGCTTCGGACACCTGTCGCTGCCGATCGGTCATGCTCAACTCGTCCTGTTCGATCCTCAAGCTTTCAATGATTCTTTGGTTGGCGACTGCCTCGCGGCTGGCAGCTTCCTGTTCCCGGCGTCTGCTTGGATCCTGAGCGTTCCGGCCGGGGCGCGATCCAGGATATCCACGGCGGCATAGTTGATCAGGTCCTGGTGGATGACTTTGACGGCCATGTCGATATCCAGGGCATACGCCACCGCCGAATAGTTATGGACATCCAGAGTTGGCGTATTGGTGTTGCTGACAGGCACTGGTGTTTGGAAACTGGAAAAATTGGGAACCGGGTCGGCCACGCTCGCCGGATCGGCCCACAGCCCCAGAAACTTGAATTCCAGACCGGGTGCTTTTTTGGTGTCAATCGACACCTTTACCGACCCGCGACACCCGGTCAGGGCATGCTTTTGGCCGTCCATATGGAAATAGAGGGTCAAGGATTTTTCCCCGCTCGAAACCGGCTTGTAGCTGCAATTGACTCCGGTACTCACGGTTTCGCTGAATCCGCACCCTTGGAGCAGAACCCCCCAAGCCGGTACACTTCCCGCTGCGCCGGCACCTGCAAACTCCACCTCCACACCGATCTCGACATGCGTGCCGATATGGATTTCCGGCTCATTGCCCAGGGCAGGCTTGATAATCCCACGCTTGATGGTGTCCCCAGCCATAGGGGTGATCGTTAAAGCGCGGGCCAGAATGGCGTTAGCCCAAGTTTAACATAGTCTTTTTTATTTACTTTATATTCAACAGCTTACACTGTCATTTTTTTTCTAGTGGCACTACAAACCTGCCAATCTTTGATTTTCCAGGGTCAACCGATCATTTTCTTCACCCCTCCTGGACTCATATCAATACCGAGAGTCTGGTAGATGATGGTCTGCCGGTGTTCTGCTTTGGTTGCTTTCCTGACAGTGACAACACCGTGTATTTCATCGCTTTAACCTTTACTGCACGGCGTTTTCGATGAAATATCCCAGATCCGGGGCGGCCACGACCTCTTCCACGCTTTCGCCAACACGAACACGCACACCGCCTTCCAGGCCGATGTCTCTGTCTTCGATGGCACCCGCCACACGCGCGCCGCATTGGGCAGTGAAACCCCAGGTGGCACGACCACTGTTGGCGTTGGCCAGACGATCACGATAAAGCAGGGAGATATGTTTGCCCCAGACGCGCGACATGCTGGCCGTCTGACCTTTACGGGCAGAGTTCATATAGGCCTCACCAACAAAAACCTCCTCCAGTTCATACAGTTCCTTTACGAACTGCATGGTGGCCACACCCTTATCCCCGCTCGTGCCGTGCATCGCCTGGAGGATGGCCGGGTGACGGATAAGTCGGGACCATGCCGGACGACCGACGACCATGATATTGGCCCGCATCACCATGGCATCGAGGGCACCGTAGATCACACCGATAGGGTCAGATGTGGGGTCGGAAAACTGACTGGAACCCGACAAGATAATCTTGTTGCCGGCAACATAGTTGGCCGTGTTGAACACCTTCGCGGCCACCCGCCTTTCACGGTCCAGCCCGATCGTATCAGTCAGGGTCATAACCGCATGGGCGCGGGGATCGTAACCTTGAGGGGCCTGTTTGATGTCGGCGAGAGGAATAGGGTCATCCAGACCGTAATCTCTAGTGACGCCGGACAGCTCGGACATGCCAAATTCGACCTGGTTGGGTCGCGACGTCCTGCCAACAGTCGTTTCCGGGATATTGAAGCTGTCGCTCAGGTTGAACACTCGGTATTTAAACGTTTTCACCCCCAGAGGCGGGGTGCGGGGCATGACATCGTCCGCGATGAAGCGGCCGTTTTTATAAGCGATGGTGACAGCCGTCAATTGCGGGTCAACCGGAAAGGGAAGTAAAGCTACGGCCATGCGCGTTATCCTTGAGTCTGAGACGGGTTGATGAGGACCGTACCGATGTCGCCGGAAACGCCGGAAACCATGGCCACTCCAATGGCACGGTTGTTAGCGCCGGCGGCAGGGGCGGCAGCCACCGCTTTGCCATTGGCATCGCTGGTCAGGAGTGCACCGCGAGTGACGGCACCGCCGAATTCCACCTCAGCGATCCCAGACAGACACACATCCACCCGGTTACCAGCTGCGGCACCGAGATTATTAGCGACCCCCAGAAGGGCGTCGGTTGCAGCCGCCGCCTGGATGACAGTGCCATCGGCACTGTCAAATTTTACGACGCGCCAGGGATTGACCGTCGCGCCGGCGGTAAACGCCTTGGTCAGGATCGGGTTCATTGGGCACCTCCCTGGCTAAGGAGAGTGACAGCGTCGGCAATGGAGACGACGTTGCCGATCTTGCGCTGCGCTTCACAGTAGGCCAGCGCCTGGTCCGCAATAGCTTTGGGATCGGTGGCGGGAGTCTTTACAGCACCACCAGCAACCTCGGAAAAATTCACTCGTTTATCCAATTTCTGGACAAACTCCCGGAACATGTCGGCGGCACTTCTGGAAACCGTTCTGGCGGACGCCCCTTCTCCCTCGGAGAAACTGATGGTTTCATTGCCCGCTTCCAAAAAGTTCAGAATGGCCGCCACCGCAGCGGTTTCCCGGGGAAGGAGACGGCCTTCCTTGGTATGTTGCTCGGCAAAACTGGCGGATCGACGCTTGCGATCTTCCCCCTCCTTGTCCTTGAGTGCCTTTTCACGCTGGGCCAGTTGTTCTTCCCTGGCTTTCATGGTTTTCGCCTGTTCGGCAAACTGGGCCTCTTGTGTTCTCAAAGCGGCTTCACGCGCCAACTGTGTGGCATCAGGTTGCGACGTTGGCGGCTGCTTGGTTTGTTCGCTCATGCTTTTTCCTTCGCTGGGGTTTGTTTCGGTAAATTCGATGGTCACGATCTCAGCGTCTTCGCTGAACGCTACAGGTCGCAGACCTTTGACCGCAGGCGGTTGCGCCCCCAGAAATCCAACATGGCGCAGATACCAGGATCCCGGCTTCGGGTTGCCTGCTCCGCCGGGGGTATAAAAACTTGCCGACACCTTTTTATAGTTTCCAGCCCGTACCGCCTCGACGAACGCAGGGTTCATCTGGTCCAGGCTCGCCTCCAAGCGGTTGTCTTGGACACGCAACCCCTTCACCCAGCCAAAGGCAGGGTCATCGGTCGCAGGATGCCCGATGACTACGGGAGCCTCGTGCAAACCGGGATTGTAGCCCTGGGCAATTTGGTCCAGGTCGGCGGCGGAAAAATCCAACTCTTTACCGTTCATCGCCGTATGGCGACCGGTGCGGAAAATTTGGATGCTCAAGGTGTTGACTGGTGTGTTCATGCCCGACATCATGACGGACGGTGGTCGTGGATAAAAGTCTGATCTGGCCGGGGCCAGGAGTCCGAACGCAGGCGGTTGGAATGGGATGAACGAAATGAAAAAGACAGGGGGATGGTAAATCGAATTCTTAAACGTTTAACTCGTCGTCTGTTGCGTTGTGGCGACAAACCCAGCCTTGGGTAAGGGGTGACCAGGAAACAGGCTGAAAAGGGCCTTTTTTTTCAGGTCAGGCTTTGCCATCCATAAGATGGTCACAAATGACATCGATGGCATACATCGCGTCCGCATCAGAAAACCCCAGGTAGGGCCGGGCAGGGATGAAAACCCGGTGGGCAGTCGGACCTGCCTCGCCCCCCAGCTGATGGATCGCGCCATAGACAGCGTCGGTGCCAACCCGCAACACGTCGTCACCGACTTGATAGGCGATAAAATCACGCAGGCGACGACCGTCGGTCAGTATCTTTCCATCGCCCCTGGTTTTTCCAGAAAACTCGGAGATGCGTTTTTTTGTGGCCTCGGACAGGGGTGCCCAAGCCTGGCCTTCAGGATCCTTCTCGGCATCGAAGCGTTCCTGGGTGGATTCAAGCATGTGCTCGCCAATCTCTTTCAAGACCGGGCCGAGACTGCGGCCACGCTCCTGGAGATCCCGCAGCGCATCCTTTACCACTTCAAATCCTTGCAGTTCGATTTTGATTTGAGACCCGGACATTTGGTGGTATCCTTCTCGTGGGCTTATCGAGCCGGGCCGCATCCCTTTGACTCGACGAGGCCGCCGGCCCTGTGCGGAGGGTGATGGCTTTACTCTTCCCTGGCAAAAATCAAACTCCCTGACCTTTTTGGCAAGACCTTCCCCGGACGGTCCATGGGAAAGGCGGTCAGACTTTCCAAAAAGCCCTTCCTGGCCTGCAACACCACAAGAAACGCCTTGCCGCTGCCATCCTTGATCCCCCGAATCATGACAGGGCGCAATTCCACTTTGCCCGTCACTTTGTGCTTCAGGAATTGCAGCCACACTTCATGCGGATTTTTGATGGTTTCGAGTAGAAATGGCAAAAATGGAGCGCGATCGGGCTGGAGGTGATTGCCAAGCTCCTTGGCGTTAATCTTGATGGGATAGACAAAGTCCCCAGCATCAAAAGGGATGACCGCTTCATCGCCTCCGATCAAATCCTTGATAGCTTGGATCGTTTCGCCTTTTGATGTGGCCGGGGGCAAGCGTTTTAAATCGATCTCATCCAGAGGGATTTCCCTGGGCAGTCCATGGCTTTTCCAGTCGCCGGGAATCAAAGGTTCCCAGGCCGCCCCGCTTTTCGCCGCATCCGTCATAATTTTTGCTGCCACTTGGTCACCATGGGCAGCCACCCCCACATTATAATCCCAACCTGGATCAGCGGCGTTCATCTCCGGAGCGACATCCGGACCTGCGCGTCCCATCCGTTTAAGATCCCGCTCGGCCAGGGTGATCACTCGGCACTTGCAACCAAAGCCGTTGGGTGGATAGTTCGCACGCCACCAGGGATCACTCGCCAGAAGGATCATGCCATCTCTGGCTTTGTGCCCTGGACGTGGGTGGCCTGAGCCGGAGTGTTTGTATTGCCAGTAGGGACGACGTTTTAACAGTTCCGGATCGGTCATTTGCTGATAGCGACCCGCAGCATGGGCGGTGCGCATGTTGGTTTCCATGATCAGCCGACTGCGCCATTTGCGCGTTCCGTTGTATTCCCAATCATAGTCCGTCACCGCCCGGTCAAAAAACTTGCGAAACTCCCGGAGGGTGATGCCGTCGGCAATGGCCGCATCCACCCCACTGCGCAGATCGGCCAGCAGCCCGTCACGCAGGGCACCCGCAGAAACAAACGCCTTGGCGTGCATTTCCCCTTTAAGGTCGTCCCATTTTTCCGTTGGCAGGTTGACCTTGTCCTGGAAGAACTTGATCGCCTCCTCGAAAGGCAGGCTGCCCCATACCGCCTTGGGATCTGCAAAATCGGCTGGCTCCCTGTCTTCGTCCAACACCTCGCTACGCCCCACCAGGTGGGCCACCAGGCAAGCCTGTTGGACAAGGTCGGTAAGCGATGAGATTTTCATTTTTTTGATGAGACCGGGCAGGCGGTCGTTAAAATCGGCAAGCGTTGCCGTCTGGTCCAGCACGGCAACGGCGGGGGCCAGCATTTCTTCCAGCAGGGGATTCATGCGGGCGATAGCCTGCTCGATCATCGGTGCAACCGGGTCGTCGTCTTCGTCAGCGGCAGCCTCGGCAAACTCCCTGGCTTCCTTGGCAGGTCGGATTTTATTTCCCGCTTCGACGGGGACCGACGCCGCCTCCCAACCATCGCCATAGGTCGCCCGGATGTATTCCAAAGTGGGTCGAAAGCCCATGTCGAAAACAATTTTGTCGCGACCAGCCCGCGCGGTCAACCCTTCCGGCTCTTCCACCTCCCGCCATACCCTGGGCGGGACAGCGTTGGGAAAATTCCACTCCGTCAACCATCGCCCCACCGATTGACTGAAGGAATGACAGATCAAATCGGCATCACTCTGAACCACTTCATTGCGGACCGATTTTTGTACATCCCCCTTATACTGTCCGCCAGCGGCATCGGTGGTCATGGTCTGCGACAACACCACCTTGGAGATGGCATCATTCATCCGGTCGGTCAGATCGGAAAAACTGGCATAACCGCTGCCGCCTTTGCCGCCAGGACCGAGAAGCTCCACCAGCATTCCGTCCGGGATGACAATCGCCCCCTGCGCATGCGCCGACTGGATGGCTTCATGCAACTTTTCTTGCCGGCACGAATCTCTTCGAGTAGTTCATTGAATGCGTTGTGGTTGCCGTTGTGGGTGGAGATGATACGGACCCGACCGCCCCAGATGGTCAGAGCCATGGCCGCCTTGATCAGTCCCCCCAGGTCATCGTGAAACGCCGCCTCGTCGATTACCACCACCCCCTGCTTGCCGCGCAAGTTGGAAGGTCTCGAAGACAGAGCGGTGACGCGATAGCCCGATTGGAAACGAATCACGTAGGTCAAAATCTCCCGATCGCCGTCCTCATCCTTAAAGACTTCCTCTTCAACCTTGACTGCAACCTTGTGGTAAATCTTGGCCCAACCGGCGGCGTCCCGAACAAACTCCTGCGCCATATCCTTGTTGTAGCCCACATACCAGACATCCATCCCTCCGGCATCTTTGGAGGAGGCAGCGGTCAGTGCCGCATCGGCCGCTTCGCACCAGGAAAGACCGACACGGCGCGACTTTTCGCACACCTTGACCTTGGAGCGATCCGCCATCCAGGCTTTTTGATACGGCAAAAACAGACTTTGCGCCTCGTTCATGATTTCGTCATAGCCTCTCTGATGGCTGTGGCAACATCGATGGACAACCCTTGCGATTGGATGATTTTTTCCATCTTTTCGCCCGTTTCTTTTAATGTTTGGGCGCGTATCTTTTCAGCGGTGTCCACCATGGAGCGGCGGGCCTGTGACAGGTCGCGCACCGCTCCAGCCAGAGTAGCGATCTCCTTGACCTTAAGCTCCTGTCCATCCTCCAACGCCTGTCGGGAGACGTGCATTGCCAAATTTTCAAGGAGTTCCGTCGTCAGTTTGGCGGCATTTCCTTCCGGCTCGTCCTGGAAGCTTTTCGCCCACGTCGCCGCCATCTCGCGCGACAGGCGCAACCGCCGCATCTGTTGGTCAAAGTCCTGCTTGTACCGGCCAATGGCCGATTTGGAAGGCGGGCTTACCCCAAGCTGCTGGAGGCACGCATGGATTTCGTGGATGGGCGTCCCATGCTCCAACAGGCGATGAATCTCCGTTTTGATCTCTGGCGGCAGGCGTTTGATGGTGGATGGGCGACTCATGGGAAGGGTGGCTGTGTGGCGACGCCAGGGTACCGGGTGACCCCATCAGCGCAATCCAAACCCCGGAGAGTGATTTTGGCAATGGCGAGGCCGCCCGGCCAGTCCACTGTAATCAAACCTTGCTCGTCCAGCCAGACGATCTCCCCTTTCAAAACTTCCCAACTCGTCGGACAACCCATCTGGAACAGATGACCATGGATGATCGCCTCGTTGGCGGTGTATTGCGGGGCTTTGGAGAGTAGCTGAAGAATCAACCCCCGACGCTCTTCCTGGATCACTTTGGCACTCATTGCTCAACCCTCCTCCGCCAGGTGTGCCCGATACAGCATGTCCAGCTGCCTCTCCACCCTCGTGACCGATTCCTTCACCCCTTCAAACCGGGCTATGATCGTCTCGATGTTGCCAGACACCAGATTGACCTTGCAGGTCAATTCCTGAAAATCCTTGCCTCCCGGAATCGCCTGCAACCGGGCCTCGATCATGTCGATCTTTTGTCCGTGATCGCACAATCGCTCGGTCAACTCTTCCTGGAGTATCTTGATCTCGTCTTTGGTGGCGAACATTTTACGCATCGACCAGGCGAGCCACAAAAAAACGCCTTGAATCACCGCCCCCAGGATCGGCCACCATTTTAAAAAAAGTTCGGCATTCATGATCATGCCCCTTTGGCTTTGAAGCGAATAGGGCGTTCCGCTTTGGCGCGCCCATAAACCACCATGCCCGCACCCGCCAGATCGACGATTGCCCCGGCAATATCCCCCAGACTTCCAGGATCGATCTCCAACCCCAACGATGGAGCAATCCGGGAAACTATTAAAAGGACGGCACCCCAGATGGTACGGCTTTGATACCAATGTTTTTCATTCATGTCCTTTACTCCAGCAGATCCATGGCAGCTTGATGCACCGCGAAACATCGGCGATACCAGCCGAACAAAAATTTACTTGAGGCGGGGTTTTTGGTGACGATGCTGGCGTAATGACTTGCCCGACGCGCCATGAAATCCCTGACGAGGGCGTCAACCTTGTGTTTTTCGATGACCTTCAGCGTCCCTGGACCAATAACGCCGTCAGCCTCAATCCCAAGACATTCCTGGAGCATCTTGGAGGCTTTGGGCACCCCCTGATTGACGGCGGCATCGAACACCACCATTGCCAGCGGGGGCGGCAATTCATCCCCCCGTATCTTCCGCCAATAGTCGCGTTCGTAGATGCTTGCCGCCTGGTCTTCGGTCAGCCGGGCAATATCCAGATGCGGATATTGCCTTTTGCAGATGCCAAAGTTGGTTTCACCACCAGGATCGTTGGGATCGTTGGTGTATCCACCCTCGTGCATCAGCACCTGGTCAAGGCAAATTGCAAAAGTTTGTTGGGGAGTGTTTTTCATGCCGGTCATCATTGCTGATAACCTTGCGACAAGACAGTATCATCTGGCCTGGGCCAGGGAGGCGGATATCAATCGTCGAACAGGGAGAGCTGTTTGTTTTCCTTCGGGGAGTGCCCAGGAGATGTCTGGGTTTTTTTCATGATGCGCCAAAACCATCGGTCGCAGATTGCGTATTCTTTGACGAGCGACCGATAGCTTTCGCCTTGCTCGTAACGTGCGATCATCTCCCGGTTGCGCACACAGCGCACCGCGACATCCACCTTGGGGATATAGACCCGCTCGCCACCCCACCGTTCCGCCAGCGACCGGGCCGCCTCAAAACCGATAAGGTTGGATACGTCATGTTGCGGACCGATGGATCGGGGCAGGGCAAGATAAGTCCCGCCGTGGTTTTGCACCAGCCTTAACGTGGCCGCCGTGCCAATAACCTCGATCAACTGGATGGCCGACTTGGGCAGCCAGCAACGCTCCAGATCCTCCACCGACAAAAATGCGCGACTGGCAGTCATTCCACAAATCCCTTCACCCTTTCGCGTTTGCACTGTAAGACCAACGCCGTCACCACTTTGTGCAGCTGCTGGTGGTCCAGGTGCTCCACAAAGATTTCCACGTTGTCCTGCCCCCGGAAAAACATGTTTTTTGCCACCCCATCGGCATAACGCAAAAAGGTTTTCCCTTCACCCAACTGCCCCAACAGGTCGCAAAGTTTGATGATTTTGTTGATCATCGGTTTCCGGTCTGCGGCGGGGTGGGGCCGCCCCTGCCAGATGCCGCTGGACGGGGATCCGGATTTGTTCTTGCGGAATTCCACCCCCATCAAAACGCAATGGCTCAGGAAATCCCGCACATCGGCGTCACTCATGCCTTTGGACGACGTTACGCCATAGCGACCCTGGAGTATCTCCCGGTAGGCGTCGTCATCCAGTCCCAGTTCTTTCTTGGCAATGTGAATCTTGGCAAGGTCAGTTCTTGTTGGCATTTTTGAAAAACTCGGATTTTGCTCTTATTTCCGCAGCCATTTCAGGAGTGACCGCTTGACTCCAATCGAATCCTTTTTCCTGGTCTTGCGTTTCAACGGTGCGGCTGGCCCGCTCCTGTTCCACTCTTTTTTCCTTGTCTGCATCCGCCTTGTCCGCCAGCTCGTAGGCGATGGTGATCAGGTATCCGTGACCCTTGAGGGGTCTTTTGACTTTATCCAGTTGCGCCAGCATGGTTTCCATGGCCTTTGCCCACATCTCCGGCGTACAAGGCCTCGCTACCTTGTGGCTGTAAACCACCGTCCCCTTAGTCATCAGGACGTTGAGTTCCGCCACTACTTTTTGCACCTGCTCCCAGGCAAGCCCGTGGTCGGAAGCAGGGCGAAAAAGAGCCAGATAGCCGGGGACATGGCGCACCACCACCCCCGGCAGTCGGCTTATGGCGGCCAGTGTATTCCTGGCCGCCACGTTTCCAGACCAAGCCTCCAGGCTGGCAGTCGCCTGACAACAGGGGCACATCAGCAACATTTGTCAGATTCCGCAGGCCGGATCGCATTTTCTTTGTTGACGTGACAAACATCAAAATCGATCACCCACACCATCGGATTTGTTGCCCATCCATGACCTTGCTTGGCGTGCATGGCATCCCACAAATCGGCATACCGCTTGATTGCCAAGTGACTTTTGCCAAGCTGTCTTTCTTCGCTAGGCCATACCCCTTCCCGGATACAGTCGCCGCCAGAAATCTCCTGGAGCTGCTCCCGTCTGACGCTGGTAATCGTCAAGTCGATGCGCGACGCCCACCGGGGCATATGAATGGGCGGTCGCCAACGAAGGGAATGCTCACGTGCAAATCCTTCCGGATGCCGCCACGTCGGATCATCAGCGCGATACAGGCACCAATCACTTTCTACGAAGTACCCATCGGCACGGTAGATAGCGTGTTGCTCCCGAACCCACAGACGGTCTCCATCCGATCCGTACGGGTGCTTGCCAGAGTTCTTCCTGGCTATCCTTCTGGTTTGTGATTTTCTTCCAGCCAGAATGGCACTGACCATGGGTCCGGAAAACAGGATAGGTCGCTCGCGCAGTTTTTGTTTGTGATAAGAGTCAAGCATGTTCAAAAAAACTCCGTCGAGCAAAATTTATAAAAGAATTCCTTTGGGGGGGCTACGCCCCCACTTTCCCTACGCCATCCCCAAGGCCTGCCTGTACAAGTGCAGTATGGCTTCCTGCTCATCCACTTCCCTAGGATCCTGCTTTCGGATCCTGATGACATCACGCATGATTTTTGGTTCGAACCCTTGAGACTTGGCCTCTGCATAAACATCCCTGACGCTGGCAGAGATTTCCGCTTTCTCTTCCTCAAGCCGCTCGATTCGGTCGATAAATGCTAACAATTGATCCGCAGCGATCATCTCACCCTGCTCTTGCGTCTGTTCCTGCATTTGTTTTTGCACTTCCTCTTCTCCCTTGATAATCGTCAGCCTGTATAATTATTGCGTTTGCACGCATCACTGTACGCAATCTTCCACTCGCCCCCCATTTTCTTAGCTTTCCGCCACAGCCTTTCCAGATTCTCCCGACCTTCATTCCACACCCGATGATCGTCGGACATGTTGTAATGCCAATCCGCCCGCTCCAATTCAGAACGGAAGCGGTCCAGATCTTCATCTTGATTTTTCATAGATGAAATTGCTCCAAACGCATAAGTCCCAGGCAAGCAGGACACCGCGCCGCCTTAGAGTCTGTCAATTCGGGTGCCATATCACATCGAAGGACCCCGTCTTCCTCGTAAAACCAGGCCTTACAGACAGCTTCCATGAGTACATAAGGCACTACCTGATCGCATTCAGGATCCGGGCAGGTAAGTTTTATGCGGCTCTGCCCCTTTTTCAGAGATTCACGCACATGCCGCTCCTTGCAGTTCCACGACCCGGCACAACACCCCATCCAACCCACGCAAAAAGTCATAATCCCTGGCCTTTACGCCATCCGCCACTTCCTGGACCATGGCGGCAGCCAACATGTCGGCAGGAACCTTCTGCAACAAACCGGCGGCGATCTCACCACGCTTTTCCGCCAGCGACGTCATGGCCAACTCCACATCCCTTGCCGTCATTCGTTCATAATTCATCGTCTGATCTCCATGCCCTTGTTTTTTTTAGCCGCTCAGGATTCTCTACGATTTCCTTCACCCACCGGCGCACCCGATCAGGGTCTAAATCCAGTGCCGCGCAGACCCATAAAAAGGACGCTTCCATTTCTTTTTGTGATCGGAACCATCGGAGGGCACTTTTGTGCGCCTTGCGCTGCCTGTTGGATTCATGATTTCTTTTAAACTCGCTTCCATCGTTGGCCGCATCCCTGACGGCTACCCACAATACGTTGGCCCACAACAACTTTTCCGAACTGAATTCCAAAGACCCAATCTGCGTCCCGATCTCACCGTCTGTATTCATCCTTGCCATCTGGGTCAGCGATGAAGGTTCTTGTATTCCGCCCGCTCCATCATCACCCTGCCCATGTGTTCCCCGTTGGCAAACGCGCACCCCACGCACCCTCGCAGCCATCCCAATCCCCCCGCCAGCAGCAGCAATGGAATCAATACCAAACGCCCAATGAAAGAACCGACCAGACCCGCAACCCACACGATGTCATCCATGTTGCACCGCCTCCGCCTTGATTTCGTACCAAAACGTGTCCTTTTCCTCACGGACGGCATACACCAAAGCCAGCCTTTCATCGGTCCAGTCACGCATGGCGTCTTTGTTGATTTTTTCCGTCACTTTGACAGCTTCCAGAATCCGGTGCACCTTCAGGGCTTCCAGGACATCTGCCAGCTTCTTGCCTGCGGCCGCCTTGATCTCGTTGGACTTCCGAAATCCGATAAACCCAAAAACCAATTCGATGGTGCGCTTTTCAGTAAAATGTTCGCTTTTCTGCGACGCGCCAAAGGTCGCCAACGCTTCAGACAGTGCCTTGATACGGTCCCTGGAGGGTGCCGTTATTTCCAAAGCCCCCTCCTTGATTTTATCGATGGCACAATTCGCTTCCATCTCTGCGGCGTCGATCTGACGTTGCAGCCCGCCAATCTCAGCCAGGACAGTGTTGGCGTGCTCCAAATTTTGGATGACGATTGCCACTTTCGGCTTGATTCTTTTTCCTGTTGCCACCTCACATCTCCTTATGCTTTCGGCCTGTACGGGCCTTCGTTGTCCACCGTAATCACCCCACTTTTAACCATTCCTTCAAGTCGCGTGGATAACTGCATCCAGCTTGGCCCAGGGTCCAGCATTCCAATGATCACGCGACGGCTGATGCCAGGCGTGGTACGCACAAGGCCAAGGATCGCCCGCCGCCCCCGGTATTCCCTTAAAAATCGTCTCAATGCTTCGGCGAGTTTTTTCATGGTTTTGCCTCCGTCATAAAGCGTTGGCGCACCGCCTGTTCCATCAGATCCTTCCGCCCCTTGTAGACCCCTTTCAGCACCTGACAGACGACTCCTTTGCTGTAGCTGATCCGGGCAGCCGCATGTCCCTGGGTTTCGGCATCGCAGGCCGCAGCCAAGGCCAACACCCAATCCGCCAGAGGGGCATGAATCCGACGTACCATTTTTACGTTGGGACCAGGGACTGGATGCTCCAGACCGGTATTAGGATCGTGCACAGATTTGTCTCGTCGAACCTGTGGCGGCTTTGGGCCGGTCCATTTAAGCAGGGTATGACGGGCCACCTTTCCCGGATGACTCGCCTCCACCAGCACCAGGATTCCCACGCGGGCCAGATAACCGATGTAGCTTTTGGCATCGCTCAACGGCACGTCGGTCACAAATGCAAGTTCATGGGCTGAAAAATTGCGCATCCCTTCCATGGCCAGCCACATTTTTTCCCGGTTGGACATGGGTACGGGATGTCCGTTCTTGCGTAACTGCGGATGCTCGATGCCGTTGTCACGCGCCAACCGGTAGCGCACCCCCTCCCGGACCAGATAACCGCCCCGGACCAAGCGGGTCACATAGTCGCGCACCGTCTCTCTTTTTACCGTGGTTCGATCGGCCAGATCGCTGAATCGCCACTCACCCCCGATTTCCCGGATCATCGCCCAAACCCTGTCCTCGGCCGGCATGGCCATCCGATCAATGGCCCGCAGACGCTTGACCGCCACTGCGGACAACGCCCGGCTCATCCCACCCTCCGGATTGCTTTTTTGGGTTCTACCGGCTTTTCTTCGCGAAACAAATCCAAGCCGATCTCTTTCAAACCCATAGCCAGTGCTTTTTCCCGAACATTCTCCAGATCGATGACGATCCGGCGGGTACAACCCGCATGGGTGCGGTGGATCTCTTCCAACAGGTCATCCCCAACCATGACCCCCCTGGCGTAAAAATCCCGCAACACCCTGGTGTCATCCATGTCCAAAGGGTTGGCCTCCACCCACCGCAATATCCGGTTGTCGATGCGCTCAAAATGCTTTTTCAACTCCAGCGGCAACGCTGGCTCGCCAATCAACACAATCGTCCCCTGATCCCGACTTTTTTTGTAAACATCGAGGATCAGTTCCAAAAATCCTTTCTTGGCAGGATGATGGGCGTCGTCGATGATCAATGGCCGCCTGGACGCGGCCAACTGCTCGCCGATTTGCGTTTTAAGCTCCCGCACAGTCTTCGTTGGCGTCAAACCCATCCGCTCGGCGATGTCCAGCAGCAGCTCCTTGCGGGTGCAGGTGGAGTCCGCCTCGATGTGGTAAGCACGAAACTGCACGGTCAAAAACAACGCCGCCGTGGTCTTGCCAAACCCCGAATGGCCATGGAAACAAACCAGCCCCGGCAGATGCGATGGACGATTCAAGGCGTGCTCAACCGCCTCGGTGATGGCCGCTACGTTTTTTAGTAGCGCGGCACTATTGACAAGAGTTGTTCTTTTGGACATAATCGCTCCTTGATATTTTGTCTGTTTGCCAAGCCCCGGTGCTCACAACATCGGGGTTTTTCTATTGGTTTGCCGCCATCTTGTATTGCGCCATCCGCTTTTGACTGCGGTACTCTGCCGACTGGGTGTACAGCTCCAGCCATTCATAATCCCGATTCAAAATCTCCTCCCCGGCCTCGATCGAGGCCTCAATGGCCGCCGCCCTTTGGTAGCGGTCGGACGCCGTTTGCATGGAGACCACTTTTTTGGGTTCGGTCAGACGCTTTGCCACCTCCGCCAATCGGGCTTTTTCCTCTTCGCTGCGCTCTGGAATGGGTTTGTTTTGCAATACTGGCCCTGTCACCAGGCGCGTCGCCCCCGGCTCCAGGGTTCCGCCCGGGCTGGCGTAATTCGGGATCATCGCCGCCACTTCTTCCGGCTTCAGGGTAATTGCCGCTGCCGCCATTTCCTTGCTGGCCTTCCTGAACTTGTTCTTGTCCCGTCCGTGCTCCTGGGCTGCCTGCACATCGTCAAATCCAACATCTTCGATACAGGCCACCTCACCGATGAACACATTGTCCAACCGGTACACGCTCAACGGTTTTTTCAATGCCTGGGGATCAAAGCGAACGATCAACTTTTGCCCGCGATAACCGCGCAGGACAGCATCCCAATACCGATTGCCCATCAGGCTGATCTCGCCATTCTTGCGACTGGCCGTCACCCCTTCCGCCGCCATCAACCACAGGCGACGTTGGGTTGCAGATGCCCGGCGTACCGTGCTGACGGCGTAAGATTCCGCAAACGTTTCATCAAAGGATCGCCCATCGCAGGTTTCGGTACGCCGCCCTGGACGGGCGTTGTGTTCGTTGATCTCCGAGGTCACAATTTCCAGAAACACATCAAGGTCAACGGCTTTGGAACCATAATTTTCCGGCTTGTTTTCCGGCGAATTTCCGGTCCAGGCACCAGCAAAGGCAGGGTGCTTGGCAATGTTGTCGAAGAAATCCCGGAAAGCCCTTTCGATGGGCTTGGATTGGCCCGAATACGGTGTAGTCCAATGCACCGCCACCCCCATGGTTTTGAGCACCCCGGTAGGGTCATCCTCTTTGATTTTGAACCGAAACCGGGTGGTCACACCCCCCGTCATCCACTTGCTGGCGAAGGCGCGCCCGTTGTCCATGTACATTGCCTCGGGGATGCCCCAGTTCTCCACCACATCGCCAAACGCCAGCCGGAACGCCTCCCGGTTCTCGCTCTTATCGATCCTCCAGGCTAAAAATTTTCCGCTGAACACATCGCGTATCGCCACCATACAAGGCCGCTGGACATCACCATTGGGCCACCGTACCCAGTCGTCCCACCGATGGCCGTCCACATCGCAGGCCGCCATGGTCGCCAGATGCAACTTGCTACGCCGTTGTGCCGGATACAGGTTATCGAGTTCTTCCGCACCATCCCGGCACAGCACCTGCGCTTCAACGGGGATCACCCGGGCAATTTTCCTTTTACTCGATGTTCAAGTTTTTCCCCGCTTGACAGGTTTTTCACCCATTAAACAGCCGTTGCTTGGTATTTCAGAGACGGCGTCGGTTCTTGGCGTCCCAAC
>JACSDG010000144.1 GCA_015660855.1 Magnetococcales bacterium
CCTTTCTTCTCCACAATTTTGGCAATCGCCACGGCAGCCGATTCCACGATAGACTCCAAGGATGCCCGCTTTTGGCTATCGGAACCCGTCATCTCGCCAACGGCACTGGTATACACATCCTCGAACGATTGGGCATAAGCCGCAGTGTTGGCTAAAAGTGCCGTGGTATCCGCGCCACCGACCGCCTCGGCCTGAATCATGGTCTTGACATCCCCGGCCGGGCGTCCCTGGGAAATCAGCTCTCCGGCAAGTCGGGCCTGAAAAGCGGGATTCGACATTAAACTTTTGGAAACAGCCGGATCCTTGGAATCAGCGGCACTGGCCAAAATATCTTCCGGCTTGCGGGTGGAATCCATGCCCGCAATGGTATCGATCAGGGTATCCGCCAAGCCACCCGCCTTGGAATCGGATGCGGTCCGTGCCTTGAACGGTTTGCCAGCAAAAGAGTCATAATCGACGGCACCGCCAAAGGCGGTCTGCACCACCGTCTTGGCCTTTTTAGAAAAACCGCTATCACCATCGGTCACATCGAGGCTGGCGAGGGTACTACCGGTTGGCAGTATCTGGGAAGTAATGGCCTGGGTGATAGGATTGACGTTGGCTGACTGACCGGTGCCCGGTTGACTGGGAATGATGGACCGAAGAACACCCGTGCCAACGGTGCGGGTGACGCTCATCACTGCGGGAAACTGAAACCCTGGCGGAAAAGAAAACCCGGAATACTGCCCGTTATCGTCGGTCGTCCCCATCTCCACCGTAGTGCCGTTGGCAGACTGGACCGTTATCTTGGCCTTGGCCATGGCCAGACCATCGGCCACGGTGCCGGAAAGCCCACTTTTTACAGTTTCCGAACCACTGGAAGTTCCAGTGCTGCCGGAAGTTCCAGTGCTGCCGGAAGTTCCCGTACTGCCAGAAGTTCCACCACCGCTTCCACCCCCGCCACCGCAGCCCGACGCCAACGCGGCCAAAAACAGGGCCGAAACAGCACCAATCAGCTTTTTTGATTGCATGGACCACTTCCCCCCAAAAATGTCACATTTCAAATGTGAGCCAACCAAGCTCCTTCCTGCTCCGGTATGCAACTGTCTCTGGAGGGTACTCTACCCCCCCCCAGCAATAATCAAGCAAATTCGTCAAACTCGTCAAAATATTCTTTACATGCCTTGGCATGGAAGCCAGGAATGCCCGGAAAGATAAGGTTTATTTTTGGTCTCGACGGGTTACCCAAAAAACAATGCAAACTTTTCCCTGAAATTGGCGTCACGCCTTGTCCGAGAAAATATCGTCCAGAGACTGGGCATCGAAGATACGAAGACTCCATTCCTCCAAGAAGGGTAGTTCATTGCGCAGTCAAACCGTGTTCCAACCTGGAAACCTCGGCGTTACGCCATCAACTCCTGGTCCTTGACCAGAAACAGAAGAGGCAGCCAACGTTAAATCCCCACTATCGGACTGTCCCAGATTTCAACCTCCCCGTCCACTGAAGTTTCTCAAATCTGGCTCCCATTTTATCCAAATTCTGGCCGGATAAGCCAATCGGAAGGGACAGGAATCTTTCCGTCAAAGTGGATTTCATGTTTCATCACCCCCGCCGCACCTGACGTTTTCATAAACCCCCTCCTTCAATACCTGCAACCTGCTCTTCAATAGAAAGATTTTGTTGCGAATGGTTTAGGTTCCGTGTTAGTCTGGAACTGGATGTAACCTCGTCAGCGTCAGGAGAACCACCATGACGACGATCACCTTCGACACCCTCAGATTTTCTGAAGTGCTCAGGACCACAGGTTTTTCGGAGGAACAAGCCAAGGGGATGGCTTCTGCTTTGCGTGAGGTCCAGGAGAGCGGTTTGAAAGAAATGGCCTCCAAGCGGGATTTGCAGGAGACCGAACTGCGACTGAAAATCGAGTTGATTCGCTGGATCGTCGGCGTGGCCGCCGGCCAGGCGGCACTTATCATCGCTGTCCTCAGAATGTTCCCTTCGCATTGATTCATTTAACACAACCAAACACTAGGGTAGTTGAATCTTGCGCCTGGAAAGGTCGCGTTTGGGACGGTAGAAGATGGCCACATGGCCAATCATACCCGCCAGGGCAGCCCCCGAATGTTTTATCATTTGCTCACACAGGGCCACCTTCTCCTCCTTAAAATCACCAAACCGAATTTTAATCAATTCATGGTCGTCCAGTGCTTGGCCCACCTCCGCCATCACTGAATCCGTCACCCCCTCATGCCCCACCACGACCACCGGTTTGAGTGGATGCGCCAGACCGCGCAAATATTTTCTTTGTGACGATGAAAGATTCATTTCCACCCCATGGCTATGGTTATGACAAAAAAGGGGAGACTTAAGCGGTTACGCTCAAACTTACTCTGCCACCCCGGATCAATCCTTGAGTTCCTCGCGTATTTTAAGAATATCCTCCAAGTGAGCCACAAAAGCATCCACCACCTGGGGATCAAAATGACTCCCCCTGTCCTTGACCAGCAAAGCGACCGCCTCCTCCACACTCCAGGCCTTTTTATAAGGACGTGAAGAAACCAGGGCGTCAAAGACATCCACCACCGCACAGACACGGCCCGCCAAAGGAATTTCTTCTCCTTTGAGTCCCTGGGGATAGCCCCTGCCATCCCAACGTTCATGATGGGTCAAGGCGATGGTACGGGCCGTGATCAACGGCTCTTCCAGGACACCACCCAAAATTTCCGCACCAATGCCAGGATGTTTGCGTATTTCAGCAAACTCCTCCTCCGTCAAACGACCCGGCTTGAGCAAAATGGCATCGGGAATGCCAATTTTACCCACATCATGCATGGCCGCAGCACTTTCAACACATTCGCACGCCAACGTATTTGCAACACAATCGCACAATGTCGCGCTGCCCCCCAAAACCTTGCACAAAAGGCCGGCATATCGACTCATCCTGAGGACATGATTACCCGTCTCGTTGTCGCGAAATTCCGCCGCCCGCCCCAAACGGTGGATCACCTCCATCTTGGCCCGTTGCAACTTGCTATTGGCCTGCTCCAATTTTTCATTGGCTTCCTGCAACTCACGGGTACGTACACGCACCTGATCTTCAAAACCTTTTTTTAACATGTGTACCGTCAACAGGTTGCATACCCTGGGGATAACCTCCATGTGATCCAACGGTTTGTTGAGAAAGTCCAAAGCCCCGGCATTCAATACGGCATGACGAACTTCCCGGTCGGTGACCGCCGTAATCATCAACACCGGCAAATAATGGATTTCCCCCTTGGCGGCCCGAATGGCTTCCATGACTTCGATACCATTCATGTGCGGCATATTGTAATCCAGCAATACCAAATCAAACTGCCCCTCCAGGTACAGCCGAACACTTTCACGGGAATCAAAGGTGGTAGTGATGTTTTTAAAACCGGCGCGCTCCAAAATCATTCGCATCAACCGATTATTGGCCGGCTGATCATCCACGATCAGGATATGCGCCTGAGATAATTCGACGGTGACTTGCATGAGGTCCAACCCTCCACTATCCACCCAAATGGTGCCGGACCCTGGGGAGAAAGTCGTGCAAAATGAGAGGCTTTACAACAAAATCATCGGCCCCCAAACGAAAAGCCCGATCCCGCGTTTCGGTTTTTTCATCCCCCGTAATCAGGATAACCGGTATTTTTCGCGTCGGATCGTTTTGTTTCAGCAAACGCAACAATTCCATACCATCCATATCAGGCATTTTGACATCCGACAAAATCAGGTGCGGCACTTCACGTTCGATACGCGCCAAGGCTTCACCACCACTTTCCACCTCCAACACCTCCAGGTCCATCCGGTTGAGTACCGAGCGTACCATGAAACGATCCATCGGCTCATCGTCCACCAGCATCACGCGTGGTTTAACATGGGGGAGCCGGGCGCAAAATCTCGATCCCTGACCCACCTCGCTTTCCACCGACAGCCATCCCCCATGGGCCTCCATGATGTCAAAACTGAACGGCAGACCAAACCCCGTTCCAGTTTCACCGGCCGTCCCCGGAGTCGTCGTTTTTTCTGACACATTGAAAAGCAGCGGTAAAGTATCGGGAGAAATACCCACCCCCTGATCACAAACCTCCAGGGCCGATCCCCCTTCCTTGGGTTGACGAATGATAATGGAATCCCCGGTTTGACTGAACTTGATGGCATTGGTCAGTAAATTTTGCACCACTGCGGCAAACAGGCTCATATCGGCGTACATGCGTACATCGGCAGGAATCTGGTTGTCGATGGTGATTTTTTTTTCCCTGGCCAGATGAATCACACGTTGAATGACCGATTCGGTGAAAAATTTAAGGTCGAAAAAAATTTTGTCGGGGATGATTTTTCCCGTTTTCAACCGTCCGATGTTGAGCACCCCCTCAATCAATTCAATCAGGCTGCGCCCTGTGGCCATCATATCGTTGACCAAATCACGCTGGGATGGTTTCATGCTGCCATCGGGATCATCCAGCAAAAACTCCATCAAGCCCACCATGGAACTTAACGGGGCACGCAAATCGTGGGCGACAAGGGAAACAAACTTGTCCTTTTGGCGATTAGCCTCCATGGCGGTCTCTCTGGTTTGGCGTATCAATTCCTCCCCATTTTCATTCAGACACCTATAGAATGAAATGACCCGTAACCATTCCCCTTCGCCATTTTGCACCCGTCTGACCGTCGCCTCCACAACCAACAAGGATTTATCCCTGGTGACCAGATGATGCCGCTCCCCCCCCCCCAATGCATCTCGGTCTCGATGCAGACAGGGTTGTTGGACATAACCGTGCGCCGTTGCCGCCGATAACTCACTGCAACAAAAACAGGTTGATCCGGAATGGGAAAGCACCTCTTTGCGTCGCCATCCCAACATTTCCTCTGCACGGGCATTGAACAGAACAATACCATCCTTTGAATTCAGGGCGTAGACCCCACAATTCAAAGCATCAAACAAGGTTGAAAACCTGTCGTCAAACATGTGCAAAGCATCCTTATCGTAACGATTGGAATGGACAAACCTTCGCTTGCCGCCCAACCACTCTCCCAATGTCTCGTCGGCAAAGGGACACAATACCCGCAACCGCCCTCCCAGGCAATTTTCCCCAAAAGGTTCCTTTCCTGGGTGTCGGCAACGGACGAAAACAGACAGTCCCTTGAAATTCATGGAACAAATGGACGAGACTCAAGGATTGAGCTATGGTAACCTCGCAGGTTAGAATACTACGGGTGGGTGGTCGTCGGAAAAACCCACATGTTGTCACTGGCCTTCTTCCATATAAGCCTGAAAATCCATTTAAAGATCAACCAACCAGCCGGTCGTCTACGACCATGGACAGTTATTATGAGTGCTTTCGACCGTTTACCAACGGGCCTTAGAACAGGCCTTGGATTGGGTTTGTCAACCTTGTTCTTTTTGCTGGCGTTGGCCGGTTATGAAAAGGAGATCGGGCAATTACTGCATCAACGCCAAGCATTGCCGACACAACAAAGCCCCGTAAAATCGGTCGAAAAATCACCAGCCGCCCTCGGCGACACCTGGGTTAAGGGGATAGAAGAGCGTCTGACCAAAGGACGCCAATGGGTAGCGGAGCAACAAAAAGCCCTGGAAGAACAGCATGTATTGTTGCAACGTCACGCCCAGGCAGCCGCCGCCCTCAAGGAAGAAATCAAACTTCTTCGCCAAAGCAGGCTAACCACGGGTGCGCCAGCAGTTCAAGAAATCATCACTAAGGAGCCTGACCTTAAACCATGGATTGTACTCCAGCGGGTTCTCGCCCAAACTCTGGCCCTTGACATGACCACCCTATCCACCCCGGACCAGATTGAAAATTTTAAAAAAATCCATGACCAACTGGCGGCATCCGCCCAAGAATTATTACAAAAGGTACCCGGAAAAGAGACCGATTCCTGGCGCAAGGCGGCCCAAACACTGGAACAGTCCGCTCGGGACAGAAACAAAGCCCTGGAAACCTTCCTCAAGGTCAGGAACGCCTCCGGCGAAGCCAAACCAACCTCGGAGGGAAAAGCCGATCCAACGAGCGTCAAAGCCGATGCCGATAATCCACTACGATGGGCCTTGGACCGTCTTGAGCCAGCCATCGCCGAGCATGACCTGGATAAAATTCGCGCCCTGGTGGTCGAGCTGCGGCGAACTGAAAAAGAATATCGCCTGCATTGGAAAACCCGTTACCGTAAACATTTCGATCTGCTCTGGAATGATTTGGAGACCGCCATCGCCAAAGCAGGGGATGCCGCCAAGGAAATCCAAGCCGCCAGCGTCTCCTACAAGGAAGCTTTTTATCGCTTCGTTGACGAAAATCAATCCAAACGCGCCAATGAAAGCTCCATCAACAACCTTAACAGCCGGGCTGAACAGCTTGAGGAACGCATTGCCCAGAGCCGAGTGGCGGATATCGGCCTGTTATTTGCCCAGTTGCAGGCGGCCGCATACTCTGGGGATGGAAAGGCGGTCCACGTTATCCTGAATGAACTCCAAACAAAAGTGAACGAATCGGCCCTTGCCGATACCGCAAAGGATCGCCTGCAAAAAGCCCAGGAAGCGTTTTCCCAACAGTTTGCTTCCCTGCCAGTCCAAGCCAGCCCCCAACCTGCGCAAACTCCGGCACCCGATAATGAGGTGAAGCAAAACCTTGAGGTTCTTGATCGTTTGGCCCAGACCATGGTCCAACTCAACGTGCTGATTCTTTCCGATCCCGCGTTGGAGGTCGCCCTGCAAACAACCGCCTCCGTCTCTAGTCGGACAGTCAAACAGGATTCTGCGAAGACGGAACCGGCTCCACCAACCACTACTTCGGAAGCTCAAACCGCCGTCATTCCCACACAAGTGCCGTTGCCCAAGGTGGATATGGCCGTCTTTACGATCCCGAAAGTCCCCCCTGCCACCCCTGTGGTTTCGCCAACCGGCACCAAAGAGGATTTCGCCCTTACTCCTCCCCCTCCCACGCGCAGTCAGGCACCGTTATTTTGGGCCGTCATCGCCATTTTTTCCGGCCTGACACTAACCTGGATTGGGGCACGGAGTTTGGAAAAGGAACCCAGAGACCTGCTCCGGCAACTCTCTGGGGCAGGTTCGGACCATGACAGGCCCGGTTTTTCCCTGCGCCTGATCCAATCGACGGGAGTTTTTGGGCAAATAGCCAATCGGATCAACGCCATTTTGCAGGATGCCGAAAAAATGGCTTCCACCCAGAAATCTCCGATTACCGAACAACCATTGACCCAAGATTTTCTTGCCAGGATCGAAGAGGTACAAAGCCACCGTAGCGATCTGACCCAATGCGTTGATAAAGTTTCCGCCACATCCCACGAGGTAACCACCCAACTGGAGACCATCACCGCCTCGGTAGAAAGCACCTCTGGTCTCCTGATGGGGGTAAGTCATACCGCCGACAACCTGATCGAAAAATTAAGCAGCTCGTCTGCGGCCATGGAAACGGCCAACAACAATCTGGCCACGGTCGCCGCCGCCGCCGTCCAAGCCTCGACCAGCCTGTCCCAGGTCAGCGAGCTGGCGCAACGTTCCAACACCAATATTGCCACCACCGCTGCCGCCGTGGAATCGTTCCGGTCCAGTCTCGACGATGTACGCACGCTGTGCCAGGTCGCCAATGAACAATCGCAAATGGCCAACTCCTTGGCCGATGACAATCGAAAAGTCATGGAGCACCTTTCGGTTTCCGCCACCGAGATTCAATCCATGGTTTCCATGATCAACGACATTGCCGAACAAACCAACATGCTTGCCCTCAATGCCGCCATTGAGGCTGCCGGAGCGGGCGATGCCGGTAAGGGGTTTGCCGTTGTTGCCAACGAAGTCAAAGATTTGGCCCGACAAACCGCCCACGCCACCCAACTGATTTCCGACAAGGCCACCGACATCCAGACCAATACCCAGAAGATGAAAGACCGGGGTGAAAGAGTCAGTGAATCCATCGTTCGCATCAACCAGTCCAACAATGAAATTCTCGTCGCCATGGATGTCCAGGGGGAGACCATATCCACTGTAGCCCGCACCATGGCGGAAATCGCTGGAGAAACCGACGATGTCACCAGGCAGGTTGTAGAATCCATCCATGACATTGCCGAGATTACCAGCAATGTTCACGACGTTTCATCCAGCCTTGCCAATGTCACACAGAGTGTTCGCGACAGCAGCGCGGGATTTCAGGACATGGCACGACAAGTGGATCTGGCCGAGCAGGAATTCATGAAGGTCAAAGACCAAGTCACTACAGAAAGCGAACTCGCCGCCAACGCTGTCAACGCCGTAACTTCGCTTCGAGACACTTTGGCCGTTTTTGACCGTGTCGGCGATGCGTTAAAAAATGCGGCGAATACCCCGTCCGGTAAAAGTTGAACGCATCGGAAAAATGTGAAAATAGAAGATGGAAGAAATCGTTCGCATAGACAAATGGCTTTGGGCCGCCCGTTTTTTTAAGACCAGAGGTCTAGCCTCCGAGGCCGTCACCGGGGGCAGGGTGCATCTGAACCAATCTCGCGTCAAACCCAGCAAAAACGTCAAGCCCGGAGACACCCTGGAAATTCAAAAAGATCGGTACGCCATGACTGTGATCATCCAAGCCCTCCCTACCCGTCGGGGTCCCGCCAAAGAAGCGGCACTCCTCTACGAAGAAACCCCCGAAAGTTCAGAAAATCGCCAACGATCCCAGGAACTCCCCACCGCCACCATGGTGCCCATCACAGGGGGGCGGCCCACTAAAAAAGACAGGCGTAGCCTGGAAAAAATTTTGGACCATTGAGGCAACGGTAACCATTCAGTCCCCCCCCCTTTTTTTTTAGGTTAGGTTGAAACTATTGCGGGGGTCCGGGGGGGGTGTGTCCGAGAGGTTCCAATATTCAAATTGACTGAAAGGTGTCAATCCGGGGAATTGTCCGTTCGTCCGGTAGCCTGATCTCCTTTCCGAGG
>JACSDG010000145.1 GCA_015660855.1 Magnetococcales bacterium
GAAATTGCCGACTTTTTTGATGTCCATTATGCTACGGTTAGCCGGGCAGTAAAACGTTTCGAAAAGGAACTGTCGCAATGCAAGACCTGACCCCATTCTCCATAAAAAACGATATAAGGGATATTTTTCAAGAAGCAGAGAATTTTCGATTCACATTTCCCACTCGCGGACTAAAACCATAAGGGCAGAGCGGGTTACGCTTTCCAGCAGGGAACGGGGGGTCGCCTGAAGATGAATCTGGCCAGCAAGGCGTAGGGTCGGCCAGCCTGGGGGAGAAATCGCGGTCAGACGCAGACGAAATAAGGCCACCTCCGGTACGGCGGCATTCTGCTGCATGGTAACTGCGATGGGGCCACCATAAATCGAAGCCAACAGGGGTTCGTCCAATTCAGGCAGACCCATGGTATCGATACGGTCTACCTGTAACGGTACGGATGGAAATTCCATGACGTTGGGAATGAAATACCCCCCAAAACCGGTTTTCAACCGTCCCAGTGCCTCTTCATCCAGATAAACTTCCACCACCAACCGTCCCGAATGAACCAAAGTACCCAGATGCGTCCCCACCCTGATCCATGTCTGGGTGGCCAGATCCGGGGGAATATCAATAAGTTCACCCGCAAAAGGGGCAACCAGGGTAAGACGGTCTTCAGCCGCTTGCAGCCCTTCCAGGGTAGCAGCGGAACGCTCCTTTTCCCCATGGACAACCCTGGCCTGCCGTGCCCAACCCAATTCCAGGCTGGCGGCATCGAGTTGCCAGTTGGAACCTAGCAACCGAACCTGGGCCAATCGTTTCTGCCGTTTGATCTCTGGAGAGACGAGAACAAACAATTCTTCACCTTTTTGAAACGTTGTTTGGCTTGGTGGCGGGAACCGTTCCAAACGGGCAGCTTCTGGGACATAGATGCGTGTCATCGCCTCCGGTTGTGCAACAGCGGGGGCTGTGATGTGCCGTGAAAGAGGGGTACCGAGAAAAAAAAGAAACACTCCAAGTATGACCGGCAAACGCCAATGCGTGGTCGCCAAATGCCTGAGCCGGGACCAAGCGATGATCTCTCGCCAAACCGGCAATACCACAAACCAGCCAATCTCGACCGCAAAGAGAAACAACCCCACAATCTTGATGAAAAAATGATAGACCAAAAGAGCAATGCCTAAAAACAGTAACAGGCGGTAGATCCAGGTGGCCAGCGCAAAAAGAATGAAAAACCAACGCATCCTAAACGTTGTCTCTTCCGGGGGTGGCAGACCGGGAGAAAACAGCCACTCTCGCAAACGCCAACGGGCCATTGCAAAAGAGCGTTCGTGCAGATTGGGCATGTCCAGCCCATCCGACAGAATAAAATAACCATCAAAGCGCATGAACGGGGAAAGATTGATCGCCAGTGTCGTCGCCAGAGAGGTGGTGGCCAACCAAAATGCCACCTCCCGACCGTTGCCCTGGGGAAAAAGACTCCAAGCCAGAAGTGCCAGAATCGCCAATGCTCCTTCGGTGACGATCCCCGCCAGGGCAATAGCCAACCGTTTATTTCGATCCCCCAGCTTCCAGGCTTCCGTGGTATCGGTATAGAGCATCGGCAGGAGAACCAAAAAAGCGACCCCCATGGTTGGAACCCGGCAGCCATGACGTTTGGCAGTATAGGCATGGCCCAGTTCGTGAACGCTTTTGACCACAATCAGGGCCAGACCGATCCCCACCAGACCATTTTGTCGCAGATGGTCCAGAAGCGCCGCATGAAAAGGGTCCCACTGACGTAACAATAAAAACAGTGCCAAAAACCCCGCGCTACCCATCAGCCAGAAAAATCCCCGGCTGAAAAAAAACACTACCCACGGCAAACTGTATGTCAAAAATCGGTCGGGTCGTACCAGCGGAATCCGAAAAAACAAATAGTGGTGCAACAACCAAGTAAGCCATTGTCCTTGATTGACACGTACCATGTTGGCCAAAGTACGGCTGTGTTGCGGAGCGTGCGACCGCAGCAGATGGTTGGTGGACAAAAAATGTGCGGTTTGTTCTACATCTCCCTCTTCGATGGCCAGCGGTGTTTCCCGACGAATACGTGCCAATAATCGTTGGGCATCCCCTTCATGCCAGCGGGAAAGAATTTCAAACATCAACCAATTGATGCGAAAAAACTTGCTTCTGGCTGGGTCAGCCAGGGTCCAGACAGGGGAACCGTCGCGGGCAGGAGGAGCCGGATGCAGGGTCAACTCCTCCCGCATGGTCGGCAAGTCGCTGTTCACCAGCCAACCCATTGGCGCATGACCGCTAAAGGGCGACGGGCCATCCACCAAAAAATTGAAACCTCCTCCCCCTCGATTCGGGCCATCCCCTTGAGACCCAGACGGGGTGGAACGGAACCGGACGACAACGTTGCCCGCAATTGATGCGCCATCGTCCCATCAGGTCGGGTAGACGCTTCAAAAGCTAAAAAACGCATTCGCGCCGATTGTGGATGCAACGGATCGACGTTGAGAAACAACGTCACACGCGCTCCCGGTTCCAGGGGAATCAGATTGCCGGCAGAAAGCCAGGCCTCAACCTCAGTCTCCTTCTCTCCAGCCACCATGAGAATTTTTTCACCCGTCACCACCGGACGGCCAATCCATCCCTGGGGATCGCTGAACAGGGCGATCCCCTCCCGGCTAGCAGTTACCCGGCTTTGTTTCAGCAACGCCTGCAAACCTTCCGCCTCCAACCGTTTTTCCTCCACCTTTCCGGTCAAAATTGCCAATTGCCCCTTGGATCTGGGGTCCGTCAGGGCTTGTTGCGAAGTGAGAAAATATTCCGATTCGGCAATATCCAAGCTTTTCAGGGCGACTTCCAATCGGCTGTTGAGATTGGTGTCATCAAGGTCAAACAGAGGCTGACCGATCCGCACCGGGGCATTGGGTTGGACATGAAAACGCAGCACCACCCCATCCATGGGTGAACGCACCACCTCAGGTGTCACAGCAACGATTTCCCCAGGTGCCAAAGCCGAAAGAGGAATCCGAATGGACAGGACAACCAGCAGTAGGATAGGTAGCACCAACCAACGTTTCCGAGCGTTCAAACGGGACCACCAGGGGGGACGCTTCTTGGCGCGATGTAAAGCCCATGCGTGCCCATGGATTTCCGTCAGATGCTCCAGGAGTGTTAGTTCGTTTTCATCAAACGCTTCATCCCGTGCCAAAAGGAGCCAACCCAGGGGAATGCCATCATTCTTGAGGCAAAAGGCAACCGCCTCCTGCGGCAACCACTCCGACCATTGATCCTTGAGTTCCTCCGGCACATCCTGTGCGGATAAAAGAACATGTGCCAGGATATCAGCCTGGCTGATGGGGGTAAACAGACGCCTGAGCCAAAGGACGAAAGGAATCATGGGATCTACCATAGGGACACTGGAGAGTGCCTCGACCTGTCCCGAAGCATTCCAAAGAACCGCCTGACGATAGGGGACTAGGGTGTGACTTTCGTTGACCAGGACAAAACGCCATTCTTCAAGCGTTTCGGTTCGACGCACCCGCTGGCCCAGTTGCAGCAGAACCACCAGAGGCGAAACTTGGGAAGTCACGGCGTCAGGGTACCGTCGGATTGGCCGGAGAGGGGACGGTCTTCACTGGCCTGTCCAGAACGACGCGACCGCTCATACCGGCCAGCAGACCTTCCGTATTGCCAACAAACTTACCGGTAATTTTGATGGACTGGCTTACCGGATCCACACGCGCCCCAATGCGAAGTACCTGGGCGGCGTGGTCGCGTTCGGTCTCATCGCCATGCAGGACAAACCCAAGTCCCGGTTTGATCCAGGCCAGCCAACTGGATGGGGCAATGAACTCGACCTCCAAACGGCTATCATCAAGGATTTCGAGGATGGGTTGTCCCGCCTGGAGATATTGATGTTCTCGAGCCTTCTGTTCTGCCACCCGACCGGAAAACGGTGCCGCCAGGAGGCATTTGGACACCGTTGCATTCCACAGGCTCTCTTCGGCCTGCGCTTTGGCGGCTTCGGCGACACTGGTGGCAACTTCCAGATTTCCCATGGATTTCATTTCCGCCAATTTGGCGTTGACCGAGGCAATTTTTTCTGCCGCCGCTCGTGCAGCTCTGGCTTTTTGTAGTTGCGCCTGCTGGAGAGAACAATCCAAACGCACCAGGATGTCACCCGCCTTGAACCGTCCCCCTTCGGAAACGCTAATTTGCAAAATTCTGGCAGGCAGTTCGGTTGCCAGGGTGGTATAGTCCCGCGGCAGTATCTGTCCTCGCAAACTTTCAACTCTTAAAGCACTGGGCTGGAAGAGATGACCAGGCGACAAGCCCCTGTTTGCGGCATTATCCCGGGGATGTTCATCCTGAAGAGTCTGCAAGGGGGCCGCGATGGCCAAACCTCCGGGAATGGCCACCACCAACGCCAGCAACAAAGCCGGAACCAGGACAAAACATCTCCGGATCATGGGATACGGCGGGCAAGGCTTGAAAAGATCCATTCGCCGTCCCCAACACGCAGCCATTGACTATCGGGGCTGATTTCCATAACCACAAAGTTCTCACCGGGCGATGGTGTTCGTATCCGGGCATGCTGCATCCCCGGCCCACCACGTAGGATGGTCTTGGTGGCCACTGTCACACGATCCCCGACTCCCAGGATGGTGGAAGCAGGAGGGGTGGAAGTGGTAATAAGTTCCGTCGCGACCCACTCGCTGTCTCCGATACGGGACCAGTAACCATCGGAACTGACCGCCAGCACGTTGATGGTCTTCCCCGAAGAAATGATGCGCAGTTTCCTATGGTGTTTGGAAGGTCCTGACCGGGTGTAGGTATTACTGCGCACTGTACCTGTTTGGCCTGTTGCCAAAGCCGTCGTGGTGGTAGCAGGGTTGTCTGATGCGGTTGCGGCAGGAATCAAAGCCTTCGTTGCCGGTACTGGAACGGAGGTAGCGGGCGCGGCAGCAGAAGGAATGGGTTTGGAGCGGGTAACCATCTGTGGAAACTGCTTCCCCAGCCAATTCTCCACCCTGCCAGTGAGGTCTTCCAGTTTGCCTTCGCCGATGGAACCAATATCGGGGTCCTGTCCGGTGGTGGCCATCATCCGTCCCAGGGCGTTGTGCGATAGGGCCAAAGCGTTATAAAGGCGCATCTCGGCAAGAATGGCACTGGTTTCGCTCGCGATCTGCTCCAATACACTCTGGGCGTCGTGTTCAGTCCGGTTGCTTGTATGACGGACAATCTGCTTTTCTACCTCAAACAGTTCGTTGGAACGGCTCAACTGCACCTTGGCTTGATCAAACTGGTGCCAAGCGACATGAACTTGCGCAAGCAAAGCCATACGCATAGCTAACCGCTTGATTTCAATCACCTCTTCGTTGGTTTTGTTATAGGCCAGTTGATCCGGGGCCGACAATAAGCCCAGAAGGTTCCAGGTTACTTTGACGCCGGTTTCATACCAATCCTTGTTCATGGTATAAGCATTATTGTCACGTTTACGTGAAGTACTCAACGTGATGCCGGGGAATAATTTGAGCAAGCTTTTGCGGCTTTCATCCACGACAATGCGTCCCTGATAGGCCATCTCCCGCATGTCGGGCTGGCTAATCAGGGCCGATTCTTCCATTCTCTCCAAGGGGATGGACCACTCTGGAACCTGAAGTGGCCCCTTGGGGGCTTCCAGAACGAATGTCGTTCCTGGAGGAAGGGTCATCATGGCGGACAAATCCACCTTTGATGTGGCCATCTCCTGTGCCAGGGATTCTAGTTGTCTCAGATTTTCCAACAGGGATTTGCGGAAACGCAAAGACTCCAACGGCGAACGTAATTCGCTGTCCTCCACCTTTTTGGCGTCTTTCAAAGCCGACTCCGCCCGGCTGATGGCCGCATGAACACGGGGCTGCAGTTCCTGAGCCGCCAAGGCGCGCCAATAGGCAGAGCGAGACTCCTGCATCAAGTTCTGGATTACTTTGCGTTCCCGTTCGTGAGCAATAAGGCGACGGTCCGCGTTCTGGCGGGCGTTAAAGTAGCTGACACCAAAATCTAGGATGTTCCAGGTGAGATCCAGATCGGAGGTGACATGTTCCCGCTCCTGGGAGGTGGAAACCTCCAGGGATTGTTGGCCGGTGAGCATGGAACGACTGTTGGAGGCACTATCGTTGGAACGACCGGAATAGGCACTGCTGGCCGCCAATTTAGGGAGAAGCTCAAATTTATCGAGGCTGGAGAGGTCCAATGCCTGGGCTTCTTCCACCACCTTGACTCGATGATCTAGATTGAAGCGCAATGATCGGGCAACGACCTCCGCTAATGTCAGGGGATGCTGAATCGGTTCCACTTGGCCAAACATCCGCGCCAGATCCTGAGTGCGTTGCTGATTTAATGTATCGACATCCAACGCTTGTGGCGTGACCGAACAACCGGAAAGAAACAAACCGCAAAGTGCCAAAGTGCCAAGAATCCGAGGCCGTGACATCGTTTTTTTTATGAGGGACATCAGAATTATTCCTACTGGTTATCTGTTAGGAAACGGTTGATTGTCGAGCTAACCTTTCGGCGGCGCGTTGCAGCTTCATGGCTTGGCTGAGGAGGCCGTCGCGCCCCTGTTCTGCGAACTGGCGGCTGAACCCTGGTTTGCCAAAAAAGTGGTTCGCTCTGCCACTTTCGTCTCCATCCGTTAATGATGCCAAGCGGATGGTTTTTAGCCAGGGGGCTTGTTTCTTCAGAACGGCACCCTGGTCGTCGGTTTGGGGCTGATCAGGGGCCGGGGTTTCCACCTTGACATGGAAGATTGCGACCGCCTCTTTGCCAGTGCTGTCTCGTGCTAAAACCTTGATGGCGACATCGCCGTTGGTTCCAGGAGGGGGGGTGCCGGAGAACTTGCCGGTGGCGGGATCAAACTTTAACCAGGTGGGCAGGGCTTGGCCATCAGACTGCTGGGCTGATAGTTGCACCGAGGCATTGCCGTCGGTGTGAGCAAAGGCAGCGGCTGGGATAGAAAAATTGACGTTGCCGCCACTGCTCGTAGAGATATCGGGAATGCCATCAGCCAGAAAGAGTCCTGTTTGTCCCGCCGGCACGCTGGCTGGCGATGAGGTGACCTGAAAACCACCGCCTGTTGGAGATGGCGCAGCAGGAACCGGAGCGGCTGGAGCGGGAGCCGCAGGAACCGGAGCGGCTGGAGCGGGAGCCGCAGGAACCGGAGCGGCTGGCGCAGTAGAAACCAGAGGGCGAAATGGCGGCGGCGAACTGGAAAAACTCGAAGACGCGCCGGAAGAACTCGATGTTAGACTGGAAAACGACGGTGCTGGTGGTGGCGGCACGGGTGTTGTTGACAGTGTTGTCCGTGTCGGTGCAAAGGTAACGATAGGGGCTACCGGGCCACTGTTCATATTGGAAAGATTGGAGTTTCCTGGATTGAAGGTGACCACCGGTGCCAGATTGTTACTGGAAGGCGGTGGTGGTGGCGGTGGTGCAGGCGGTGCCGGCGATGGTGAGGGCGGCGGTGCCGTTGGTGGTGCCGGCGATGGTGAGGGCGGCGGTGCCGTTGGTGGTGCCGGCGATGGTGAGGGTGGTGGTGCCGGCGGTGGCGGGGCTGGGTTGTTTGTTGTGATGACAAAGGTACCCGTAGCAGAAGCATTGGCCAAGTCCGTTGCAGTTACGAGAACATTGACGATTGCGTTACTACCAACAGGAGGTTGTCCACTGAAGGAGCGTGTATCAGAATTAAAGGTGAGCCAGGAGGGAAGCGGTGTGAGATGATCGCCTTGGGTCGCTGTATAACGAAGAACCTCCCCATTGTCACTATCCTGAAAAGTGTTTATATCCACCTGAAACTGTTTGATCTCGGAACCGGTCCAAGTTTGGTCCGGGATGGCGGTTTTCAAGGTTGGTGCATCGTTGCGACCGTCGATGGTTACAGTGAGTTGAGCGGTATCGGTGAGACCGTCCGCATCGGAAACGGTGTAGGTAAAACTATCGGTAATTTGTTGACCGGTGGTCCGCAATGCCTGAACGGTAGCATCGTTATCGTTGATGATATAGGTATAGCTACCATCGGCATTCAGGGTCAGACTGCCGTAACTGCCGTTCAGAGCAGCACCTACAGTGCCGGTGATACCCGTTCCCGTGTTTTTAGGACCGGTGCGAATGGCAGAGACGGTTTTGGTGTCTCCCGTGGTATCCACATCGGTGTCGTTGGTCAGCACATTGTCTGTGGCGTTGCTACCCGCCGTGGCATTGGCAACGCCTCCCTTCTCAATGGCCATGGCGGTGTCATCCACGCCAACCGGATTGTCGTTGTTGCCATGGATGGTGATGGTCAGTTGGGCGGTGTCGGTGAGATTGCCAGAATCCTTGACGAAATAAGTGAACGATTCGCTGAGTTGCTGATCGGTACGACGGAGAGCTTGAACGACAGCATTGGTTTCATCAATGGCATAGACATAACTGCCGTCGGCGTTAAGGGTTAAACGGCCATAGGTTCCTGTCAGGGGTTGGCCGATGGTTCCTGTTGTACCTGCTCCTGCTTTTGGTCCCGTGCGGATATCGGAAACCGCTTTGGTATCGCCGGTATCGACATCGGTATCGTTGGTCAGGACGTTACCGATGGCGTTGCTACCTGCTATGGCATTGGCGATACCCCCTGCTTCAACGGCTGAACCACTATCGTTGATCCCTGCGGGTGCGTCAAAGATGGCACTCACGATGAGGGAGGCAGTGCCGGTATTGGTGGAGAAAGCTGTGTTTGTGCCATTGGTCGATGGATCTGCGGTGTTGGCGGTACTGTTGGTGGCGGCAGTCCCGGTGGTTTGATCCCAGGCGCGATAGGTCAAGGTCGCGGTCTCGCCATTGAGGTTGTCCGGGATGTACCGGGTTTGAGTGGTGGCGGTGAGCAACAAGGCATTGGTGGTCGAGACGGTGCCAAAGTTTTTCCAACATTGCCGGTGGTCGCGGTGACGGCCATACCGGATGCGGCCCCAGTATCACCATCGGCCCGTCCTCCCGTGGCCAAAATTGCGGAGACCAGTGTTGCGCTGCTGGGGGTATTCTCGTCGGTTGTCGTTAAAACATGGGTGGTACCAGCGATCAGGGTCGGCGCATCATTGACCGCTGTGACGCTGAGAGAAACCGTGCCGGTATTGGTGGAAAAAGCAGTAGTCGCCCCGTTGGTGGAGGGGGCAGCGGTGTTTGCGGCACTGTTGGTCGATGCGCTCCCGGTGGTTTGATCCCAGGCGCGATAGGTCAAGGTGGCGGTCTCGCCATTGAGGTTGTCCGGGATGTACCGGGTTTGAGTGGTGGCGGTGAGCAACAAGGCATTGGTGGTCGAGACGGTGCCAAAGTTTTTCCAA
>JACSDG010000146.1 GCA_015660855.1 Magnetococcales bacterium
GCCCCTGACCCCCCTTGGGGGGCAGGAAAGTCAAAATCAAAATCAAAGTCAAAAGAAAAACCTTGGAGGCTCCGCCTCCAAACCTCCGCCGGGGGGGATAATCCCCCCCGGACCCCCGCAATACTTTTAAAGAAAAAAAAGGCGGGGGGACTGAACGATTACGTTTCTTTTTGCCCGAAGGGCGTACCAATTTTCCGGAATTGTATAAACCTATGAAAATCAAAAATTGTTGGTGGCCGGTTATTGTCCTGGTGTCCTTTTTCTGGACGATTCCCTGCGTAATGGCAAAAAGTGCCCCTGTGGTGTCAAACCAGGCTGCGGTGCCGACGGAAGTGCCGTCGGCACCTTTTATTCGCCTGGAAGCGGGGATGCATACCGCCATGATCAACCGCATCGATGCCGACATGGAAGGTCGGTTGGCGGTGACGGTTTCGGACGATAAAACGGCCCGCCTCTGGTCGCTGCCGGATGGGAAACTGCTTTCGACGTTGCGGGTTCCCATGGGATATGGCTTTGAGGGTGCCCTGTATGCCACCGCCATGTCTCCGGACGGGGCCTATGTGCTGTTGACCGGGGAAACTGGGGTCGCCTTTGACGGGGTGTACCATGTGTACATTTTTGATGGTACCAACGGCAAGCCGGTGGGACGACTTTCTGGCCACAAAACCCTCATCAGACACATGGCCTATGCCCCGGATGGGCAACGTTTTGCCGTAGCTGCCGGGGATGGTTTGTTTGTTTATGACAATTCCGGCAAGCGTATGGGCATGGATCAGGAGTATGAAGGGGCGGTCAACTGGGTCGCATTCGACGCCAATGGACGTATGGCAACCACCTCCATGGACGGGTATGTCCGATTGTATACCCCGGATGCCAAACTGATCAGCAAACACAGACTTCCGGGACAGGATCGGCTCCATTCGATTGAATTTTCACCGGATAACACCCTGCTGGCGGTTGGTTTTCGTGACAAGGCCAGGGTTGAGGTGCTGTCCGCCGACCCTTTGAATATCAAGTACAGCCCCGAGACCGGTGGAACCGGCAAAGGATTTTTTTCCAGCGTTGCCTGGATGGCGAAGGGGACTGAAACGGTTCTGGTCGCTGGAGGCTCCGTTACCGATTCCAAGGGCGGCTCAGGGATTCTGCGATCCTGGGATCAGGGTGGGCGTGGATCCCACCGGGACCATGTCATTTCCGGTCATGGCACCGTCATGCAGATCAAGGCCATACCTGGGGGTGGGGCGGTTTATGCGACGACCACGTCCTGGGGGATGATTCAAACGACCGGAAACCAGATACAAGCTGTGGAAAAGCAACACACCCCGTCAATCAATCTTCGCGACATCCACAGCCGGCGTTTTGCCTTATCCGACGATGGCATGGTTGTCGAATTTTCCGAATTGGGCAAAAAGACCTACCGTTTTGACCTTGAGGCGTCTACGCTTTCCAGCGTGACTACTCCCGACGGATCGTTGACCAAGCCCATCCTTGAGAAAAAACCGTCGTTGCAGGTCACCGACTGGGCCAACTCGTCCAATCCCAAGCTGAATGGTCAACCCATCACCATTGAGGAAGGGGAGATTTCCCGCAGCATGGCACTCGCGCCGGATGGCAAAAGATTTCTTCTTGGCAGCGATTTTCATTTGCGCCTCATCGATAACAAAGGACAGATCATCAAAGAGGTTGAAGTTCCTGCGGCGGTTGCCGGCATTGTGGTCAGCAATAGCGGTCACCTGGTGGTGGCGGCCCTTTACGATGGGACGCTGCGCTGGTACGGACTGGCCAAGGATAATCTTCTGGAAGAATTGATGGCCTTTTTCATGGATGGCAACAATCCCACACGCTGGATTGCCTGGGTTCCCGAAGGTTTTTTTGCCCATGCGGCGGGAGCGGGCAAGGATTTGGTGGGATTTCACATCAACAAGGGACGCAAGAAAGCCCCGGAGTGGGTTGTCGTCGGCCAACTTTATAAAAAACTCCACAATCATTCCATCCTGGTCCAGAAACTTTCCGGTCGCTCCGAAGACAAGGCGGCCATACAAAGCGAGGTGAAACAGAATGGCGATTTGACGGCGTTTCTTCAGGAAGGCAAATTGCCGGAGGCGACCCCGGTGGAGTTTTGCTATACCCCTTCCGGGAAAGGTACGGAAACATGCGAGGCCATACCTTCGGTCTTGGCCATTAAAACACGCGGACGCGGTCGGGTTGTTGCGGGGGTGACCGGCGAAAAACCGGCAGGGGAAAATATTCAAACCGCAGGCTGTCGTTTGGACCCATCCGCCCCGCAAACGCGGGGGAGGTCACGGGACGGTGACCAGGAGGCTGCCAAGGGGGGGGATCAGGCCCTTATTTCCTGTACCGTTCCCGAGGGCATGGGTCAGGTCAAGATACGCTACAAGGTTGTTGATCGGGGTGGCGGGTTGGGTAAGGCGGCGTTTTTTCTTAATGAACGCAGCGTGGATGAACATCCGGTTGATGCCAAAGGATCCGGCCAGGCTGCGGCTTTAAAACCCCAGGAAAATGCTTTGAAGGTTGAGCAGGTTGTGCAGCTCCAGGGTGAAAAAAGTGTGGTTCGGGCACGTTTCTATGAGAAGACCAATTCAAGTTATGGCTCCGTGCCGCCGGTCGAATTTCGTGTCGCTACAGCCAGCAGGGTGGAGGAATCTGCGGTTAAATCCAGGGGGGCGGGTGATCTTGTTCAGGAACCCCGGATGATCGTACTGGCTGCCGGTATCGACAGGTACAATGGGAAGGGGGGGTGGGGAGCCTTGAATTTTGCGGTCAAGGATGCCTTGGGGACGGTGAATGGTTTTTATGAGAGGAAGGGTAAAATTTTCTCGCAATTTTTGACGGTGGATTCCTCCAGTGCCAGCGGGGATATTGTCTTTACGGAGTATCGCAAGGGAAATGAGAATGCCAATATTCTCATGGATGAAAAGGTGACCAAGGCCAATCTGCTGAAAGCTTTCGACGCCCTTGTAGCGACAGTGAACTCACCGAATGACACGGTCGTTATCTATCTGGGCGGCCATGGGATCAATCAGAGCGATAATTTTTATTTTATCCCTGTGGATCTTGGTGAGGGCAAAATTGAACAGAAGGGACTGGGCGGGAACGAGATTTTGGAACGCATCCGGGATGTCAACAAAAAGACGGGAAAACTGGTTCTTTTGTTTGATACTTGCTTTGGCGGGGCGATGTCTTTATCGAAGATGGAAAATTTGAGTGATGAAGGGGGAATTTTTTTGATAGGGGCGGCGAGTTCGACGCAAGAGGCATTGGATGAATTTCCCAATAGTGGGCATGGACTTTTTACGCACACCCTGCTGCAAGGACTCGACAAAGCTGCCCCGCGAGAAGAAACCGAAGTGACACCACCTTCGCAACGAAACCTTCCCAAATATAAAGAACGGATGCCAGCCAATGTGAGAAAACATTCGCAAACGGCGGCATTTAAAGCGGCGGGGAATACGGAAACTTTTCCGATAGCGGAAATAAAACAGTAGATAAACACTCATAGTCAGGGGCGATTATCATGCAGAAAAAGCGTGCGTTACGTCTAGCACATTCCTTGTTGGCGGCATCTGTTTTTGCTGGATTTCTCTCGATTGCGTCCGATGCCCGGGCGGATATGTATGGCATGGTTATTGGCATCGACAAATACACCAATAACGGTGTTCTTGATAGTCTGGATGGCGCGGTCAACGATGCCAAGGACATTGAAAATGCCTTGAAGGTGTCGGGAGCCAAAGAAGTCAAGCTTTTGCTCGACAAGGATGCCAACCGGGACAATATATTGAAATCCTGGGACGAACTGTTAAAGAAGAGCCAACCGGGAGATTTGATCGTATTCAGTTATGCCGGGCATGGCAGCCGGGAAGATGAACACGTCAAAGGTTCCGAGGCGACCGGCAAGGATTCGGTGTTTGTGTTGGGTGGTTTCAACTGGGAGGGTGCTGGTACTTACGAGCGTATTATCGATGATGAAGTTGCCGTCATGTTGCAAAAAGCTTTGGGGCAGGACCGAACCGTGATCATGGTTGCCGATTCCTGCCATTCTGGAACCATGACCCGTGGGGGCAAGCCCCTGGTCAAACACAAGACGCGCTTTGGCAAATATCCCACCATCAAGGACGACAAGCTTAAAATAGAACCTTCACAGGTTGGGGAAAAGGATCTCGAAGACCAGACCAAACTGCTCTATATTGGAGCTGTTCAGGATAACGAACAATCGCCGGAATTTGATATTGATGGACAGACCAGGGGGGCGTTGAGTTGGTCGTTTGCCAAGGCCTTGCGTGGAGGGGCCGACAGCGATAAGGATGGGAAAGTCACTGGGGATGAAATAAAGCAATACGTGACGGAGGCCATCCGCATGCAGACGGAGGGTTTGCAACATCCCTCGGTTCCGGGAAGGACTCGCGGAGGGATTGAAATTTCTTTGGGCCAGTCTGCCAAGTCGGAACAGGCAAAGAAAGCGGCGTCGGCTCCCATGGAAATAGCAAAAAAGCCGCCGGCGATACGTTTGGCCATATTAAAATCCAAGGAATCTCCTGAGTCCCTGGCGGCAAAGCTTAAGGGGGTTACTTTGGTGGAGCCGCCTGCGGAGGCACAGCCCGTGGTTTTTACCAGGGGTCGAGGGCGTGTGGACGATGCAGCGGCGAGTGCTCCAGCTGCGGCGAAGGTTCCGGCGAGCGATGGAACCGCGAAGGCGGCGGTCAAGCCGGGAGAACCTGTTGACCTGACTTGGGATTTGGAAGAGAAGGTGGTTAGAACCGCCCTTGGAGATGTTGCAGCCCATATTGAGTCATCGGGAGATGCGCCGGTGCTGACTCGAGGCCGGGGGCGTGTGGAAGACAACGCAGCTCCGGCTGGAGGGGATTCTGCAAAATTGCCGGACGTGCAGAAGGTTGTCGATAAATGGCGTGCGGTCGAAGTTATCAAACAACTCAGCGATGGCAAGAGTTTGAGTATTTCTCTCAAACCCCACGATGGCGTACATCCTCTGGGGGCGAAGATGACGTACATGATCGGAGGACACGAGCAAAAATTTTTCACGCTGTTCAACCTGGCCGCCGATGGGACCGTCAACTTTCTGTATCCGTTGGATGATGGCAAGATCAAGGATCCCTTGGAAATTCCACTGGGAAAACCGTACAATTTGGTGTTAAAGGCGGAGCCACCTTTGGGGTCCGATCATGTTGTTGCCATAGCCAGTTCAGCACCATTGACCGGGTTGCACCAGGCCATGAAACCGTTGGATGGCAAACCGGAGGCGGAAAAAGTACTCGGTTTGCTGCATACCCATCTGGCTGGCAAGGAGTATAAAATGGGGATACATGGTTCTTATACGGGCAACAAATAAGTTTTTCATTCCCGGTTGGGGGAGTGTTTGACGGGAAAAACGAAAAAAAAAGCTTTTCACGAGAACTTTCTTTTCACGGCGGTTACTGATGAGCCAAATGGGTGCGATTAGGATTGACCTGCCAGTTTTTGCTTTTGACTTTTTCATGGCAGGGAGTTAGGATCTGGCATCTTTTTGAATGAATTAGGCAAAGTTTCGGTGGTGCGTTTTTTTGGGGAGAATCGGCAGACACATGTTACCCGCCCTTGGTGGTGGGCCACAGGCCAAAGTTCGGTGAAGCACTGCCGAGATCCGCTGCCGGGGTTATTGCTTGCTGGTGCTTGTGGAGAGGGTCAAAGTCCATATTTTTTTGTAACCTAAATGAAGTCAACTTTTACAGGAGAAGTACCAATGAAGAAGATTGTGGTTTCCGCTTTTGCGTTGTCCATGCTCGTTGCCGGTTCTGCTTTTGCTGCTGGCATTCAATCCCAACCCGGTGGAGCCGTGCAAATCCAAGGCAATACCGAGATGAACACCAATGTTGACGGTGGCGTGAAGCAGTCGGTGGAAGGCAGCAACAACAAGGCGATTTCCAATGTGGGCGGCATGCAGGGGACAGTGCAGATCCAGGGCAACACCAAGGTCAATACCAACGTCAAGGGTGGCGTGACCAATGCCGTCAAGGGTAGCGGTAACACGTCTGAACTGAATGTGGGTGGTATCCAAGGCAAATAGTCGAACTTTTTTGTTTGACACGCTTTTCCAACAACCTGAGCACTATATAGAGAGAGAGTTTCCATGAAAAAGAATATGCTGAAAATTTTCGCTGGCGTCGTTTTGTTGAGTGGCCTGGGTATTTCCTCCGTGTATGCAGCGGCCGTGCAAGCCCCCAAAAGCCAGGGTCAAACCGGCGGTGCCGTGCAAATCCAGGGCAACACCGACCTGAACACCAATGTTGATGGTGGCGTGAAGCAAGCCGTTGAGGGTAGCAACAACAAGGCGATCACCAACGTGGGCGGTATGCAGGGGACTGTGCAGATTCAAGGCAACACCAAGGTCAACACCAATGTCAAGGGTGGCGTGGCCAACGCCGTTAAGGGCAGTGGCAACACGTCGGAAATGAACATCGGTGGCGTCCAGGGCAAGTAAGGTTCCACTCGGTTCAGTTTTTCGTTTCTGGGCGTTTGAATTTGGGTGGGGTTGAGGCATGAAGGTCGTGCGACTGGGCGGGTTGGCAGGGGCTTGCGCTGTTGTTTTGGCAGGCGGTCTTGTGGCATCCGCCTGGGCCGGGGTAATCCAGGGTCCCCAGAGTGGTACTGGGGGAGGGAATGCGGTGCAGCAACAAGCTCCTCGCGCCTATGGAGGTGGCCAATCTTTGTCGGTTGGCAGTTCCACGGTTCCGGTTCCAGACAAGGCTCAGGCTTCAGCTCCGGACAGTCGGAAGCGACAGTCTGACGATGCTGTGCAGATGTTGTTGAGTACGCAGCTCAGTACCAAGTTTTCAGGAGGAGGTCGGGCAGATCGTGCAGGGAGTAGCGGCAAGGTCAACCCGATCTCCTTTTCGAGAGGCGGGAGTGTGGGAGGTGTAGGTAACAACTCCCGGGTCAAGGGGAACACGCGGATGGATTCCGAACTCCGGGGGGGGGCTCACGTCAAAACCGATGGGCAAGCGAATAGAAACAGCGTCAATGTTGGCGGCATGCAGGAGTAGAGGCTTAAAGGCACGGTCTTCCGAAAAGGAAGGCCGTGTTTTGTAATAGAGAGTTAAATTTTAGGGAAAGAGGAGAAGAGTAATGAAAAAACGGTTGGTTCCGGTGGTTGCTTTGCTGATGTCCTTGCCGGTGTCCCATGTGTGGGGAGATGACCTGAACAAACGCAGGGACATGGATACATCTTCCTCTTCAAAGATGCTTCGTGCGGAGGCGGAGGCCATGCGCCAGGGTTCGGCCGCCGACATGCGCAGCAAGTCTTTGACTAAACCTGCCAAGTGTGGGGTCAACGTGGGCAATGTGACGGTACAGAAGGGGGCCATGGGGCCACGTGAGGTTAACACACTCGTTAAGGGGGATGTGATCAGTGTTTGCAAATAACCGGAATTATGGCACTATTTTTCGTTGGAGCACCATTGCGTTGTCGGCTTTTTTGGGAACATCTTGTGGCGGTGCGCTTCCGGATCCCGACAAGGCGAGCATTTCCATGGCACCGAAGTCCATGCCAACCCGTAACATGACAGGTTTTACCGAGGCGTTGCGCTGTATGGACGACCTGTTTTTGGAGCATCGTAAAAAGGGATTTACCCTGACCAGCAGCAACATGGACGATTCCACGGGCAAGTTGAAGCTGGGCGTTAAAGATATGTTGTTGACGGCGATTTCCACCATGAGTGCGACCAGTGGGGCCGTCAAATACATTGATATGGATCAGACCAGCGGCGAAGATTCGGTGAATTATTTGACCAATATGCTGATGTCTCAGAATAAATTTACTGGAGAGTGGCCACTTGCCTATATTCGGGGGTCTATCAGTCAGGTTGACGACTCCGTGATGTCGGGCAAGCAGGGTGGGGCCATCACGACGGGTATTATCGATATTGGGGCGTCTCAGGATCGCAGCGTTTCCTCCGTCACCATGGACATGCTGCTCATGGACATGGCGTCGCGTACCAACATACCTGGTATTCACGCAAGCAACATGTTGGCGGTATCCCGATCTGGCAAGGGGGCTGACGCCGGGGCCTCGGGTGGGAAGATTGTCAAGGCGGGTATTCAGTTTAACGTCAGTAAGGACAGTACCGAGAGCAGTGGCCAAGCGGTGCGCACCCTGGTGCAACTGGGGCTGATCGAATTGGTGGGTAAGTGGACCAAGGTTCCTTACTGGACCTGTTTGGAAATCGAGGGTAACAATCCGGCGTTCCGTTCGCAGTTGCGGGAATGGTATGATAAGACGCCGCGTCCGGATCTGGTCAGATTTATTCAGGCCGGTCTGATGGGCAGTGGTCATTACCAGGGGGATATCAATGGTCAGGAAAATGAAGGATTGCGTTCGGGTATTGCCAAATACCAGACGGATCGATCCCTGGTTCCCAATGGTAATGTTTCGTTTGAGGTTTACGAGTCTTTGATGTTGGGCAAGGTCAATTTGTCCTCGATGCCTGCCGAACCTCCGAAGGCTGCGGTTACTGTGGCTCCCACAAGCCCCATTGATGTTCGTCTCGTCGCGACCAATGAAAAGACCGGGGTTGGCTACAAGGTGGGCGATGACATGAAGCTCAGTCTGTCCATTTCCCGGAATGGTTATCCTTATTGTTACTACAGGGATGCCGGTGGGGTCATTGCGCAGATCTATCCCAATCGTTTCCAACCGGACAAACAGGCGCAGGGCAACCAGCCGATTGCCATTCCGCCCGTGGCGGAAACTGCCGAACAGGCAAGGTTTACGCTCACTTTTGAAAAGGCCGGGTCGGAAGAGGAAGTCATGTGTTTGGCCAGTGACGCCGACATCAGCTCGCTTTTGCCTAAGGAATGGCAGGTCAAGGAACTGACTCCGATGAAGGCTCGCAGCCTTGAGGAGATTGAGAAAACCATGAGTGATCGGGCCATGAAGGCCACGGCCAGCAGGTTGGGCGTTCAGCACATCAAGTTTAAAGTCAGGTAACAACGGCGGGCGACTCCCGGTTTTTCCGGGGGTCGCCTGGGGTTTGGGGGTACTTGGTTTTGGAAGGGCGGGTTTTGTTTTGGTGTATCAGGGGGCATCTGCAACGGCGGCAGGTGAATAATTTTTTGCCCTAAGGGTATGGGTGTCGATGCTCTAACGGGTTTGCAGGGTGGTTCAAAGGTGTCCCGGTGGCCTCAATTGGTACAGAGTGTGGAGGTGTGTTGTGAAAATTTACAAGAGCGTGCGTCCGTTGGTTTTATTTTTTGGGGTAATGGCGGTTTCCATGTCTGGTGCTATGGCCGAGGATGGTAAGGGGACCACGACAATGTTTCAGGAGCCACCTTCTGCGTCGGAGATTTTGGAAGCGCTGGGGGAAAAGCCCAAGGTGAAGACCCGTGGAGTGAAGACCCGGGCCATCAAGATTCACAATGAGGGTGCCGATAGCTTTGCGCCGCCGCCCACGGCTGTTCCGGAACCGCCGGCACAGGAATTGGCGAATAATCCCGTTATGCCTCCTCCTGCGCCTGCTGCTGCGGCTCCTGCTTCGCAGCCAGCACCGGAGAAGTATGCCGCGAAAGAGCCTGCCAACGCCTATGCTGACGATCATGGTGCGGTGAAACCGCGTGATGAGGTGCGTCACGAAAAGCCGGCGCAGAAGCCTGCCAGTGCCAAGGGGGCTTCGGTCCAGGCCAAGAAAGACAAGGTGGCCATGCCTCTTACCTTTGAGCTTGGTTCTGCCTCTTTGACTTCGGAGGCCAAGCGTTTTGTGGACAGCATGGGTGAGGCTCTCAAGCAATCGCAGTCATTGACGATGCACATCAGCGGGCATACCGACATTTCGGGTGGTGAGGCGGTCAATCGGCCCTTGTCCATGCGTCGTGCCGAAGCGGTTCGAGATTATTTGGTGCAAAATCATCAGATTGATTCTTCTCGTCTGACGGTTTCTGGCGAAGGGTCTTCCAATTTGCTGATCAAGAGCAGTCCCAAGGCGGAACAAAATCGGCGGGTTGAGTTTGCCAAGGTCAATTAGATTGTCCGCGTATCAGAAAAACAAAGTTTGACAAAAATTATTGCGGGGGTTAAGGGGGGGATCATCCCCCCCCGTGCTGCGGTTTAGAGGCGGCAGCCCCCAAGGTTTTGATTTTTGCCCGAAGGGCGTCATGTTTATAGGGGAGTGATTGTTATGGTGCGTTTTATTCCAGAAGCAGCCCGTTTGGGGACCGTCGTTTGCGTAGCGGTGGTTTTGTTTGGGATCACGGAAGCGATGGCGCGCGAAATTCAGTCAACTCCTGAAAACCAATCGCTGGTGTGTTGGCAGAACGGGGTCAAAATTGTGGAGCGGACCAATCTTGCCCACAAGGAAGAGAAGGATTCAGGGACCAAACCTTTGCACTTTGTGGATCTGGACAAAGAAAAATCTCCCGTCAAACTTTACAATCTGGGTGAGTCCCTCTGTTTGGTTCAGGGTGAACCGATCCCTTGACAGGTGCCTGGGTTAATGTTTATTTTTCCCGTTTCTGCTTGGTGCCAAAGTGAAAGTTTGTGTCCTCCGTAACTTCCCTGGACCGCTGGGGTGTGCGGTCTTCTGGCGCAAAATGGCCTGGGTTTTGTTTGGCTCCGCTTCCGACTACCCGCTTCGGTAGTGCTTCGCGTTAACCCTACGGATATGATCAGAAACATAGTTTACGTATCGAAAAAACGAAGTTTGGCAAAAATTATTGCGGGGGTCCAGATGGGGGGGATGATTCCCCCCGGTGGTGGTTTGGGGGTAAATTATCCAAGGTTTTTGTCTTTTCACGAATAGTGTTATATCAACTATTAGAGTTGTTAAGTTCAATGAATACTACTGTCCAGATATCCATATTTGAAGAAATTATTGCAAATATACCTATTGGTCTATCGGTAGCTTTATGGCTTACTGAACCTATTAAGAAGAGTCTTGAAAGCAAAGGGATGATGAATGTTAAATTATTTTCGCCAGAAGATTTGAAAAATTCTAAAACTTTTGACAGTGATATTGCGCCTGTTTTTCTTATATTGGATGACTCTTTTATTGATTATGGATTAGAGATAGGGAGTGGACCCAACAAATCTATTACTTTAAATATTGGATGGTCTGCGCTTATAAAAAACACGCCTTTTGTTTTTATAATAGGTGATTATGGATCTTTCCGTCTTAGCACGAAGGACGGTCGGTCTATCGAGACGATGACCATAGCCCCTGTCAACTATTCGAGTGTCGCCTACTACGTGGAAATGTTGGCCTTGAGGCATTCACATGTCAAGTCACTGATCCTTCAGTTGGAACAATCCCGAAAAAATCTTCTTGAAACTCAGAGTGATTTGGTTGAACGTTTGGCACGTTCCATCGAGGCTCGAGATCACACTACTGGAAGTCATGTTCGCCGAATGCAGGACTATGCAATAGTTCTTGCCAAGAAAAATGGAATAAATGACCCAGAAGAATTAGATCTTCTTGCCCAGGCCACAGCCCTTCACGACATTGGCAAAATCGCCATCAAAGACTGCATTTTGGCAAAGCCAGGGAGATTTACCGAACTGGAGTATGCCATTATGAAAACTCATGCCGATGAGGGGGAAAAGATATTGAGACCGGATGAAAGTAAAGGCATGCCTTTGCTGGAGAAAAGCTGGGATGTAGCTTGGAGTCATCACGAACGATGGGACGGAAAAGGTTATCCGAGGGGGTTAAAAGGACAAGAAATTTCTCTTTGGGGAAGGATTGTGGCTATAGTCGACGTTTTTGATGCTCTAGTTAGTAACCGTCCTTATAAAAGAGTTTGGGAATTCGATGAGGCAGTAGACGAGATCGTCAAAGGAGGGAGCGATGGGCAATTTGACCCCGAACTCGTCGGGCATTTCGTAGCATCAAAAGACGCAATCCTAGAAATCTACAAAAGATTTAAAGAGGAAGAAGCCCCTAAAGGTAAAGGGACCCCCAACTGATTCCTTTTCAATCTCCAAGACATCCCTGAAACTCTGGGGCTGCGCCCCTTGCCCCCCCTCGGGGGGCAGGAAAGTCAAAATCAAAAGAGAAACCTTGGAGGCTCTGCCTCCAAACCGCAGCCCGGGGGGGATGATCCCCATATGCGCTAACATTGTTATTGGTAAAAATTTTTGCGGGGGTCCGGGGGGTGTGTCCGAGAGGTTCCAATATTCAAATTGACTGAAAGGTGTCAA
>JACSDG010000147.1 GCA_015660855.1 Magnetococcales bacterium
AGGGGGTGCTGGAAACGGGTTGAAAGACACCGCGCCTGTGCTCTACTCTACGGATCATCCCCCCCGGCGGAGGTTTGGAGGCAGAGCCTCCAAGGTTTTTCTTTTGACTTTGATTTTGACTTTGATTTTTATTTTACTGCCCCCCAAGGGGGGTCTAGGGGCGCAGCCCCAGGGTTTTGATTTTGTTTTTTTGCCCGAAGGGCATCATGTTCACTCCCTGACCCGTTTGTCCCAAAGCCATCATGCCAAACTCTGGTCCCTCTGCCGAAAAGGCTGTTCAACTCCCCGTCAAGTCGGTATTTTCACGCATTTTCTGGTGGCATCGTCCGATCCCTGCCAGTCTTGTGGCTTTATTCGTTGCCATCATACTGCTTTTATTATTTAACCACTCTTTCTGGAAAGAGATTTATAGTTTAAATATAAAATTTCATAGTTTATCATTTATGACCCTGGCATCCTTGTTTGCTGGTCTGCTGTTAATTATGAACGCAGTACTGGTATTGTTTGCATGGCCGTACCTGTTTAAAACTGTCCTGGTTTTGATCTTCCTGATTGCGGCGGTGGCCAGCCGTTTCATGGATACCTTCGGAACAATCATTGATCGTGAGATCATTCGTAGCGTTTTTGAAACAAACCTTCAAGAAAGCAAGGATTTGCTTACCCTTTCCTTGTTATGGCACATGGTCCTGCAAGGTTTCATCCCCTGTTGGCTGATTTTGCGCCAGCCGGTTCGTTTTGGCGTTGGTTGGCGGCATGCCGCAAAAAATATGGGGATCGCCCTTGTCAGCTTGGCATTGGCCGGGGTTATTGTCCTGGGACATTATAAAGATTTTTCCATTTTTTATCGTATCCATAACCATCTTCGCTTTATGATCGTCCCTGCCAATGTATTCATCAGTATTGAAAGTTATCTGCGTCGGGACGTTTTCGTCACGCACAAGGAGCTGCAACAGGTCGGTCTGGACGCCATTCCGGGGCCCAAAGCCACCGCCAATCCCAAACCTTTGCTCCTGGTGCTGGTGGTTGGTGAAACCGCTCGTTCCGCTAATTTTTCTCTTCAGGGTTATCCCCGGTCCAACAATCCCCGAATGAAAGAGGCGGGAGGTTTTTATTTTTCAAATTTCACTTCGTGCGGGACTTCGACCGGGGTTTCGGTTCGCTGTATTTTTTCCCACGAAACCAGGAAACATTTTTCCAACCAGGATCCCCGATATTTTGAGGGACTCCTGGACGTGTTGCGCCATGCCGGTTTACGCGTTGTGTGGCTGGATAACAATACCGGATGCAAGGAAGTGTGTGTGCGGTCTGAATTCCAGGATCTTTCCCATGATCAGACTCCCGGACTCTGCAACGCCGACGGTTGCCTGGATGAAGTATTGGTTCGGCGCCTCAAAGAAATCATGACCACTCAGACCGGTCCCATGGTCGTTGTCCTGCACCAAAAAGGCAGTCATGGCCCCGCCTATTATATGCGCTACCCCAAGCATTTTCGTCGTTATACCCCGACCTGTGATCGCAAGGATGTGGAAAACTGCGAACAACAAACCATCGTCAACACCTATGACAACTCGATACTTTATACCGACAACATTCTTGGGGAGGTCATGGATCATTTATCGAGTCAACAAAACCGGTTTGATTCGGCCATGCTTTATTTTTCCGATCATGGAGAATCCCTGGGGGAGAACGGCCTTTATCTGCATGGTTTGCCTTTTTTTCTGGCCCCTGAAGTTCAAACCCAAATTCCCATGTATGCCTGGTTTTCTTCCTCTTTCGTTCAAAGTATGAAAATCGATGCGAACTGTGTTCGCAAGTTACAAACCAAACCTTTCAGCCACGATAATCTTTACGACACGGTTTTGGGACTTCTGGACATCCACACAAACGTTTATCGTTCCGATTTGGATATGTTTTTAAGCTGCTACGAACATTCAACCCTTCAGGAAAAAATCAAAATCCTGGAGGAAACGCCCCATATGCGCTAGGGCGTGTTGACATTCAATAATCTCCCCCCCCCCTCTTGGAAAATTATTGAAAGAAAAAAGGGGTCTGGGGGATTGCCCCCAGGGTTTTGACTTTGTTTTTGAATTTAAATAAAAAGCTTCATTCTTCGCCTTTCCCCAAGGTTTTGGTTTTTGCCCGAAGGGCATCATGTTCCCAGATTTGTCGTCGAATCAATTGCCGTTGGGGTGAAATCATGCTGACTGGTTTTGAACACTTACCCATGCCATCCATCAGGGCTTTCTGTGAACGCTGGAAGATCACAGAATTTTCCCTGTTCGGTTCCGTGCTGCGGAAAGAATTCTCAAGCAACAGCGACGTGGACGTTTTGGTGTCCTTTGCAGACAATGCTCAATGGACCCTCTTTGACTTTGTCAACATGCGGGATGAGTTGAAGGGGGTGTTCGGGAGAGAGGTGGATTTGGTAAGTCGCAGGGGGGTTGAATCCAGTCGGAATCTCCACCGCCGTCAAGCCATCTTGGAGTCTGCGGAGCGCGTCTATGGAGCGTGATACCGGCTACCTGATGGACATGCTGGATTCTGCCAGACTGGCCGTGGAATATATGGGAGGAATCGACAAGACGGGTTTCGTCACGGACGTACGCACGCAGGATGCTGTGGTGCGGCGACTGGAGATTATCGGAGAGGCATCCAGACGGTTATCCGAGCAGTGCCGTGCCTCGTTGCCAGGGTTGCCCTGGCGTGCCATGGTCTCCATGCGAAATTTGATGATCCATGAATACGACGGCGTGGACTACTCCCTGGTGTGGGAGACGGTCAGACAGGATCTTCCACCGTTGATCGAAGCTTTGGAAAAAAGACTTGGAAAGGGAGCAACATAACGCGCCCTATGAAAAGAGGGGCAGTCTGGATTCAAACTTGGTGCCCTTAGGGCAAAAACCAAAACCTTGAGGGCTGCCGCCTCCAATCCGCAGTGCCGGGAGAATGCCCCCCATTAACTTTCCAGGTTGCGTTATTTTTTTCTCCGGTCACGCCAATAATCTCCAGGAACGGTTACGGGGTCGGGTTTGTCGGCGTCTATGCCAAAATCCTTGAAGGCCGTCAGCACCATCTCCAGGGGGAATTTCCCCTGTTGCGCCAGGCTTTCAAGGGCCGCCAGGGCAATAAACCTGCGGTCCACTTCAAAAAAATCCCTGAGAGAAGCCCGGCTGTCGCTGCGACCAAAACCATCCGTCCCCAAACTGGTCCAACCGTGTTCCACCCACCGCGCCACCGAATCCGGTAGCGCGGTGACATAATCAGTCGCAGCCACCACCGGTCCAGGTTGCCCCGCCAAACAACGCGTCAAAAAGGAAACACGTTGTTTTTGCTGCGGATGCAAACGATTCCAACGCTCCGCATCCAAAGCATCCCGGCGCAGCTCCTTGTAGCTGGTCACCGACCAGACCAACGCCACCACACCATAGCCGGTCAAAAGCTCCTGGGCCGCCAAAACCTCATTCAAAATGGCCCCACTGCCCAAAAGATGCACCAGATTTTCACTCTTCGGGAGAGGCGATGGACGAAAAAGATACATCCCCCGCAATATGCCCTCCCTCGCCCCCTCGGGCATGGAAGGTTGGATATAGTTTTCGTTCATGACGGTGATGTAATAGAAGCAATCGGCCCGCTCCACAAACATTCGCTGCATCCCCTCTTGGATAATGATCTCCAACTCGAATGCAAAGGCAGGATCGTAGGCGCGAACCGTGGGAACCGGCAGGGCCAACAGATGACTGGCCCCATCCTGATGCTGCAACCCCTCCCCAGCCAGGGTGGTGCGCCCAGCGGTGGCTCCCATGAGAAACCCCCGGGCACCCATATCGGTTCCTGCCCAAATCAAATCCCCCACCCGTTGAAAACCAAACATCGAATAGTAAATGAAAAAGGGAACCATGGTGACGCCAAAATTGGCAAACGATGTCCCGGCGGCAATAAAGGATCCCATGGCCCCCGCTTCGGTGATTCCCTCCTCCAGAATCTGTCCGTCCCGGGCCTCCTTGTAGTAGAGCAAAGATTTGGAGTCCACCGGTTCATAAAGCTGGCCGCCATGGGCATAGATGCCACACTGACGAAACAAAGCCTCCATGCCAAAAGTGCGGGCCTCATCGGAAACAATGGGGACAATCCGTTCTCCCACCCCTTTCTCCCGCAACAACCGACCCAACAAACGCACAAAAGCCATGGTGGTGGAAATGGCATGATCCCCGGTCCCCTTTTGAAATTCAGTAAAAAACGCAGGGTCCGGCATGATGATGGGGGCGGCCGGGGTGCGCCGCAAAGGGAGACTGCCTCCCAAATTTTCCCGCTGCCGCTTTAAATAATCCATTTCCTCGCTGTGCCCGGCGGGTTTGAAAAAAGGCATGCGTGCCGCGTCTTCGTCGGAAAAAGGGAGGTCAAACCGTGCCCGGAAACGCTGCAAATCTTCCACGGAAAGCTGTTTTTGGGAATGGGTGATGTTCATGGATTCGCCCGCCGGACCCATGCCATAACCCTTGATGGTCTTGGCCAGAATGACCGTTGGTCGGCCTTTGTGGTTCATGGCGGCCTGGTAGGCGGCAAAAACTTTTTTCCGATCATGCCCACCTCGGCTCAATCGGCGCAGTTCTTCATCCGACATCCGTGCCGCAAGTTGCTCCAGGCGCACATCCCCCCCGAACACCTTGCGCCGGATATAATCCCCCGATTCAATGGCCAACCTTTGATATTCCCCGTCCACCAATTCGCCAAGACGCTGTCGCAATACCCCTTCCCGATCCCGGTCGAACAAAGAATCCCAGTCCGAACCCCAAAGAACCTTGATGACATTCCAACCCACCCCGCGAAAATTGGCTTCCAATTCCTGAATGATCCGGCCATTGCCACGAACGGGACCATCCAAGCGTTGCAGGTTGCAGTTGATGACAAAGACAAGGTTGTCCAAACTTTCTCGGGCCGCCAGGGAAATGGCTCCCAGGGCTTCGGGTTCATCGGTTTCACCATCGCCGATAAAAGACCATATTTTGGCATCATTGCGTTCCTTAAGCCCCCGATCCTCCAGATAGCGGCGAAAACGTGCCAAGTAGATCGCAAGGATAGGACCCAAGCCCATGGAGGCGGTGGGGACTTGCCAAAAGTGCGGCATCAGACGCGGATGGGGATAGGAAGGCAAGCCTCCCCCCTCGCGCAATTCCCGCCGATAATTGGCCAGGTCCAACTCATCCAAACGCCCCTCCAAAAAAGCCCTTGCATAGATGCCCGGAGCGGCATGGGCCTGGACAAACACCATATCGCCGCCACAGGGATGATCCGGACCACGGAAAAAATGGTTAAAGCCCACCTCGAACAAGGTGGCGGCGGAGGCGTAGGTCGATATGTGGCCACCAATACCGACCTCCTCCCGATTGGCACGTACCACCATGGCCATGGCGTTCCAGCGAATCATGCTTTCAATCCGCCGCTCCATTTCCGGGTTTCCTGGAAAAAGGGGTTGTTCTTGCGGAGAGATGGTATTGGTGTAGGAGGTGTTGGCGGAAAAGGGGACACCGACACCCAGGGCCTGGGCCTGATCCTGGAGAAGATGCAGCAACTCCACCACCCGCCCGGCCCCGGACTCCCGAAAAACATGCTCCAGGGATTCCCGCCATTCACGGTTTTCCAATTCGCGTTCACTGGCCTCAGTTCGGTCGTTCATCGGCGTATGACCTCAAGAAATGTTTGAAGTAAGTTCCAACATTCCGTCATGGAATCTTGGGGGTGTGAACCCGTCTACCCCCGGTCCCCCCGGTCCTTTGATCGACAACCACCGTCCCTGCCATAGGGAAATGGCGCACCCGATCCAGAATATATCCCAAACAATCTTGTTGGATGATTTTTCGGTTCATGGTCAGCATGGCCGGAACAAAAGAACACGCCGTCACAAGGCTTGGGCCGTCCATGCGAAAAAAACGCGCAAACACATCCTGCCCTTCCAGATTCACCACTTCCAGACAAGAACCTAGGCCATCACAACCTGTGGCAAACACCGTCCCCCGGTCCATGATCTGAAAATTATGCCTGGCCGGATTCACCATAAAACACAGCCCCGACTCTGCTTTGGGATCAAAACCAAAAGAGCGCGACCCAGGCACCTTGAGGGTGGCGACAATCCGATAAAGATCCATCTTTTCCACAAGGACGGGATCTTTAGGCAGATGCTCCAGATTGAGCAGTTGGTCCAAAAAGCGCACACTCCCCTCCAACCCTTTTGCCTGCCCCGGCACACCACACTCGATGGTCACCGCCGGACAAATCTCGCCAAAGGCGGAAGATTGCGCCGAATGGGGTTGGAGGAAAAAAACAAGTTTGTCGCTGAACATTCGCGCCAGGGCAATGTGGGAAGGATCCAGGCGGGGGATCATGGCATACTCAGGATTGGGGGCGGAGTTGTTGTGGATATCGATGGCGGCGAACACCTCACGCCGGGCCATCTCCTGTAAAACTTCCCCTGCCATGACAAACTCCTCTCCCCCTTCACCGCACCAGATACGATTGTAATCGGGCTGTCCGTCCAGATGCCGCCGTTGCCACCGGGCCGCCGCGACATTACCCAAGAGCAGCGAAAGGGACCGGGGCAAGGTGCGACCCCAATATTGGGCCAGTAGTTGTTGCACAGCCAGTAAACCGGTCGTTTCATCACCGTGCAACAGTACCGAGACGAACAAGGGGCGGGTATTTTTTCCCGGCAGGTGGCACAGGGTGGGACCGGAAAGAATCCGGTGCAGATCAGGAGCGGATGTGGTCAGCAACCCCTCCGGGAGATGGTGCAGGATGGTGAGCATCAGAGTGTCCAGCCATGCACCGGTTCCATGGTGCGTTGTCGTTGCAGATAGGCCAAAGTTAGCGCACCCATGTCCGGGCCGTGTTTATTCACATAGGCGCGTTGCCAAACCGCCCCATTCTGCCCCGTCCGCAGGCGACCCTCGATGATTCCCAAAAAAATATCGATGTCGGCCATGTCAAGACCCGCCTGCTCCAAACCCCTTCTGGCCAGGGAAAGGAGATCCCGGTACAGAAGCTCCCGCAAGGAAACCCGGTTACCCTGGATCCAAAGGATCTGGGCGTCCAAGCCATGCCTGGCCGCCAGATAGAATCCGGACTGGGCCTCAAAAAAGGGGATCAGCTTTTCCGGAGGCGTTTTAAGGGACGACAGGGCGTAGACCAGTCCATAAAACATGGCGGCATTGGCCATGCAATCCATGACCGTGGGACCGGCGGAGGTCACACGGTGTTCCAGGCGCAGGTGGGGCCGACCCATGGCGTCAAAGCCAACCAAAGGCCGGTTCCAACGCCAAATGGTACTGTTGTGCATGCGCACATGGTGCATCTGCTCCGGACGGTCGTTGGAACCGATGGGCAACAGTGGCGGAAAAGATTGCTGGTTCTCCAAAAACAGTTCCATCAGGGATTCCCGAACATAACCATGACCAAAGCTGACCCTGGGCAAGGGGCCACTCAGGGCACGATCCCGCCCCAGGGGCACCGCCTGCTCGAATACCGGAATCCTGGTTTCATCCCAGAGTGATTTTCCAAACAGAAACGGGGCGTTGGCGGCAATGGCCACCATGGGTGCGGAGGCTATCAGGGCGGCATTGTACATCCGAACCGCATCCTCCTGGTTGACCTGAAGGTGGATCTGAAATGAGGTGGTGGCTGCCTCCATCAGGATGTCGTGATGTTCAAGGCACAGATGTTCACGCCCGGCAATATTCAACTCGAACGGGTCATCGCCGTGCATGCGGATGACCTGTTCATTCAATGCCATGTAACGACTCACAGGGGTCATGTTGCTGGAAGTCAGGTCATCGAAGGTGACCGTAGGCAGAATTCCGATCATCATCAGCCCCATCCCCATTTCCATCGCTGTCTGGTCACAAAAAGACCAGGTGCTGGCCAGGGAATCGTGCATCCGCCGCAGGGCATCCCCTTTCAGGGGACGCTCCTCGGTGTTCAGCTCCACATTGAATAATGACAGTTCCGGAACCAGGGGATAGTTTCCCAACCGCTCCAGAAACCGTTGGTTGAGGGGGGCTGGATATCCCTTGGCATCCACAAGCCAGGCTTCCAATTCAAAACCACCCCAGCCATGGTCATGGAGAAACCGTCTGTCGCTAAACCAGGTGCCAAGGAGCTCCGTTTCCCTGGAAAGGCGGGAACCAAACAGAAAAAAATCAAACGGATTAAAACGGTTCGGTTTATTTTCTACGCCCATGAAACACGCCTTGCCAACGGTATCCATAACCAACCCCTTGGTGAGTCCAGGGGTTACCATCACCAGCGACATGCTAGCGCAATTCACAGTTTTGCACCACCGCCTGCCGTGTGCCGTTTGTGGCGCACGGAATGAACTAAGAATACGATAGCATTCAAAGGTTGCACTATCCCGATGGAACATGGGATAAGATTGCGGGATCGCGTTGAAGTGGATTCTTAGTTACTTTCAGTTTGCATTCGTGTACCGGAAAGTGCCATCGATGAAAAATCATCCCAATTTTCCCGTTCCACTGGCAAAGAAGGTGGTGCCCGAGTCGTCCGGAGAGGTTCCGTCACGTCGACAATGGCCCCGTGAAGTTGCAGCCATCCCGATGGTGTTTGCGCTTGATGGGGGTAAACGTCTTTTTCCCGGGTGCAGCATGGATGTCAGCCTGGGAGGGGTCGCCCTGAAGCTTGATGCCGTTTCTGATGCCATCCAGCCGGGAATGGAAGGCTGGGTGGAGTTAAACTTTGAGCATAAGGTGCATCACTGTCCTTGCCGGGTCATCCGCATAGCGGGAGAAAATGTTTTTGTTGCCATGGATGAAAAACAAAGGGCAAGGTTTGCCACCCTGGTATCCTTGATGCAGCTCTCCTCATTGCGCGACAATTTTAACCTTCTGGGGCGTTGGAATGCTTCCCGCGATGGCAAGGGACCACCCAAACGCTCAAGATGAGGCATACCATGTCAGCTCATGGCTGTGCGCAATAGAGTGGAATGATAACAAGACTTAAACTTTTGCGTGGACAGGCAAACATGAAAAAAACGTTGATCGTAACCATGCCGGATCGCTCCCAATGGAGCGTTCCAGTCGATTGCATCGCCCGGCACCGGGCGTCCCACTTTGCCCATCGGTTATTTGACGGTGATGTCGAACGTTCTCTCAAGGAAGACACCCTGCCGTTGTTCCAGAAAAACCCCCTGGCCATCGAGCAATGGGGTGAGGAAATGATGGATTGGGACGATGTCAAGGAACACGCCAAACAAATCGTTCCTGCCAACTGCAATTATTACGAGGGATGGCAAAAAGGTTTGAAGGTTTTAACTTGACCCTTGAAACGATGCCGCCACCCGACAGACTGGTCGCTGGAATCGGTCGCGCTATACATCCGGTCTCTCTCATGTTTGGGATGGTGGTGGCTCGTTGGCGATGACAGGCAAACAGCACACCTTTTCGAACCTCCCGGCGAAGCTTTCCTTTTTACGCCGTTGTGATCCCCGCAGTCGTTTGGCGGCCTTTTTTTTGGTGTTGCCGGTATTGACCCACGGTGACAGCGGTGCGATGGCTTGGTGGCTCGTCTTGCTGGCATTGGTGGCACTTCCAAGACTTGCGGGAATGGGATGGGGCGATTTTTTGTTGCCTTTGCGGCGGTTGCGTTTTTTTTTCCTTGTTTTGTTTTTAGTGCACGGCTTTTTTGTCCCGGGGAGTGCTTTGTTGCCATTTTCCGAATGGCCCAGCAGGGAGGGTTTGCTCCTCGGGGGGCAACAAATGCTCCGTTTGGCTTGCATGGCCAGTCTGGCCTGGGTTCTGGTTCGGGTTTCCTCCCCCCAGGATATGGTACTGGGATTGTGTGGCCTGTTTGGTATCCTGGGGCGGATGGGTGTTCCGGTGATGCGCTGGGCTGTGCTGCTTTCCTGGACCCTGGAATGTGTCGGTCGTCTGTTTACGTTGGCAACTTCGGTCCGTGCGCGGGTGATTCCGGATGACAAGGTTCATCAGGGATGGTGGGGGGCCGTGACATTGTCAGGACAACGGGCCAGTCTGTTTTTGACAGACATGATGGTGGACATGGTCGCGCAGGAACAACGCTTGGTTGCCCAAGGTGTGCTGACCGGACTGCCGATGCCACCACCGGTCCCCTATCGTCCCGAATGGCGCGATATTCTTTTATTGTTTTCCTCAGGGATGATTATAATTTTGTTTTTTCAAGACGCATAAAAAATAAAAAAACAAAGAATCGGTTCACACCTTCCAACGGTGACTCAAACGATGATCGGTGCCAACGAAAAAGTATTTATGCGTTTTTTTTCTTGCGAAAGCTTTTTTTTTCCGCTAGCCTACGCGTCGTAGGCTTTCCTCACGAAGGCCCTGGGAGTCTTTGAGCCCATCAAACGTGGAGGTATATAATATGCCAAACGGTCAAGGAACTGAAGTGGTGACAAAAAAAGTAGGATCAATGACCAGTATGGGATTGAAGACCGGTGAAAAGGGACTGATGACTGATGATGATGCGGTCGAATTTGCGAAAGATCTTGAAGAAATTGCAAAGAGGCCAAGCATGGGGTGTCCAAAAACGCCCTTTTACGTTGACCGGTTTTTGGATCAACGTCTCCAAGAAGCCTGATTTTTGTGTTCAGGAGGCTGCAATTGCAATGTGT
>JACSDG010000013.1 GCA_015660855.1 Magnetococcales bacterium
GGACCCCCACAATAGTTTCAATCTTAAAAAAAGAGGGGGGAGACTGAACGGTTACGCGACAGTTGGCAATGCTCAAGGGCCTATGTTAGCGCATATGGGGATCATCTCCCCCGTGCTGCGGTTTGGAGGCGAGAGCACCCAAGGTTTTGGTTTTTGCCCGCAGGGCAAGATGTTCTATAGAATAGAGAGGACAAGGCGATGGCATTGGCTCTTTTTGATTTGGACAATACCCTGCTCGCGGGTGACAGCGATTATCTGTGGGGCTGTTTTTTGGTGGAACAGGGCATCGTTGACCGGCAACTCCATGAATCAAAAAATAAAAAATTTTATGATGACTATGCCCGGGGGACGTTGGATATCCAAGCCTATCTGGATTTTCAACTGGCGGTCCTGGCTCGTTTTGACCTGCCCGCGTTGGAAAAATGGCGTGCCCAATATGTCGCGGAAATGATCGAACCCATCATTGCCCCGAAAACTGAAGAATTATTGCAATTTCATCGTGCGCGTCGGGACGTTCTTATCATCATCACGGCCACCAATCGTTTCGTCACCGCCCCCATAGCCCGGCTTTTGCGGGTGGACCATTTGTTGGCTACCGAGATTGAATCCGTAAACGAACGATTCACGGGGCGTCCAAAGGGGATTCCCTGTTTTAAGGAAGGCAAAATCAAACACCTTGAACGATGGATGGCCGAACATCGTGCGACATTGTCGGGAAGTTGGTTTTATTCCGACTCCTTGAACGATATCCCTTTACTGGAAAAGGTGGACCATCCCAGGGTTGTGGATCCCGACGCCCATTTTCGGGCCATGGCGGAAAAAAGGGGGTGGCCCACGATCTCCCTGCGTAACAACGGCAGCCTTGATTGAACCATGCCGTCCCCCTTCCTCTTTTTTTAAGATTGAAACCATGGCGGGGTTAGGGGGGGATCATCCCTCCCTCAACCCCCGCAATGCCTTCCAAACCGTGCGAAGCGTTTTTTTTCTAAAGAGTGCGCAATTTTTTCCGATAATTTGAAAAGAGGGTTTTTTAATTGATTTGTTGCGCCGGTTTTGGATCGTTGGCGGTCCAGGCGATGATGGAGCGAAAAAAAGCTCAAGAAAGGTAAAGAATAACCGATAAATTGAAAAGGTGGTTTTTTTGGTTGATCGTTAGGATCTCTTTTCAAAGTTTGCGGTCGGGAGCCTGGGTCGGTTCCCTTATCAAAAAGGACCCAAAAAAATCCAGGGAAGGGTTTACGAAAGTTTACGGAGTATTTGGAGAATTATCATGGCACTGACTATTAATAACAGCATCTCTTCGATCAATGCCCGCAGGCAGCTCGAAAAGCATACGTTACAACTAAGCAAGACGTTTTCCAGGCTCTCCTCAGGGATGCGCATCAATACTTCTCAAGATGATGCCGCAGGTATGGCCATTACCAACCGCATGGTGGCGCAAATTCGCGGTATGAACGTGGCGATTCGTAATGCCAACGACGGCATTTCGTTGGCGCAGGTTGCCGAAGGTGCCCTGGATGAAACCCAGAACGCTTTGCAAAGAATGCGGGAATTGGCCATTCAAGCGGCCAACTCCACGTATTCCGCTTCCGATCGGGCCAACCTGCACGAAGAATTCAAGCAAATGTTGGCCGAGATCAATCGTATCGCCTCGGATGCCGAGTTCAACAACGTCAAGCTGTTGGGCGGTGTGAAAATGTCGACGGATGGGGGATCCTATAAAGTCCAGCAGTTTGCGGGAAACTTTCATGTGGGTCCGGACGCTGGCCAAACCATTGCTGTCACTGTAGGTCGCGCCGGACTTGAAGAGCTTGGCCTGAACAATTACAGCTTTACCACGGGTAATGCCTCAGCGACGGCCAAGATTGTGACGGCGACAGTCAGTGCCAAAGTTTGGGTTTCCACGGCGGCCAAAGCTAATTCTGCGTTGGGATTCATCGATAGTGCCCTGGATTCGGTTTCCGATATTCGTGCCTCCCTTGGCGCAGCCCAGAGCCGTTTTCAGACGGTGATCGCATCTCTCTCCAACGTGGTTGAGAACACCGATGCCGCCCGTTCGCGTATTCAGGACGCCGATATTGCCATGGAAACCGCGAATCTGACCAAATACACGATTTTGCAGCAGGCCGGGGTGGCCATATTGGCTCAGGCCAATCAACAACCGACCATCGCCTTGGCGTTGCTTGGCGCGTGACGGTCGTAAAACCTGATGAAATGATCGTTTTTTCCGGGTCGGGTTGGCCCGTTAAATTGAACAACCCAGTGTTTTCAAGGGATTGATAACATAGGAAATCGCGGTTCCGAAATTATAAGGAATATTTCAATGGCTCTCACGATCAACAACAGCATTTCTTCCATCAATGCACGAAGAAATCTTGAAAAACATACCCTCCAACTGAGCAAAACTTTTTCCAGACTTTCTTCGGGGATGCGGATCAATACCTCGCAAGATGACGCCGCCGGCATGGCCATTACCAATCGTATGGTCGCTCAAATCCGGGGTATGAACGTTGCCATCCGCAATGCCAACGATGGTATCTCGATGTCTCAGGTTGCCGAGGGTGCTTTGGATGAAACCCAGAACGCTTTGCAAAGGATGCGGGAGTTGGCTATTCAAGCCTCCAACTCCACCTACTCCGCATCCGACCGGGCCAATTTGCACCAAGAATTCAAGCAAATGCTGGCCGAGGTCAACCGGATCGCCTCGGATGCCGAGTTCAACAACGTCAAGCTTTTAGGTGGTTTAAGAACCTCATTGGGAGCTTCGTACAAGGTCACACAATTTGCTGGAACCTTTCATGTCGGTCCCGACGCAGGGCAGACCATTGCCGTCACTGTAGGTCGTGCAGGTCTGGAAGAACTTGGCCTGTATAATTTTAGCTTTGCCAACGGGGCAGTTTCCACGACTTCGGTTAAGGCAGCCAGCGTCAAAGTATGGGTTTCTACGGCCGCCAAAGCCAATTCCGCTTTGGGGTTCATCGACAGTGCCCTGGATTCGGTCTCCGATATTCGTGCCTCTCTCGGCGCAGCCCAGAGCCGTTTTCATACGGTGATTGCATCTCTCTCCAACGTGGTTGAGAACACCGATGCCGCCCGTTCACGCATTCAGGACGCTGACATTGCCATGGAAACGGCAAATTTGACAAAGTACACGATTTTGCAGCAGGCCGGGGTGGCCATATTGGCGCAGGCCAATCAGCAACCCACCATCGCTTTGGCCTTGCTTGGAAGATAAAGGGAACCACCCCTTTATAAGCTTGAATTTTTTTACCGGGTCGGGTTGGCTCGGCTAACGGAACAGCCCAAAAGTCACAAGGGATGGATGACACGGAGAATGTAATGCCGACCACCAAAGGAAAAGTAAAATGGCTCTGACTATCAATAACAGTATTTCGTCTATTAATGCTCGCCGGAATCTTGAGAAGCATACCCTCCAGTTGAGCAAAACCTTCTCCAGGCTCTCTTCGGGCATGCGAATCAACACCTCGCAAGATGACGCCGCCGGTATGGCCATAACCAACCGCATGGTGGCGCAGATTCGCGGTATGAACGTCGCCATTCGCAATGCCAACGATGGTATTTCTATGGCCCAGGTTGCCGAAGGTGCCCTGGATGAAACCCAGAATGCTTTGCAAAGAATGCGGGAATTGGCCATTCAAGCGTCCAACTCCACGTACTCCGCTTCCGACCGGGCCAACCTGCACGAAGAATTCAAGCAAATGTTGGCCGAAATCAATCGTATCGCCTCGGATGCTGAGTTCAACAACGTCAAGCTGTTGGGCGGTGTGAAGAAATCGACGGATGGGGGATCTTATAAAATCCAGCAGTTTGCGGGAACCTTTCATGTGGGTCCGGACGCTGGCCAAACCATTGCTGTCACTGTAGGTCGCGCCGGACTTGAAGAGCTTGGCCTGAACAATTACAGCTTTAACACGGGTGATGCCTCAGCGACGACCAAGATTGTGACGGCGACAGTCAGTGCCAAAGTTTGGGTTTCCACGGCGGCCAAAGCCAATTCCGCGTTGGGATTCATCGATAGTGCCCTGGACTCGGTTTCCGATATTCGTTCTGCGTTGGGGGCGGCTCAGAGTCGTTTCCAGTCGGTGATTGCGTCTCTTTCTAACGTGGTTGAAAATACCGATGCGGCCCGTTCACGCATTCAGGACGCTGACATTGCCATGGAAACGGCCAATTTGACAAAGTACACCATTTTGCAACAGGCGGGGGTAGCGATATTGGCGCAGGCCAATCAGCAACCCACTATTGCTTTGGCATTGCTCGGAAGATAACGAAAATCCGTCCCGTCCTGAAAGTTGGATGGTTTTGTACCGGTCGGGCTGACCGGAAATACTTGGCAGCCCGACCGGTTGATCAGGGTTGTGGAATCGAGCGGTTCTTCTTTTTAAGGAAGGTAAGGCTGGGCGTGGTTTGAGCCTTGCTTACGGTGATTGTCTCCTTGTCGCTTGGCCTGTCTGCCTTTGGGGACAGGCTTTTTTTTATGGATTTGACATTTAAAATGCCAGGATCATCATTTGGCCGAAACAATGGTCATGACCCTTAGAGATAAACCAGATAACGCCGGTTCTATGGTTCAAATAACAACCCGGTTTGCTCCAAGTCCCACCGGATTCCTGCATCTTGGGCATGCCTGTTCCGCCATCTTTTCCCACGATTTTGCCCGTTTGCAGGGTGGCCAGTTCATCTTGCGCATTGAGGATATTGACCGGGGGCGTTGTCGTTTGGAATTTGAACAGGCCTTGTTGGAAGATTTGACTTGGTTGGGGTTGACTTGGCGGCTCCCTGTCAGGCGTCAGTCTGAATGTATGACGGATTATGCGTCTGCCCTGGGAATTCTTGAGGAGAAGCGATTGCTTTATCCTTGTTTTTGCACCCGCCGGGAAATCCTGGATCAGGTGACGGCCTCGGGGCAGGCACCGCATGGCTCCAAAGAGTGGGTTTATCCGGGAACCTGCCGATCGTTGACCCCGTCCGTCCGTCATGATCGGATGATGGGGGGAGAGGTTTTTTCCCTACGGTTGGATTTGTCCCGCGCCCTGGCCATGACGGGTGCGCTCTCGTGGTTTGACGAAAGGCAGGGGTGGGTACGGGTCGATTTGGCGGGGGTTGGCGACGTGGTCTTGGCGCGCAAGGATGTGCCTGCCAGTTATCATCTGGCAGTGACCGTTGACGATCATCTCCAGGGTGTCACCCATGTGACCCGAGGTGAAGATTTGTTTGCTTCAACCCACATTCACCGTTTGCTCCAAGCTTTGTTGGGGCTGGACACCCCAAAATATAGGCACCACCCCCTTCTTACGGATTCCCAGGGCAAAAGACTGGCCAAACGCGACGGTGCCGTTTCGCTACGACAGTTGCGGCAAAAGGGCGTGGACCCGGAAACCGTGCGCCGTCAAGCCAACGATTGGTTCAACCTCATGCCCTTAGGGCAAAAAAACAAAGTCAACCCCCCGGAACCATGATGTCTGGGGCCCAAGCAAGATTTGTATCATGAAAATTTAAATAAATTTTGAAAATTGGCGAGTTGCAGCAATCGTCTAACCTCTGGTCTGACGCCGATGAATGAAATATCCGCCGATTCCCCTCCTGCCCCCTCCCGAAATAAAAGCAGCATGCCTAAGGCGGAACTGTCAATTTTTGTGACAGTACGCAAATCCAGCTGGTACCTGATTCCTGGCCGGTGGGAACTCGTGGCCTCTTTGAATTCCCTTCGCAATGAAAAACCAAATATTTCGGGAAACATGATGGTCACTGTATCCCCATCCTTAGATATTTTAAGAGCCATTTTTTCACCTCTTTCAGAGCAACAGTTCTGCCTCCCCCCTCTTTTTGAAACTTCTGTGGTGGTCCGGGGGGGATGATCTACGCCTTAACCTCCGCAATAATTTTTGCTTTTTTGGTTTCCAGGAATGACCTGTCGCCAAAATGACAATCATTGCCATTGGTTTAAATGGTGCGCCAACTGTTTGTCAACCTCGGCAATATGATGTTCTAACCAGTTGGCAAGAAACACCGCAATCTCTTGAGCAATCGCATGTTCTTCCTTCATGTTTTTAACCGAAACAAAACGATTGTGGAACTCAGCCACTTTTTCTTTCAATAAATGATGTTCTTCACAATGCGCGGCACTCTGCTCATAGTGAGTCGCTAACATGGCATCCTCTTCAAATTTAAAATGGTTCAAAACGTAGGAGCCAAGCCCAAGGAATATATCCGAAAGATGGTAACTATCGTCGGCATTTTGGAGCGAAAGCATCAATTCATGGTAAAAAACAAAAAGAACTTCGTGCTGAACATCGATAGCCGGATGCCCAATACGAAATTTTTCAGGCATGTAGTTTTCTTGCTCAATCATCGCTTTTCACCTCGTAGTCCTTGATCCTCGTTTCGGTCAATGCTCGGGCGTAGATGTCCTGAAATTATTGAGAAGAAATAAGGGATCTGGGGAATTCTTTCCCAAGGGTTTTTATTTTAAACAAAAAGCTTTCTTCCCCGTTTTTGACTTTTGCTTTCTGACTTCAAGCGTTGTCTTTTCGATACGCCCAATACCCAACAAATGGAAGAATATTTTCCAATAACTGTTGTGCAAATGCTCCCGTCGGTATAATAAGGCAAGAATTGATTGTGGTTTTATTGTTATATTAAAAATCATTACCGTTCTATAAAAAAACTATACCATAAAAAAGTTTATTCATATTTGGTAAAACTCGGAACGGTATTTTTTTTGTAGCTTTTGCTTCGACTTTCCCCCATAATGGCCCGTGGTAGTCCGACTAAAATTATAAAAACACTGTAAATATAGAGGCTTTTATGGCGATTCAGGTTTCAAACGAGGGCGACAGTGTGGTCGTTGTCCTGGAGGAACGGTTCAATTTTGAAATTCACCGAGAATTCCGTGATGTCTATGCCAAGTCGCCGCCAGATAAGAGATTTGTTCTCGACATGAAAAAGGTAGAGTATCTCGATAGTTCCGCCCTGGGCATGTTGCTGCTCTTGCGGGAGTATGCCGGCGGCGACAAATGCAACGTTCACATCATCAACTGCAAGCCCACAGTCGAAAGAATCTTTAAGGTAGCCAATTTCGACCGCCTCTTTAAGCTGTCCTGAAAGAGGTTTCCCGATCAAGGGGGGGGGGCTATAGTACATTATTGCCCTTCGGGCAAAGAAAAAAACCTTGGAGGCTTCGCCCCCAACCCCCCTGAAGGTAATGAAGCTTTTTGTTTCAATTCAAAATCAAAACCCTGGGGGTAATCCCCCAGACCCCTTTTTTCTTCCAATAATTGGAAAATTTTGTTTTTCCGATACATCAAGGTAATCCCCACAACACATCGCGCACCACGGACTCTTTGTCTTCTGGCTGAGGCTTCCCATGCTCCTCCCTCCGGTAGATGGTCACACCCACCCGCCGGATATGCTCCAGCAAAGGCGGATAACGAATGCCGTCGTAGGCTTTGACGTCGAATTCATAGGGCATGGGCAACTGATCCAAAGCCCCAACCGCAGCTTCTGCCCTGAGTTCATCAAACACGCCCACCAGAGCCAAATCCACATCCGAATGGGGCCGATAGTTGCCTTTGGCTCGGGAACCGAACATGATCACTTCACGGATTTCTGGCATCCTCCGGAAAACTTCGTGCATTAAAGCCAACTCACGCTGACTCAATCCCAAATTACTCATTTTCAACAGAGCGTATCAAGAAAAACTCGTGCAACCGATCAAAAGCCGCAAAATAACGGGTAGCCACCTTTTTCAGTGCCTCGTCAAAGGTTTCAAAGTCGTATTTGTGAGAGAGCAGGTTGCTGTGTTGCAATATGTCCATCCAAACCTGCGCATCATCCAGAACACCAACGGAGAAGGCCCCCTTGATCACCTTGCGGGGCGTAGCCTCCTTAATGACCACCCCCTGTTCTTCCAGGTAGTCCTTGAGGGTTTTCCATGCCAGCTCAAAGGCAAACTCAAAGCGCTGGACTGCGCCTTCCTTTTCCAACTGGGAAAGGGAGTCCATGCCCCTTTCCTGAACTTCCCGCAACAGGACAAAGGCCCGGTCGAAATTGTCGAAACGCTGTTTCCAACGAATATCCGTCATGGCTGCCCCGGCATTATCAACCGCCCCAGGACTACGGAGCTTGCCCGCCATCGATTCACAGGGACGGTGTGTGCAACACACCGTCCCTGTGATAAAAACTACTTGCCGCCAAAGATGGCTTTGCCCTGGCCCGCAGAGCCAAGGACGGTCTTGTTTTTCTCTATGATCATCTTCGTCAACTCGTCGCGAGCCGGCCCCAAATATTTACGGGGGTCGAACTCGGCGGGTTTGTCCTTGAAAACCTTGCGAATCATCGCCGTCATGGCCAAACGACCGTCGGAGTCAATGTTGATCTTGCAGACAGCAGATCGGGTCGCTTGACGCAGCTGTTCCGCAGGAATGCCCACCGCATCCTTGAGGGCACCGCCATTGCCGTTGATCATGCTTACGTAAGTCGGAACCACCGAAGAAGATCCATGCAGGACGATGGGGAACCCGGGAATCCGCTTTTCAATCTCCTCGAGGATATCAAAACGCAAAGGAGGCGGTACCAGAACGCCCTCAGCGTTGCGGGTGCATTGGCTGGGGCTGAACTTGTTGGCCCCATGGGAGGTGCCGATGGAAATGGCCAGAGAGTCCACACCTGTCTTGCTGACAAACTCCTCAACCTCTTCAGGACGGGTATAGGTGGACTTGTCAGCAACCACATCGTCTTCGATACCCGCCAGGACACCCAGCTCGCCCTCAACGCTCACGTCATGGGCATGCGCATACTCCACAACCTTCTTGGTCAAGGCCATGTTGTCCGCGAAAGAATGGTGCGAACCATCGATCATGACCGAGGAAAAACCCGTGTCGATACAGGATTTGCACAGATCCAAAGTGTCGCCATGGTCAAGATGCAGTGCAAACTTCAGATGCGGATTGATCTCCTTGAGCAACTCTGCTGCACCCTGGGCCATGTAACGCAACAGCGTTTGGTTGGCATACTTCCGGGCACCGGAAGAAACCTGTAGGATGAAAGGAGAGTCCGACTGGCCGCAGCCGGTGACGATGGCTTGCAACTGCTCCATATTGTTGAAATTGTAGGCCGGAATGGCAAACTTGCCCTCAAAGGCGGCCTTGAACATGGCTTTGGTATTGACGAGGCCCAGTTCTTTATAGCTTACGGTCATGTTTCCCTCATTTCTGTTGACGTGTTTAAGGCAATGGTTCCCGGATTTGCTTCAGAAAGCCTCCTGCCCTGATGCTTGGCCTGGATTTCTGGGCTGGGACTTAGGCACTAGCCCCCAACCTTTCCGAAAAAGCCGCAAACATCATCACACCCGTGCCTTAAAAAAGCACGTCAAGGCAGATCCTGTCGCATCAATTCTTCAGTGAGACTCTCTATAATAGCCGCGCCGATGTTAACAGCACGCATTCAGATACGCAATCCATTTCATCGGTTTGCTACCGGATGAATTCGACGATGGCCTCCTGGATCAACCATATCGGCGTTCAAAGTCCAACATAAAAGCAACCAAGGCTTCCACACCCTCGTCGGGCATGGCATTGTAAATGGAGGCTCGCATCCCCCCCACGGAACGATGTCCCTTCAAGGTGACCAATCCCGCCTTGTTCGACTCCGACAAAAAGGTTTCGGTGAGGTCGGGTTTGCTCAGTGTGAAAGGGATATTCATACGTGAGCGGCTGTCCTTTTGATTGGGACATTGATAAAACCCCGAGGCATCGATGACTCCGTACAAACGCTCCGCCTGACGAATATTGCGTTGTTCGATTCCTGCCACGCCTCCTTGATCACGAACCCATTCCAATACCAATCCAAGGATATAGATGGCATAGGTCGGGGGGGTGTTGAGCATGGATTGCTCTTCGGCCTGGGCCTTATAGTCCAACATCACCGGCATGTTGGCGTTTCGGCCAACCAGATCCTTGCGAATGATCACCACCGTCACACCGCTGGGACCCAGATTTTTTTGCGCCCCCGCATAAATGATCCCAAACCGGTTCACATCGATCACCCGCGACAGGACATTGGATGACATGTCGGCGACCAGAGGAACCTTGCCAGTATCGGGAGTATAGTGGAATTCGGTTCCAAAAATGGTGTTGTTGGTCGTCATGTGAACATAAACCGCATCGGGATTGAGACGCAGTTCGTCCTGTGTTGGAATTCGGGTAAAGTTGCAATCTTCGGTTGATGCGGCCACTCGGGTTGCGGAAAAAACTTTTTTTGCCTCTTTCATGGCCTTTTTGGCCCAACTTCCGGTGAGAATAAAGTCGGCGGTTTGCCCCTTGGGGTCGCTGATCAGGTTCATCGGCACCATGGCAAACTGGAGCGAAGCCCCACCCTGCTGAAACAAAACCTCGTAGTCAGCCGAGATGCCCATCAGAGACCTGAGCATGGACTCGGCATGCTGGATGATACCCAGATATTTTTTTGAACGGTGACTCATCTCCATCACTGACATGCCAGATCCCTGGTAGTCAAGCATTTCATCCCGAGCACGCTCCAATACCGCCACGGGCAAGGCGGCGGGACCAGCACTGAAATTATAAACGCGTCCCATCTGTCCTCTATGCTCCTTCTTCGAGAATGGTAAAAGAAAAAGGGCGCATGACCTCGCGCCCCAAAGGGATCAACCCAAAAACTCTCCAAGCTGGATGACTATTTGTTCAACCGATTGTGAATCAGGCTGTCCACTACAGTGGAGTCCGCCAGGGTGGTGGTGTCGCCAAGGTTTTCCAATTCGTTGGCGGCAATCTTGCGCAGAATACGGCGCATGATCTTTCCAGAACGGGTTTTGGGAAGTCCTGGTGCCCATTGGATGATGTCAAGATGTGCAATGGAACCGATTTCCTTGCGCACCAGGGCGACCAAATCTTTCTGTAATTTTTCTGACGGTTCTATCCCCTTCATCAATGTAACATAGGCGTACAAACCATTGCCCTTGATGTTGTGCGGATAGCCCACCACGGCCGCTTCGGAAACGCATTCATGGAGCACCAGGGCACTTTCGATCTCCGCCGTTCCCAGATTATGGCCCGAAACGATGATCACATCATCGACCCGACCCGTGATCCAATAATAGCCGTCCTTGTCCCGTTTGCATCCATCTCCGGTAAAATATTTTCCTGGAACCGCCGTCAGATAGGTTTCCAAAAAGCGTTGGTGATTACCGTAGATGGTACGCATCATGCTTGGCCATGCCCGGCCCAGAACCAAGTTACCCTCGGCCTCACCTTCCAGGACTTTCCCCTCGGGACTGGTCAGTTGGGGTTCGACACCGAAAAATGGCCGGGTTGCCGAGCCGGGCTTCAAAGGGGTGCACCCAGGCAACGGCGTAATCATGATACCGCCGGTTTCGGTCTGCCACCAAGTATCGACGATAGGACAACGCTTGTCCCCAACCACCTGATAATACCATTCCCAGGCTTCGGGATTGATAGGCTCACCGACCGACCCCAGGAGCCGCAATGATTTCCTGCTGGTTTTCTTGACCGGATCGTCTCCCAATCCCATCAGCGATCGGATGGCGGTGGGGGCAGTGTAGAAAATATTCACCTGGTGTTTGTCAATTACCTGCCAGAAACGGGAAGCATCGGGATAGGTGGGGATTCCCTCAAACATCAGGGTGGTTGCCCCGTTGGCCAAGGGACCATAAACAATATAGGAGTGCCCAGTGACCCACCCCACATCCGCCGTGCACCAAAATACATCACCATCGTGATAGTCGAAGATAAACTTGTGGGTCATGGCCGTATAAAGGCTGTATCCCCCGGTGCAATGCTGCACCCCTTTGGGTTTACCGGTGGATCCCGAGGTATAGAGAATGAACAGGGGGGCTTCGGCATCCATTTCTTCGGCGGGACATACCGGTTCCACCTTGGCAGCCGCTTCATGGTACCAGATGTCACGCCCTTCGACCCAATTCACCTCGGTGCCACTGTGACGCAGGGTTAAAACCGTGCTCACGTTGGGACAGGATTTCAACGCCTGATCGACATTGGCCCGCAACGGCACCACTTTGCCGCCACGAAAACCACCGTCGGCGGTAATGACTGTACGACAGTCGGAGTCAAGGATGCGGTCTTTGATGGAATCGGGAGAAAATCCGCCAAAAACGACCGAATGCACGGCCCCGATTCTGGCACAGGCCAACATGGCCACAGCCGCTTCGATAATCATGGGAAGATAAATACAGACACGATCTCCCTTGGCAACACCTCGACCTTTGAGAACGTTGGCCATCCGGCAAACTTCGGCATGCAATTGGCGGTAGGTGATCCGGCGGTCGGCGTTGGGGTCATCCCCTTCCCAAATGATTGCGATTTGATCGCCACGGGTTTCCAGATGCCGATCCAGACAATTGTAGGAAGCGTTGGTTTTGCCACCTTCAAACCAACGGATGTGGCCCTTGCTGATATCGCAGTTCATGACCCGATCCCAGGGTTTGAACCAGTGTACAAATTCACGCGCCCGATCTCCCCAGAATGTCTCAGGGTCTTCGAGGGATTGTTTGTACCACCGTTGATATTTTTCTTCGTTGATGAAGGCATTCTCAGCAAAATGTTCAGGAACCGGATAAACTTTACTCATGTTAATTCTCCTGGTATCTTGCCACCCCCCTGGGATGGGCAAGAGTCTTGAACAAAAACGCCCAAAGGCGAACTTCTGGAATCCAGGCAACCATCCACCCCCACCTTGTGAGCCGGTCTGGCCAGCGGACAGTGCACTCAAAAACACATTCTACCATTTCATCCGACAGGAATCAGTCTCCTTTTTGCTTTTCTGTCAAAAAATTGGATTTTCCCCCGAAAATCCAGTCCTGATGTTTGACAAAATGATTTGGAATGACTCCAACAATGGCACCAATCATGCTTCATTAACGTCGCAGCAAAAAAGGATGGAAAAACTCAATCCAAGCGACTGGAAATTCCAGTCACCGCTAGCTAAAAAGAAGGAACTATCAACATGGCCATTTCCAAAGTAAATTCACTTATGACCAATGTTAGCCACTTAATGACATCACGTGCTATGCAGGCCAGCCAAAAGCTGGGTGCCAAAGTGCATGCCAGTGCCTCGGCAACGGCAAGTGCCATTGATGAACGTTCCAACGTTCCCCAACAAGGAGCGACTCAAGCATTCAAGGTCAACATTTCCAAAGCTGGAATGGCCAGTTTTCAGGGGGCGCAAACCGCCAATAAATAAACCATCGCCGCATTGTCAGCCATGCCAAGAGAAGGTACCACTCAGGAAGAACCTGATCCGGGTTCGTCTCCCTTGATGACCTTCAGAATGGATCCTTTGCCGAACAGGATCAATTGGTAGTGTACCATCCCGTTGATGACAAGTTTGACGTAGTTGCGCGTTTCGGTGAAAGGTATGTTTTCGATAAATGTGAGGGTTGGTTCGATCTGGCGGCGTTCGCTCCATTTTTCTGCCCGTCCCGGACCCGCATTATAGGCGCAAAGTGCCAAAACCAAATCCCCCTTGAACGTAGACAGCATACGTTTTATGTAGGCTTGACCCAAAGCCAGATTATAAGCGGGGTCATAAATCAAGCGGGGATTGGGGGGGGGGAACGAACTGAGTCTGGCTTCCTCCTCGGCCGTTGCTGGAATAATCTGCAACAACCCCTGGGCTTGGGCAGAAGATTTGGAACGGACATCAAACATGCTTTCCTGCCGGGTCATGCCCCAAATCAAGGCGGGATCCAGTTGCCACCCCCAACCTGGCTCCCAGTCGGGGACCGGGTAGAGACCCTGCCAATAAAATTGTCCACCTTTCTTCATGTCGCGCGCCAGATTGATGGCGTAATCGTAGGCACCTGAGTTGCTTGCCAAACATAAACGTTCTTCAGTGCCTAAATTGTAACGCTGCGCCAAATTTTCAGCTTCGCGTCCGTTGTAATAATTTCGGCCTACATCCCGTAACCAGAGCATCCTTTGAAAATCTTCCTTGATTCGAGGATCCCTGATGATGTCGCATTGGGACGCGGATCTTTTCAGATTGGGTAGACGACCATCACGGGTTTCCAGGGCCAATAAACCATAAAAGGTGTCGGGAAACTGGGCGGCTTGGTCGATCCATGCCTTTTTGGCTTTTTTGGAATGGGACAGCTCTGCCGCCCACCAAGCCCCCTGAGAACGAAGAGATCCCGTCTTGGCCTTTTTTCCAAGCAGTTTGAACATTTCAATGGCCTGACCGTCACGCTTCAGAAGATGGGCTGTCCAACCGGACAGCCAAAGAAAATCTTCCTGTTCCGCTCCCTTCTCTCTGGCCTTCAGGTTTAACAGGTTGAATGCCTCTTTGAGTCGATCATGTCCAGAAAAATATTTAGCTAATTTATAACGTAATTTATAGCTGTCGTTGACATTTAAATGTCGGCCTTCCGGTCCCATGAGCATTTCGTATGTTTTGTCCAGGGAACCATGACTTCTCAACCATTCGATGCGTGCATACCACAGCTCCGATTGGTTGGCTTCTTTCTTCGGCAGGCGTCTGCGGTATTCGGAAAAAAGTTTTTCGTTACCTGTTGTTGCGGCCTCTAGTGCCAAAAAATAATCCCGTCGATTTTTTGGAAAACTTTGGACAAAATTGGCAAGGTTGATGTGGCTGCCATTTTTTATAAGGTTGCGGGCGCGTTTTTCCCGGTCGGCGACACCAAGCTGTCTTTCAAATTCAACCGTTTTTTCTTTCAGATCCTCTGGGAGAACCATTCCGTCGAGGTACAAACGTTTCCACAAGGGGAAGGCTTCTGCGACGCGTTTTTTTGACAGAAGCAACTGGGTATAATAAGTTCGGGCCGCTGCGGAAACGGGGGGGTGGCGGTCAAACCATGTCCAGGCTTCCTTTTCCTGCATTGTTTCGGAGAGACGCGTCTCCACCATTTTTTCAATACGTTTTTTTTGGGGATGGTTGGGCCGACGTTCAAGAAAATCCAGAAGCTGTGGCAGCGTTGCGTTATAACGGGGATGAAGTAAAAGTTCGAGTTCCAGATAGGACGCCAGACCATCGTTATCAGGCCAGGATGAACGATCAAGGACACTGTCGATAGGCCCTCCTTCCTCCAGCACAGCAAAATAATTTTGAAAAATGGCGAGATCTTCCTCTGACAAGTTGGCCAACGCGACAGATGCCGGAAAAAAAATACCCAGGAAGATCGCAAACCATCCAACCCTACGGATGGAACTCTGTTGCGCCCCCGATGGAATCCGACAATGGCTTCTTTTGGGTAAACCGGATGCAGTATAGACGTTCACTGGGTTTTGATCCTCATTTCGGCTACGGATTAAAGAATCATCCCCCCGGATCCCGACCGTGTTTTTTGCAGCATGCTGTGGCAAACTTTGTTTTTTCTGTGTGCGTAGACTAGCTTTCAGTAATATGATTTGTCAAGAGCTACCGGGTATGTTTTACCCTGCGTAACGTTGACGATATTTTGGCATATTGAAAAAACAAAGTCTGGGGGCGAATCCCTCAAGGTAATGATTCTTGCCCGAAGGGCATAACATTCAAGGATGCCACCTTGCCTGCCAAATCTGTATTGTTCCGTTACGCCGCCATTGTTCTTGTAGGCAACGACAAGGAAACCATCATGGCAATCAAAGACATGCTGGCGGAGGAAAAATGGCCGCCGGTGGTCACACTGGAGAATGGAAAAAAACTTTTACCCTATTTGCAACGCTTCGGCGCCATGATCGTATTCCTCGATGCCAACGGTCGCCATAGTTCCGGCATGGATTTGCTGGCTGGTGTGGTGCATGGGTTTCCCAACATTCCGGTGGTAATGATGACCTCGGTGGTGGATTTGGACGTTGTGGTTGCCGGTATGAAAGGGGGGGCCAATGATTTTATCGCCAAACCGATACCAAAGGATCGCTTGTTGGCCCTGGTGAAAAGTGCCATGGCGATGCCTCAAAAAACGGTTCTCCCCCTGCAACCATCTTCTCCGCGTCGGGGTTTGGGGAAGGACAGCCCCTTTGCCGCGATAAAAACCCGCAATGGTCGCATGTTGGAAATTTTCCGCTATCTTGAAACGGTTTCAGGCTCGCAACAGCCGGTTTTGATTCAGGGAGAAACCGGGGTAGGCAAGGAGTTGATGGTTGAAGCTTTGCATAAAGCCAGTTCTGCAACGGGGTCGTTGATTGCCGTCAACGTGGCCGGGCTTGATGGCACCATGTTTTCTGATACTTTGTTTGGCCACGTTCGCGGGGCCTATTCCGGTGCCGACAGCACCCGTCAGGGATTGGTGGCTGCGGCTCAAGGGGGAACCCTGTTTCTCGACGAAATCGGCGACCTCGACCAGGAATCCCAGATTAAACTGCTCAGATTGCTCCAGGAAAAACTCTATTATCCTTTGGGGGCCGACAGCTTTCGTTCAACCGATGCCCGCGTGGTTTGCGCGACCCATGTTGCGCTGAAAGACAAAATGCTGGAGGGTTCATTTCGCGCCGATCTCTATTATCGGCTTGCCGCCCACCAAGTATCGATACCGCCCTTGCGCGAACGCATCGATGACATTCCTCTGTTGACCGAACATTTTATTGCCGAATCCGCCCAGGCTTTGAACAAACCGACTCCCAGGGTGCGACCCGATTTTTTTCAACGGCTCACGGCCTACCCCTTTCCCGGCAACGTGCGTGAACTGCAAGCCCTGATTCACGATGCCGTAGCCCGGCATGCGGATGGCGAACTGTCTTGGGAAAACCTGGCCATGCGGTTGGAGAATGCGGGCCACCCATCTCCCCGTTTCGTCTCCGGGAGGTGGGATGAAAAAAACAATATTTTCAGATCCATCGACGATCCGTTACCCTCGTTCAAGGAGGTCGAACGACAGCTCATGGAGGAAGCCTTACGTCGCAGCAAAGGCTATCAGGGCACCGCAGCCGCCATGTTGGGAATCTCCCGTTCGGCACTGAATCGCCGTATCCACATCGAACGACAACGGAAAAACAAAACCTTGCAAGGTTAAAATTATTGCGGGGGTTAAGGGTATATCGTTACCCACATCCTTATAAGATTGCGTAACATCAATATATTGCATGCAGGGCATGTATGAGTAAAGTGTTGTCAGTATATCCATTTTTCCATCGGCTACCAAAGAAAGGATATACTGTCCCCGGATTTCGGATTTAAGTTCTCTTATTATACTGAATTTACGGGGCGAAAGTTGGAAAATGAGTTCCATTTGCGGAACAAACTGGGTATCCTGTGGTCAATAATGCCGCTATAGCAGGAGAAATCGCCATGACGCAGGAAAATCCGGGGACAGTATATCCATTTTTCCATCGGCCACCAAAAAAAGGATATACTGTCTCCGGATTTCCCCTTTGAGTTTGCCATTCGTGGCGTAGACGAAACTGGGCGTATGTTGGGGGGATGGATAAAACAGCAGGAGGAAAAACGATGACCATGGACCTTGTCGAAGAACTTCAACTAAAGATTAGCAACCTGCCCCCACTCCTTGCCAGAGAGGTACTGGATTTTATCAGCTACCTGGAACACACCCGTAGGCAAGATCAGGAACGAGATCCCTTAAAGTATGCGCAACTGGTCTCCATGCGCAAGGTTTGGGACAATCCAACGGACGAGGCATGGAATGACATGTAAACCAGGCATACTGGTCGTGGTGCCATTCCCTTTCGCCGACTTGTCCTTCAGAAAGAAACGCCCGGTGCTGGCTCTGACTTTCCCGGACAGGTACGGAGACTTTATTGGGTTGGCCATTACTTCCGTTCCCACGCAAGAAAACGCCATGCATCTTGAGCCATCTGACTTGATCATTGGTGCGTTGCCCCTGCCGAGTTGGATACGTCTGGATAAAGTTTATACTCTTGGGACCGAGTCCATTACCCGCGAATTGGCAGAAGTTCGTCCCGATGTCCTGGTCCGCATCATTCGTAGCACATGCGCGATAGTTGGTCTTGCATCGGCTGTTACCCCGTTGTGAAACGTACCGGGAATTTGTTTGATCGGATTGTCGTTTTTCCCAATCTCTGGCGAACAGTCCATAAGGCGTGGCGCGGCAAGAAGGATAAGGCCAGAATTGCCAATTTTTACTTTAACCAAATCCGGGGACAGTATATCTATTCTTCCATCTCGGACATGAAATCCGAACCAAATCCGGGGACAGTATATCTATTCTTCCATCGCGGACATGAAATCCGAACCAAATCCGGGGACAGTATATCTATTCTTCCATCGCGGACATGAAATCCGGGGACAGTATATCCATTTTTCCATCGCGTGAAATTCGGGGAAATCCGGGGACAGTATATCCATTTTTCCATCGGGAAATCCGGGGACAGTATATCCATTTTTCCATCGGCTACCAAAGAAAGGATGTACTGTCCCCGGATTTCGGATTTAAGTTCTTTACTCTACCGGATTTACGGTACGAAAGTTGGAAAATGAGTTCCATTTGCGGAACAAACTGGGTATCCTGTGGTCTATAATGCCGCTATAGCAGGAGAAATCGCCATGACGCAGGCTGTAACCTTTGACGACGTATGGAAAATGTTCCAGGAAACCGACCGCAAATTTCAGGAAGTTTCCACTCAAATGAGGGAAACCGACCGCAAGATCAAGGAGGTCAGCCAGCAGGTTGGCAACCTGGGTAGCCGGTGGGGTGAGTTCGTCGAAGGCATCGTTGCTCCGGCCTGCGAAACACTGTTTGCCGAGCGGGGCATCCCCGTGCATCGTGTCTCGCCTCGGGTCAAGGCAAAGAGCCTGGACGGCAACCGCCGCATGGAGATTGATCTGTTGGTAGACAACACCGACAGCGTTGTCCTGGTGGAAGTCAAGAGTCGCCTGACCGCCGAGGATGTCCGTGATCATCTGAAACGGGTGCGCGAGTTCAAGGAGTTTTACGAAGGTGAAGGTGGCGCACGGGTGATGGGTGCCGTGGCCGGCATCCTGATTGATAACGATGTAGATAAATTCGCCATGAATGAAGGGCTGTTCGTCATCGTTCAGTCTGGCGACAGCGTCAAGCTGGCCAATGACGGAAAGTTTGTACCACGTACTTGGTGAGTTGATGAGCCTCTGCAAGGTTCTACTGATAAATCCGGGGACAGTATATCCATTTTTCCATCAGCCACAAAAAAAAGGATATACTGTCCCCGGATTTCCCAATTAATTAGGATATACTGTCCCCGGATTTCCCAATTAGATAGAGCTTTAACTTTTCAGGGATTTTCTAAAAAGTGCCAAATTTCGGCATCATTTATATAGCAATCCATTGAATTTACAGGTAAATATTCATGCAGCAAAGCCAAAGGACACCGTGCTCCATTCGGCAGGTACTTCCAATGAGTAAGGTTGCTGTTTCGACCACCAAACAGTACAATTATGCTGATCATTTCTTGGTGAGTTTGCTACAGGAGAAGCATGATGTATGTCGATCACCCCAGTCCTGAACTCAATGACCTGTTTGCTCGCAAGCCCTATCAGGGCGTCGATCCAGATCAATCAACTTTTTTGTTTGTTGGGCAGGATGCCAATTATGACGAGAACATTGAAAAAAAGTCAATTTTTCCAAAGATTCTTGAATACCATGACGATGGGGCATCATTCTGGCGTAAATACAATGTTCATCACCCATTTCTCTTGCCAGAGTACTCTGGCGGCGGGAAATCTTACCATCGCGGCTTCTCACGCATCGGCTTTGGCCCACAACATGCTGACTTAGTATCATTCGTAGAGCTACTCCATGTCCCAACCGTGGGCCGCAACAAACTCGATGCCACAGATCTACAGCTATCACATCTTAGGATGCTGAACACCACCATACTTGAAGGACAAGCCGCTCATATTTTTATCCCTGCCAAAGTAGCCAATCTCATGCGCATAACAGGAGCTTTTCCATGGTTAGGAAAGGGGATAAAAAATCCCCCAGGATTGCTACGCGTCCTTTTTAGAAACCACACAAAAACCGTTTACTCTCACTTGCATTTTTCTGTGTATGGAAAGTTCGAACAACAAAAATCCCAGGAAGCCATTGCTATACGCGCGATTCTATCACAAAGCACTAACGACAAAGAGTACCAAGTATTGGGCCTTGACCATTGTTTTGACCAAACCGGCCAAGCAAGCCGAGGAGATCCGAAAACTTCTAAATCTTTTTGAATGAATGCGCCGCATGACGGCCAGGAACGGCCAACCAGTTCCCGAAACAATGATCGATGCCAAGTATTGAGCAAATCTGATAGACAACCGTCAAGCCTTGCAGTTCAATTAAACCTGGAAATCTGGGGACAGTATATCCATTTCCCTACTCCCTATTGCAATTTTGAACCTCTGTGAAATGAATGTACTGATGGGATGGCCCCATCCCCCTTAAAAACGGCCTCGAAATGGGCCAGAATGGAGTTATCACCAACCATTCGCACATGAAGGAGGATGGATCATGGACAACATTACCGTACTTGGAATCGACTTGGCAAAGAGTGTCTTCCACCTTCATGGGGTGGATCAACAGGGCAAGGTGGTTTTAAAGAGACTGTTTGATAGGGAAAAGATGTTGTCGTTTTTTGCGAATCTGCCGCCTTGTCTGATCGGGTTGGAGGGTAACCATTCAGTTTCCCCCCTTTTTTTTAGGATGAAACTATTGTGGGGGTCCGAGGGGAGAACCTCCCCCCGGACCCCCCGCAAAAATTTTTGCCGAACAAGGATTTCCCCTCCCCGTATCCACCCCTTCAACTATTTGGCCTGTTTTTCCAGTTCGGGAAGATGACGCAGTTCCTTGGCCCGTTCCGGAGTGTAGCCAAGTTTGTCAAAATCCAAAATTCCCTTTTCAGCATGGCATTCACGGCAGGTGCGGCCATCGCGTTTGATGCCATGGTTGATCATAAGAGTCGCCATCTGGCGCATCCAATGTTTTTCCACCTTTTGCAGTTCATCGTTTGCAGTCAAGGGATACTCCGCCGACCAGGCATCCACACCAAAATAAGTCATGAAGGCATCCATCATGTACATTTTGAACGGGGCTTCATACATGCGCCGAACAATGGGATGTTTGATGGCGGTCTTGACCGATTGAATGGGGTCACCGGTCTCATAGTAACTCGCATAATCGAACGGCAAAATCATGGCCCCGAACAACCCCTGGTTGCCCATGTCCTCATACATGCGGGCATTGAACAGTTTGAACGGCGTAATCCGACTGATCCCCTTTTTCATCAAGGGCCGTATCTTCTCCTCAACCCAAAGCCGCCGTTTTTCAACCTGCTCCGGTGTAAAATGACTCAGAGGATTGGCCGCTTCACGGACATATTGATCCACATCAATATCGGGATAGGTGAGTTTTAACTTTTCGGCGGCACTACGAATAGCCGCCAAAACCTCGGGGTCGTCGATTTTAACCAGTTGGTTCATCAACGGGTTGTAACGATTGTCGCCAGTGGGATTGTCTCCCAGGGCATTGGCCAGGAAGGTGCCGTTGCCATTGAACCACAGATAAGTCATCCCCTTGCCGGGTTTGCCCGATTGATAAACATCAACGTAGGTATATACACCTTCCTCCTTGTTCCAGACAGGATAGACCCAATCACGCAAAACCACGTTGTAATCAGCCAACTCTTTGATGTGACAAGTCTCACACGCCAAACGGGCAATGTGACCATTGAGGATGGCGCGATGGGTGACATCGCGAATATGGGGAGACGCGGTATGACATCCTTCACAGGAAACCGGCTTGTTGGGCAAATCGTTGGCAACCAAATCCACCCCATGCAAACCACGGGGAATCTTATGCCCTTCGGGGACATGGCAATCCAGACAATTCATCCCGGCAGCCGAATGGACATCGGTGGACGGGCTGAAAGGTGTGGCCCGTTTGGCACCATCATGGGAAAACCGCTCGTTGATGTGACCCCGATTTTTAGAGGCCCGATTACCCTCAAACGCATCACCACCCAGATTGTGCTGGTGACAGTTCAAACAACTGTCCACTTTGGGCGTCCCCACCGTCATCGCCGCACGCAACGACCGATCCTGATCCCAACGGCGACCATGGCTGTCGGCAATGACAACCCTTTGGTTCATATCGTAAACATCGGCGTGGCAAATCAGGCAGTCAATCCCCTCCTTGGCACTGGCGGGTACGTCCCCAATGGGCATCATTTTTTCGGTGGCGGGGTGATAGTTGCCGCCAATATGGCATTGGCCACATCCCTCGGAACGGGTGACAACCTCCCCATGGGCCGATTCCGGTTTGCTTTTGACCAGCTCCGCCCATCCGGTCCAGGAAAAAGAACCGGGAATGCCACAGGCACGGTCAATCTTGCCCATGGGTATGTTCAACAGTGAATTTTCGGCGTTGACCTCGCGACCATCAAAGCCAAAGGTGGAAAATCCCTTGGAATTTTTTTGGAAACGAAAATGGACCGTATCCACCACATCTTCCAGGGTGTTCACCTTCACGAATTCTCCCTTGCCATTGGCTGCATGCATGTCGGCATGACAAATCAGGCAGGTGGATGGCCCATCGTAGCGGGTAATGCCAGCCCGTTTAAAATAACCAATGTGGGGATAGGGGCTGTCGTCGCGGACCGATTTCAACTCCATGACCCGCTCACGCCGCAGCCGCTCGATAAAGGAATTCCCCTCATCGGGAATTTTTTCCCTGGCCTTCCTGTCACGGTACGGCAAGGTCAATTCATCAGAGATCGCTTTGATTTCACTAGCTTTTAATTCTTTTGAGCTTTCATAGGTCAGGGTTGCGTTGACCACTCCGGTGTATCGTTCAAAAAACATCGGATACAACCATGTCTTCCCCACCCAGACCATCAGTCCGATCATGGCAAGAGAAATCAGGAAGGTTCTTGGGCCTGTTCTTTTTTTTGTTGTGTTAACGGCGTTCATGGTCGTTCTCCTTGGTGGTGCTGATTTCTTCCCAACCTGTAAGCATTTTTTCAATTTGACTGGTCATGGTTTTTCCAACCGTGACCAGATACACATGGCCGACGAAAAAAACAGCCAGGGCAACGCCAACCAAATAGTGCAGCACCGCCGCTGGCCACAAACCATCCATTCCAAAAATCTGCTCCGGTGCCCATTCGGGCACCCAAAGCATAAACCCGGTAACAATGATCAGCGGCACAACCAAATACATGATGGTTAGGTAGGTCATCTGTTGCAAAGGATTGAACTTTTGCTCCCAGGTCGGCGGAAAAGGATGCGATAACCCTGCAAAAATACCCCGTGCATAAAAATCGGCCTGTTTCATGAGGCGTTGGCTAAGATTTTTCATGACAGGCCGGTAATGTCGCACGTTGCCGCTGATTCCATTGGCTAAAACAAACACAAGAAACTCAAAGCTTAAAAACAAACCGCAAAGATTATGCAACACCCTCGCCGTGGCAAACGGGATCAACGGGGCGTTGGGGTTGGCAAAATGCAGACTGATGCCACTGATCAACAGCAGGATGAACAGGGCGGCGTGACTCCAATGCCAGATGCGCAACCACAAAGGGTAGAGCAGCACCTTCTTTTTAATGACGCAGTCAGGATTCATGGCTTTGCCTCCTTCGCCCCGCAATAAAACGTCCCAAACCGTGGAACAATACACCGACCAGTGCCCCGCCAACCCCCAGAATGCCCAGGGCATCCAGCAAAGGATGCCTGGTCATGCCGATGACATAATAGTCGCTCAATACCACCCCATTGATGAATCCGGCCCGATGTTCACTTTCATGCAAACGGTATTTGTACAGTTTGGTCAAAAGAATGGAGTCGCGACTGTGACAGGCCACACAGTTGCGTTCAGCCCTTTCCGCCGGTTCAATGGCATGAATCACCGACCCGGGTCTGGGGGTGTGGCAATCCAGACATCGAACCGCACCAAGGTGCAGGGAAGCTTTGGGGATGATTCGGTGTTTTTCCACCTCCGTCATCGTTTGTTGATGACAGCGCAAACAAACTCCATTATCACGCTGCACCACATCCGCTTCCGGTGCCCTCTGGTCTTCAAGACGGCTTTCGTGGGGGTTGTGACAGGAAAAACAATCAAATCCTGCAACCTTTTCTTGCACATGGACACTTTTCTTAAATTGGGCCGTAATCCCCACCAGACGCATGCGTTGAATCAATTTGTCCCCAGTGTGACAATCCCCGCAGCTGTGATGATCGGTAACCCCTTCGGGTTGATGGGGAAGCCCCGCAAAATTTCCCTTGTGGCAGGTCATGCAGGTTTGCCTGCCATGATCCGAAAGGGAAAATTTTTCTGCATCCACAGAAAAATCCAAATGTTTGCCAGACATCGGATCGATATAACTCAATGTGGACATGCCATGGCAGCGCAGGCACTTGGCATTTTCATCGGCAACCGCTTTGATGTCCGTATTGGCGTCAAGGGAGACCGGAGCCAAGGCAGACAGGGCCATGACCATGATTGAGACGATGCACCCATGGCGAAAATGCAATACCCGCCGTCTGGCCCATGGCCAGGCGTTACGATGGGGTATCGGCGTCGTTGGCCGGGAGGTCAATACCTTCAACGCATCGGCTCTCATAAAAATCTCCCAATTCTTCAAAAAGATGCGTCAATAGTTCAGTAATGGTTAATGATTATCTTTCAAAATATAATCCGCATAGGGCGTGCCAGTCATACCGGTAGGGAAAATATATAATATTTTAAAATTATCAAGCACATAAAAATGAACAGTAAAAATATGTTTTTACATGGAATTTCTGCCAGAATGAACAGGTTTCCGGGGAATGCCCTTTTTTTTCATCGACGCGTTTCGCTCATAATTTATATAAAATATTGTAAAATAGATAAAAATCCAGTTTTGAACGGATGTTGCGAAATGTCTTGACTCAAGCTGTTCCATGGGACATTTTGTTCCAGCACCGTCGCCCCCTGTTCCAGGTTTTGCAGGAGCATCATGAACAAAGCACCCGAAAATATATTATGCGTCGATGACGATCCCGGCATTTTGTCCTTGTTTTCGCTTGTCCTCAGAGAAGCGGGATATGCGGTGGAAAAGGCCGAATCCATGACCATCGCCAGCGAACTGCTGTCACGAAGCTCCTTTGACTTGGTGGTTTCCGACATCATGCTCGGAGACGCTACGGGTCTGGATCTGGTCAGAAGAATCCGGCAAACCGATGGGACGGCCTACGTGATCCTGGTGACGGGCCATCCAACCCTGGAGACGGCCCAGGAAGCGTTGCAACAGGGTGTTTTTGACTATATCCCCAAACCCGTCTCCCCAGGCACCTTACGTGAGCGGGTACGCCGTGCCCTGGAACACAAAAGGTTGCGGGATGAACGCAACGCCATTCAGCAAAATTTGCAGGCCATATTTCGCAGTGTCCAGGAAGCGATCATCTCGGTGGACGCAAACTTTAGCATACGCCAAATCAACGATGCCGCCCAACGTGTCTGTGGTCTGTCCTCAGAGAGGATTGGCCAATCTTTTTTGGAGATCGTTCACTGCGAACCGTTACGCGATCTGGTCAAACGGGTATTCCACGAGCGCAGGCCGGTAGAAAGGGCGGAAATGACGTGTCAAAACGCCCAGGGACGCCAACAGGTGATTCACGTCTCCGTGTCGCCGCTGCTGGATGATGGCGGACTGTTTACAGGGGCCGTGGTGGTCATTCTTGATTTTACCCGCATGGCTCTGCTGGAGCAAAGCCGGCGTGAACGCAGTCGTTTTCATGGCATGATGGGCCAAAGTGCCGTGATGCGCCAGATTTTCAGCCTCATTGAAGATTTGGCGGTTGTGGAGACGACGGTGCTCATCACCGGTGAAAGTGGTACGGGCAAGGAATTGGTAGCCGAGGCCCTGCATTTTCAGGGGGCGCGGGGCAAGGGGCCTCTGGTGAAAGTCAATTGCGCCGGATTGACCGAAACCTTGTTGGAAAGCGAACTTTTCGGTCACGTCAAAGGGGCCTTTACCGGGGCGTTCAGAGACAAAATGGGGCGTTTTCAATTGGCCGACAAGGGAACCCTTTTCCTGGATGAGATCGGCGATATCAGTGCCAACATGCAAACTCGATTGTTGCGGGTGCTCCAGGAAAAGACCATCGAAAAGGTCGGCGATGCCCATCCCATCCAAGTGGATGTGCGCATCATCGCTGCCACCAACCGGCATTTGTTGGACAAAGTTTCCGCAGGCCTGTTTCGTGAGGATCTTTATTATCGCCTGAACGTCGTGGAAATCCATTTGCCGCCACTTCGGGAACGGGCAGACGACATTGGACTCCTGATCGACCAGTTTATTCGCAAGTTTGGCGTTAAATTCAATAAGGCCATCGATTCGGTGACCGAAGAAGTGATGCAGATTCTCCAACAGTACTCTTGGCCCGGCAATGTGCGGGAACTGGAACATGTCATAGAACGGGCCTTTGTGGTTTGTCGTGAACATGTCATCGGTTTGGAGCACCTACCGAAAGCCATGGTGGCGGGTAAGATAACGTTAACTCAACCGTTTTTTGCCGAAGGCGAATCCGAACGCGATACGATTCTCAAGGTATTGGAACAGGCACGCTACAATAAGGGCAAAGCGGCCAAACTCCTGGGAATCAGTCGCAGTACCCTGTACCGTAAACTTGAAAGTTTAAAAATAATCTAATCTCCCCATCAGCCGATTCCGATATACGCCATATCCCCGAATCAACCGCAGTCGTGAAGAGGCGAGGAGATGCAGATGCAGTATTTTCTCAGAACAATGAGCAGGCGCGGCAAATGGTTATTGCTGGCAGGTGTTGTGGCTCCCACCATGGCCGCGTGTGGTCACACCATTGATCCAACCATGTCGGAATTGCCGGTTTACAACATGCCAGCGGCGGTCGTTGTCAAAACGCCTCCGGCGCAGATGAATGGTGGTGCCTTTGCTTACCCTGGGATGATGCCCGCCTCGATGCCCATGGCCCCTGTTGCAGGCGGGGCGGTTATGGGTACCAATGCGGTTCCCGTGGGGGATGGCCAGTTTGCCATGGTACGCCCCGATGGGGTTACGGTGATTCAGCAGTCGCCCATCACCGTGCAACAGCCTTCCGTTACCATTCCCCAGCCCCCCATATGGGTGGGGAATCCGCCGATGCCGATTCCGTCGCCGCCGCTGGTGATCAACCAGCCAGGCTTTTCTTCCTTCAACCAGGCGGAGATCCTGGTGCATCCATCCAGGGTCGAGTTTGTGGAAACCGTGGTGATGCCAACTCAGGTCGTGGCAACCCAGCAGGCGTATGTACCGCCACCGGCACCGGCACCGGCTCCGGCTCCCGCACCCGCGCCACCGCCCGTGGTTCAACCCAAAGCACCACCACCCGCACCGCCATCCTTGCCCAAGGTTGAGCCAACCATTCCCAGGGAGGATCCCCTCCCGCCCAAATAAAAAGGAATGGTCAAGGAAACCGGAACGTGGAGAAATAAAACATGTGCAGAAAAAACAAAATGATCTTGACGGTTTTCTCAGGTTTATTGCTGGCCGCCGGTCACGCCGGGGCGGGGCAATTGATGGTGCCGCACCAGGACCAGGACGAGGTGATCGTCCACACCTATCCCGAAAAGTTCGCCCACCCTGTGGATTATTGGTGGCACCTGAATCCATCGCAGGCCGGGGCGTGGGACTATTTTTCACCGGTACAGGATTCCTATCAACCTGTTGTCGTGGAGCAGGGAGCTCCCGGCACCAGGCCTCTTGAGGTGATGGGTGTTGGCCTCCGTAAACTGGAAGCCAAATACGCTTCGCCCCAGGTCACAGGATCGCCGCTCTATCACGGACGAGGGAAATGAACGTTGTGCTTACCAGCTATAGAGAAGGAATGAATATGATCAAGTCTCCAGTAAAGAATCGCACATCGGTATCCCTTCTGGCTTGTGCTGCCCTGATGACGGTCAGCCTCGTTGCGCCGCAAAAAGCCCATGCCGATATCGCTACCGCCACGGTTTTGGGTGGTCTGGCACTGTTTACCACATTGATGCACGCTTCCGAACCGGCAGCACCACCGGTAGCCATCGCCTATCCCCAGGCATCGGTACCGCCGCCGGTCATGATGGCACAACCCATGGCCATGCCCATGCCGGTTTTGTCTCCCATTCATCAGCCCATGGTCTATTCTTCCGTATCGCCTACAGTGGCTCCGGCACCCATGGTTCAACAAATTCAGCCGATTTCCTATCAGGTTTCAGCCCCGTCGGCACCGATGATGAACGTGCCCAGCTATCAGAGCGGACCTTCGCCGGTCTATCAACAGCAATCGTATCAGCAGCCGTATCCCACAGGAGGCATGCCCGTCGCTTATCAGCAGCAACAGCAGGGCTATCCCGTGATGCAGCAGGCCGCCATGATGCCCCAACAGCAGGGAGTGTCCTATCAGACGATGCCCCAGCAAGGAATGTCCTATCAGGCGATGCCGCAGCAGGGAATGATGCCGCAGCAGCAGACCGCCATGATGCAGCCACAAGGGATGATGCCTCAGGGTGGCTATGGTGCCAGCATGCCTTCGACCAATTTTGCTTATGCTCGACAGTAATCTTTCAAGGTTTGTTCGGTGCGATCTTGCCAAGCGGGTTGTCGGGGCAAGATCGCCGGGCTGTACTTTTGCGCTACCGAGTGAGAATGAACATGGAATTTCCTGAAGTCAGACAATCGGCAGTGTCTGCCGCAGTTTTTGGCTTGGCAATGGTCTTTCTGGTGGCCCCCGCCCTGGCTGGGAGTGGGGCTGCGGTTTCGCCAGAAGCGACACCCGAGAAAAGGCCCCTCAGGGAGTTTATCTACTATCCCAATTATGCCCAGTCGCCCTACAATTATCAGTCCACGGGCGATTTTGCCGCTACCCCCATGGTGATTCCGCCGTCCGTTCCAGTCATCCAACAACCGGCGCAACTTATCGTACAGGCTCCGCCTCCGCTTCCGCCTCTCGCGATGGAAATGGGAATGCCGCAACAGGTGGTCATGGGAGGCCCATCGGGTGGTGGAAACGGATTACAAACGGTAAAAAACTACAGCCTCCATGTCGGCAGTTCCATGGATTCCGCTCATGCCGATCTTCTGATGCGACAGGTCACCAACTCAGGCGTTCCAGCCTACCGCCGTCCCATGTCCCATAATGGTATGACCTGGGAGCAAATTCACGCAGGCCCCTTTGACAGCCATGACAAGGTAACCCACGTCGCCAAATTGTTGCAGGATCGGTTGCAAATTCAGGGAAGAATCGTGACTCATTGACAGAACATCATGCCCTGCGGGCAAAATTAAAAAAAGAACCTTGGGGTACCGCCCCAAACTCCGCCGGGGGGGATGATTCCCCCCCCGAGCCCCCGCAATTTTTTTTGCCAGACTGCGTTTTTCCGGCACATGAATTGAAAAGGATTATTTCTCTAGGGATTTTTTTTTGTTGCGGCGGAATAATGCGTGGAACAAAAACGCAGAGAGGATCCCCGCTCCCAGGCCAGTCCCAAATCCAATGGCTGCCATTTGTTTGCGAAGGGGACGAACAATTCTTCCCTCAGGTGGGGCAACAGCCGGATCAACGATGGTAAAGGCAAACTCTGGCCGGACTTTGGACATCATAATTTTCTGAATTTGCGATTCAAGTAGGTTGGCGAGTGCCTGTTGCAGCTGCGTCACTTGGGTTTTTGCCATCTCATTATTGAGGAATTCGATACTTTTTTCCGATTCCTGAATGGCAAGATTGCGCAAATGATCGTTGAGGCGTTTGACCAGAAGATTGGCCCAGAGTGCCGCCTGATGGCGGTCTTTCCATTCGACGGCAATGGAAAGAATGCCGTCTTTTCTATCCGTGCTGAGGATGATCATTCCCTGAAAGGTTTCGACAGCATCCCACAGTTTTTTTTTGTCCCGGTCAGCGTCTGTTCCCGCATCCAGCTTTTTCAGTTCTGAATCCGACTTGCTGATGATGTCAACAATTTTTTCATTAACAATGAAATTCTCAAGGAAGAATCGTGACTTGAAGATTACCAGATTGGTGCCTGAGGCCCCACCACCCCCAACGGAGAGGCCTGCTATGGATGCCAATCCGGCGAGACCTCCCACTTGGCCTGATCCCCCCTTGTCACCTACGGGAGCAAGCAAAACTTCTGCTCGGTAGATGGGCGTGGCTATTTTGGCCTGATACACAGACCAGGCAGTGACCAGAACGGTAACAACGAAAATTAACCATTTTCCCCGAACAAGAATCTGCCAATAGGACGCCAGATCGAATTCTTCTTCGCTCGCCGGAGGGGCAAGAAAGGCCAGAGGGATGGTGGTATAGACAGGTGCTGCGGAGGTTTCTCTGACTTGATTTTCCAACGGGCAAGACTCCAGCCACAGTTATCAGGGAGACGTACGATCAACCTCCCGCCTTGTTTGGAGAGGTTTTGCCGTTTTATCACGGGACCGGAGAGACATCCGGTCCGAGGCATGGAACCCGGACAGATCCCGTCATCGAGTATCATACTATTGAGTTGAGGTTTATTGGGCAAGGGCTTGATCAATAGGCATCCCGGCTGAAAAACAATTTAATGATGGTCATGAGGATAATGCGGATGTCAAAAAGGAGTGACCAGTTGGAGATGTAGTAAAGGTCGTACTCTACCCGTCGCTGCATTTTTTCGATGGTATCGGTTTCACCACGGAAGCCGTTGACCTGAGCCCATCCGGTAATGCCCGGTTTGACGATATGCCGTTTCATGTATTGATCGATTTCGTCTCTGTAGAGAAAATTGTGCTCGACGGCATGGGGACGCGGCCCGACGATGGACATGGTTCCTTGAAGGACGTGGAAAAATTGGGGAAGCTCATCCAGACTTGTACGACGCAATATTTGGCCGATGGGGGTGACTCGGGAATCGTTGCGTTTGGCCTGAACCACCTGACCTTCCGGTTCTTTGTGCACATACATGGTTCTGAACTTCCAGATTTCGACCTTTCGACCGTCCCAGCCGTGGCGAATCTGGCGGAACAGAATGGGGCCAGGGGAACTCAGTTTGACCTGAATGGCAATCAGGATCATGACAGGCATGCAAAGTCCAAGGATAAGGAAAGCAAGGATGCGATCTTCAATGGCTTTGATCTTCCGGTTCAACCCTACCATGGGTGTTACTGAAAGATTCATGACAGGGATGCCGGAAATTTGGGTAATGGAATGATTGAGCAGGTCAAAGGTGAAAATGTCTGGGATGAAAAGGATATCCACCGTGCTGTGGCGCAGGGTTTTGATAATCAATTTTACGCGACCTTCTGCCCGCAAAGGAAGGGCGATCCATACTTGATCGATGGCATTTTCTTCGACGAAGGCATGCAGATCGTCCAGGGTGCCGATGATGGGAATGCCTTCGACCGCGCAAGAGGAATCGCGTTGAAAACGATCATCGAAGAAAGCAACGACATCCAATCCGGTCCATGTGGCCATGGAAAGTTCCCTGATAACTTTCCGACCCAGGTCACCGGCACCAGCGATAACGATATGACGGTGATTATAGCCTTTGCGGCGCATCCAGCGCAGGAAGTTACGCAAGGAGATGCGGTAAGCAACCAGCAAGATCCAGCAGATCACCAGCCATTTACCAAACAGGAGGTCGGGGATGGGGCGTGAAATGACGAGCAGATCGCGAACGATCATGGCGACGGTCATAATGACCAGGATCAATACCCAACTGACTGCGCCGACTTCAACCCAAAGACTGATGCCGCGCCATTGTCGGTAAAGATTATTGTTGGCATTGGCAGCGACCAGCCAGATCAACACGACGATCAGGCCGATGGTCAGGGCTTCGCGGGAATGGGGCATACTATCGAAGCTGAAGTACAGGGAAAGGAATCCGGAGACAACAACGACGACGATGTCGAGGATCCGCATGAGCAGATCCAACTCTCTGATGTTGCGTTTTATGAGGCCGTTACTTTTGATGACCATACGTTACCAAGCCAGAAAAAAACGGGGAAAGACCGGGGCTTCAACCCGAATGTTTTGGAGACAGCCCTTAATGTAAGCATGAATCTTTATGAAAAACAATGCTTCATCTCTATTTTCCGCGCCAGGAAATCATGGTTGGCCGGAGGATGAGCGAAACCTGCAATAATCCCATGGTGAAATGATGCCTCTCGGGCAAAAGCCAAAACCTTGGTAACTTTTTGTTTCAACCATTGAAAGAAAAACCTGATTAGAAGCTTTGCCCCCCCTTATTGGGGGGGATGATTTTCCCCCTTAACCCGCGCAATATTTTCCAGCACACATCAGGGCATGGATGTCAATTGATGAGACGCATGACTTGTTTTTGCACATAATCGGGGTCAAAGTCTGCCAGATCGCAAACGAACTTGAAGTGAAGCCCCCCTTCGCGGAACCATTTGCGTGCCGCTTCTTTTTCTTCGGGATCCTTGTGGGTAAGGGCATCCTCGACCGCAGTTTCCAAGACGGCGATCCAAAGTTTTTGTTCCGGAGAAAGTGAGGATGTTTGAGTAACCGATTCGATTTGGTTTTTCATGCTTGCAAACCCGTATTTTCCAGAGTGTTGTTTTAAGGTGGGCAACTCGACTGACGGAGGTGTCAAAAAACCACGACCCTTGAAGAGCATTGCAACCCCTCGGAGTTACTGCAAGCAAGAATTAGGCCTAAAATCCGCGATTAAAATCAAAAATGAGGGGGCCGAACGGTTACCATGGGCACCGGCCTGGAAATTCCTTTGGATTCGAAGGAACAGGGACGGCGGTTCAAGTTGCCTGACGGTAAAATTGTTATATTATCTCAAAACTTTCTGAGTTGACGGCGCAGTAAGATTGATATACTTTTCAAAGTATCAATGGCGTCGGTAGAGAGAATCCAGTATGATCAATCGGGTTTATTTCTATACTTGTAGCGTGGGGTGTCCAAAAACGGCCTTTTTGGTGCAGTTTCCTTGTCCGGGATCTGGGCTTCGTTAACGATTTTATGATTGTTTCGTAAGTCGATTTTTCGTA
>JACSDG010000148.1 GCA_015660855.1 Magnetococcales bacterium
ACCACCAGAATATCAGAAGTGCCGCAAGGGGGATGTCGTTGTCAGGGAATTTGCAACGAGAACGGGATCAGGAAGTCATTGGGCTTGCAACGTAACACATGGAAGCTTTTATGTTTAAAGTCAAAACCCTGGGGAAAGAATTCCCCAGACCCCTTCTTTTTTTTTAATAGTTTTCCGGTCTCCATGCACCATCTGGGGCCGAAACAAAAATCAAGGCCGTATCAACGTTTATGCGACAGAAAAGGCAATTTCCATTTGGGTGACGCAGATTTTTTTGGGGCCGTCGCATCCGCAGAGGGAGAAACTTCCGACACCGGTGGGGGAAGCAAGGGACTGTCCTTCACCGCCAACGCTTCCTGGGACAAATCCCGGTAGGTGGCTTTGTTGAGAGACAATGATTTTTGCATGACGGCACGACCCGCTTGTGGTGGGGCGAGAATGATACGGTCCTTGCCTTGGGCCTTGCACTGAATCAAAGCCTTGTAAGCCGCTTTGCTTAAAAAAACCGACCTTTCATGCTCCGGATAAATGGCGATGCCGCAACTGAACGTCGGTGGCGCTCCCTCCAGTTCGGTCTCATTCCACTGCTCGGAAAAAGCGGTGCGGATGGTCTCCATCACTTTGATAGCCGTTTTTCCATCAGCCTCGTACAATAACACCCCAAAGCGGTCATCACCAAAACGTCCCACAATATCGATGCCCCGAAGCTGCTCCTGGAAAATGGCCGACAGAATACGCAAGGCATTCCCCGCAACCTCAACGCCATGTGCCGCAACCAAGTCGCGATAATTGTCCATGTCAACGATGGCAAAAGCCATGATATGCCGCAAACGGCGTGCCCTCTTGACCTCACCATCCAAGAAAGCCGCCAGATCAATATAACTGTTAAACCCGGTCACTTCGCAGCAAGGTTCATTTTGATGCAAAAAACCACGCATCAAGGCATGATCCTGTTCATAAATCCTGGTAGCCATATGTTTGATGGTTTTGAAGGCCAGCGAAGGATCCTGGTGAATCTTGGCTATAAAGCTTTTTTCATCCAGCTTTAAAACGCGGGCGTCAGTTAAAGCCCTGGCAGTGGCAAATCTTGTCTTGCAGGCAAACATGGAGGTTTCGCCGAGGAAATCCCCCTTTTTTCTTATCGACAGGCGCGTCGTTCCATACTCAGAGATCATGACAACCTCTACGCGCCCTTTTTGAACAACATACATGCAATCGGCCGGGTCGCCTTTTTTGAATATTAACTCCCCCTTTTTAAAGAGGGTGCCAAGTTCTCCCATGGCAGGTCTCACTCAAGAACATCATGCCCTGCGGGCAAAAAGCAAAACCTTGGGGCACCGCCCCAAACCCCGCCGGGGAGGATGATCCCCCCCTTAACCCCCGCATTCTTTTGCCAAACTTTGTTTTTTTTCCGATACGCTCAAATGGCGTTGGCGTCGCGTTCTCCGGTGCGGATGCGCACAACCGATTCCACCGAGGTGACGAAAATTTTTCCATCACCGATGCGTCCGGTACGGGCAGCGTTTTCAATGGCCTGGATGGCTCTCTCGACCATATCGTCGGCTACGACCACTTCCACCTTTAACTTGGGAAGAAAGTCCACGACATACTCGGCACCTCGATAAAGTTCCGTATGGCCTTTTTGCCGACCGAAACCTCGCACTTCCGACACGGTAATCCCCTGGACGCCCACTTCGGAAAGGGCCTCTTTGACATCATCCAACTTGAAAGGTTTGATGACCGCTTCAATTTTTTTCATGGCTTATAAGCTCCTACCTTACGGATATCCATCAACCGGATCCAGAATACCATTGATTGTGGTCCAGGGAAACAGTTCATTGCATGGAGAAAGATTGGTCTTTAAACAATTTATAATTAACCGCATCGACCATGGCGTCGTAAGAGGCGGCAATGATGTGATCAGAGACGCCAACGGTACTCCATTGGCACGTTTCGTCTTGCCAATCGATCAAAACCCGCACCTTGGCCTTGGTTCCTCCCCCCTGAAGGATGCGCACCTTGTAATCCACCAGGCGCATGCCCGTGAGACCAGGATAGGCTCCGGCCAACGCTTTGAGCAAGGCAGTATGCAGCGCGTCCACAGGACCAGCACCTTCTCCCACCAGATGCAGGTCTGCGGATCCAAGCTTGATCTTGATGGTGGCTTCCGCCCCCATGATGTTGTCATTGCCCTCACGCTGCCGCCGTTCGTCGATGACGCGAAACCCTTCGGTGATGAAATAAACCGGCATCCTGCCCAGGGCACGCCGCGCCCTCAGTTCAAAGCTGGCCTCGGCACCGTCAAACTGGTATCCCTGATTTTCAAGGTCTTTGATTTCTCCCAGCAGTTCCTGCAATCTTGGATCGGCACCATCCACCCCCTGGATGCCATAATCGGCCAGTTTGGCGACCAGATTGCTGCGGCCCGCCTGTTCGGAAATCAACACCCGGCGCTGGTTACCCACCTTTTCGGGAATGACATGTTCATACATCCGGCCATTTTTTAAAACAGCAGACACATGAATCCCCCCCTTATGGGCAAAGGCAGACATGCCCACAAAAGGTTGATCTTTGCGCGGGGGACGATTGACCAACTCGTCCACCAAGCGACTCAACGATGTCAAAGTCTTCAGCCTGTCTTCTGAAATGCCGGTTTGCTTTCCCATTTTCAGCATCAGATTGGGGATGACCGTGACCAGGTTGGCATTGCCGCAACGCTCTCCGATACCATTGATGGTCCCCTGCACCTGCACCGCCCCTGCCGTGACCGCCATCAAACTGTTGGCCACCGCCAATCCACAATCGTTGTGACAGTGGATTCCCAGGGGCACCAAAGGATAGGTTGCGACCGTTCGGGAAAAAATTTTTTCAATCTCGGTAACCAAGGTGCCGCCATTGGTATCGCACAACGCCAGGCAATCCGCCCCCCCATCCCTGGCCGCCCCCAACACGCTCAAGGCATACTCGGCGTCCTCCTTGAAACCATCAAAAAAATGTTCTGCATCAAAAACAACCGTCGGGACGTGTCTTTTAAGGTATCGCACAGAATCATGAATTAGATCAAGATTTTCTGTTGCACCAATCCCCAAGGATTCCCGGACATGCAGGCCCCATGATTTGCCAAACACGGTGACGACTTCGGTTTGCGCCTGCAAGAGCCTGTACAGCCCCTCATCGTCCTCGACCCGATTTCCGGGACGGCGGGTAGAACCAAAAGCAGCCAACCGGGTCTTTAAACCCAGATTTTTGGCCCGCGAAAAAAATTCGCTGTCTTTGGGGTTGGCCCCCGGCCACCCACCTTCGACAAAATCCACCCCCAGATCGTCTAAAAGTTTGACGATCCGCAGTTTATCTTCCAGGGAAAAAAGGATCCCTTCTCCCTGGGAACCATCGCGCAACGTTGTGTCATAAATGGCAATGCGCGATTCATCCACCAACCGTATCTCCGCGCTCCTTGTCCAGATCGAAAGCGGCGTGGAGCGTCCGTACCGCCAACTCGGTGTATTTTTCGTCGATGACCACCGAAATTTTAATCTCCGAAGTGGAAATCATCTGGATGTTGATGCGCTCATCGGCCAAGGCTTTGAACATTTTTTGCGCTACCCCCGAATGCGAGCGCATGCCGACGCCGATAGCGGAAATCTTGGCAATGTTGGTATCGCCGGTAACCCCTTTGGCACCGATAGTTTTTACCGAATCCTTCAGAATATCCATGGTTTGTTTAAAATCACCCTTGGAAACGGTGAAGGTCATGTCGGTTTGATGCCCGGCCGACACATTTTGAATGATCATATCCACATTGATGTTGGCTCCCGCCAGGGTGCCAAAGATGGTGGCGGCAACGCCGGGGCTGTCGGGGACGCCGACAATGGTGATCTTGGCGTCGTTGTTGTTGGAGGCGATGGCGGAAACAAGAACCTTTTCCATGATTTGATCCTCGACGGTCAGCAGGGTGCCTGTCCCCTCCTCAAGGGAGGACAATACCCGGACAGGGACGGAATATTTTTTGGCCAGCTCCACAGAGCGGGTTTGCAGCACTTTGGCCCCCAATGAGGCCATCTCCAGCATTTCGTCATAAGAAATGCGGTCCATTTTTCTGGCCTTGGGTTCAATGCGGGGATCGGTGGTATAGACCCCGTCCACATCGGTATAGATGTCGCAAAAATCTGCTTTGAGGGCGGCAGCCAGGGCCACCGCCGAAGTATCGGAACCGCCACGCCCCAGGGTGGTGACATCACCCGCCGCAGTCACACCCTGAAACCCGGCGACGATGACAATGTACCCATCGTCCAGATCCTTGAGGATCCTGGCCCCTTCAATTTCCTCGATTCTGGCTTTGGAATAAACCGCATCGGTCAAAAAACGCACCTGCCAACCCAGATAGGAACGTGCCTTATGCCCCTGTGCCTCGATGGCAATGGCAAGCAGGCCAATGGAAATCTGTTCCCCGGCCGACACCACCACGTCATATTCCCGTTTGTTGTAGGATGGGGTCAACGCCTCGACCAGTGCCACCAGACGATTGGTTTCCCCCGCCATGGCCGAGACGGTGACTACAACCCGATGGCCCGCCTTCTGTGCCGCGATGGCACGAGCGGCGACGTTGCGAATACGTTCGACGGATCCCACCGACGTTCCGCCATATTTTTGTACAATAAGACTCACCTTGAAATTTCCTCAAAGATGGGGTTTTTACAGTTATATTTTGTTGCGCCAGGGTTACAACTCAAAACGACTGGAACGGGGAAAACCCGGCAAACTGTCGGCAACCGTTTGAAAAATGGTGAGGGGACGACCGGCACTCTTGGGTCCGTCCACCCGGATCATGTCCATGATGACATCGCCGGCGTTACCGAGGATGGTTGCCAGACATCCATCCTCCGTCAGTTGTTCCAGGAACGCCTCGGGAATGGCAGGAATGGCGCCGCAAAACAGGATACCGTCGAAAGGCGCGGCATCAGGCCAGCCATGGTTCAAGGGGCTGACTCTCCAATGTATGCGTGAACGGGTGGTCAGATTTTTCCCTTTGGTAGCCAAAGGTTCTTCCGATTCCAGGGCGTAGACCTCAGCCCCCAGTTTGGCCAACAAGAGGGCTTCGTAACCGGTTCCCGCACCGACAACAAGGATTTTTTTCCCTGGTTTGACCGCCATGGCCTGAACAAGACGGGCGATCTGCAATGGGGTCAGACTGCGGCGGCTTCCCATGGCAATGGGATAATCGGAGTAGGCAATATCCTTGAATTTTTTATCGACGAAATCTTCCCGAGCCGCAGAGAAGAAAACCTCAAGGAGTTCCGGTTCCGTCACCCGGTTGGGCAGGATCTGGGACTTGACCATATTTTCACGCGCCAGGGCAAAATCCATGGTACCTCCTCACACTGTTTTCCCAAAAAACACCCACGTTCAGTTACCTTAATTGCCACGAATATGCAATGGAAATTTCCAAATTTTCCTCGCTTCCGCCAGGGTCGCCGGAGTTCCAATATCGGACCATGCCCCTGGGAGAGCGATGCCAAAGAGCCGTTGCTGCTGCATACAATCGTCGTAAAACCGGTTCAGGGAAAACGGCGCGACGGGATAGGAAGCCAAAGCTGGGGGGTTGAGCATTTGCACGCCGGAGTAGGTCCAGGAGTGGGCATCCCCCTCCTGGAAGCGGCGAAGTCTACCCATGGTATCGCCCTGGATCACAAAATCGCCACGCTTGCCGGGCGGATTGGCGACCAGAACCAGGAGTGCGTCCATGCTGCCGGAATCAAACCCCAAGAACAGGGGATCGAGGTTGAAATCCCAAAGAATATCTCCATTGATGGCCAGGAAAGGATCGTTTCCCAATAGCGGCAGGGCGTTACAGACGCCACCCCCGGTTTCCAGCAGTTCGGATTCCCTGGAAATGATGACGGTGGGGGTCCGATACGTGGCCAGATGTTGCGCCAGTTTGTCGGCTAAATGACAGGTATTGACCACAATTTTCGATACCGGCCAACGGGTCAACCGCTCCAATGTGTGGTCGATGACCGGACGACCGTCGATGTCGAGCAAAGGTTTGGGTTGATGATCGGTGAGGGGACGCAAACGTTGCCCACGCCCTGCGGCAAGGATAAAAACGTTCATGGCTCCATGACCCGATAGTTAACCAACATATCGGCCAAGGGGGCCAATTCGGGATAACGGGGCAAGGTTTCCCGGACATAGCCCATGGTGCGCGGGACATCCTGGAGATAACCATGCTTGCCATCGCGCAGGGAAAGCCTGCCAAAAATACCCACCGCCTTGAGATTTCTTTGCACGGCCATAAAATCGAAATCACGGGCAAAAGTTTCGGGATCTGGACGGTAGCCCAGACTTTCCTTGGCTCCCTGTAACCAGATTTGCGACAGTTCATCACGAAAGGGACGATCCCAGGCTACATAGCAATCCCGAAGCAGGCTGGCCAGGTCATAGGTCACCGGACCTGTGACGGCATCCTGGAAATCGATAATCCCAACCCGATCTTTGGACCACATTAAATTACGGCTGTGAAAATCACGATGGACCAGGACGACGGGCTGTTGCAAAACCTGATCGATGATAAGGTCAAAGACGACTTGAAACGTTTTTTGGTCGGCATCGGAGATGGTTTGTTTTAAAATTCCGGGGATATACCAGTCGGTGAGCAGGGCGAATTCCCTGTTGAGCAACGCCCGGTCGTAGGGGCGTCCGTGCGCGATGCACCGACCATCTCTGGGAGTTTTCTGCAGTTTCAGTAGATCCGCCACCGCCCGGGTGTAGAGCATTTTGGCATTCTCCCCTTGCCGCAAAGCTTCCAGGAAAGTGACATCACCAAAATCTTCCAGCAGCAAAAATCCCCGATCCACATCGGCGTGGAAAATTTTCGGTACCGACACGGCATGCCGGACCAGAAAGGTGGCAATATCCACAAAGGGTCGGCTATCCTCCTTGTCGGGCGGGGCATCCATGAAAACCAGGGTCGCGTTGTCGGGAAGGACCACGCGATAATAGGTTCTGAACGAGGCATCACCCGAAATTTTATGGATGGTAAATCCGGATCCTATGCGATCTTCGATAAAATGGTGGGCGTGGGGGGTGATCATGGTAGTGGCCACGAAAAATTTTCCATTGATTGGTGACTGGATGGGCCGTGGGGCATCAACTGGATGGTGCGATGGGTTGAAGGGAGGTGGATATCCGCCGTCATAACGCAATCCAGATAATCCTTCACGCCCAGACTCGAAAGAATTTGCGGCCATTCGACCAGGCAAACGCCCACCCCATCCAGATAGTCCCCCGCCCCGGACAAAAACAACGCATCGACCGACTCCAGGCGGTACAGATCGAAATGGTAAACCGGAAGACGCCCTTGCGTATAGGTATTGATTAACGTAAACGTCGGAGAGGTCACATAGGGATCGGGATGACCCAGGCCATGGATGATGCCCCGGGCGAAGACCGTCTTGCCGGTACCGATGTCGCCATGCAAAAGGATCATGCTTCCGGGGCGCAATCCCTTTGCCAGGTGCTGGGCAATGGCTTCGGTTTCCTCTTCCGAGCGGCTATGGCATACGATGGGATTCATGGCCAGTCAAACAAGGTTCCCCTGGAGCATCCCCCGGATGATGTCGTGTTTGCGGATGATTCCGACAAGGCGATCCCCGGAAATCACTGGCAACAGGGAAATATGTTCTTCACCCAGAATGGTGGCAATGTCCTCAAGTTCGGTGTTCTCCTCGACAACGGTAACCTCTGCCGTCATGATGTCTTCGACGGTGGACGCGGCTGCTTTACGCAGATCGCTTTCATATTGGCGTTCTCCGAAGATGGGGATGACGGCATCCATAAGGGTTATGAGGGTGGGAAGATGGATTTTTCTGACCCGATCCACCAGATCGCCTTCGGTGACGATTCCTACCAGGCGTCCGTTTTCCAAAACCGGGGCACCGCCGATTTTTTGTTCCGCAAAAAGACGTGCCAGTTCCATGACCGGCATGTCGGGAGAAACCGTGACGCAATCACGCACCATGATGTCTGCCGCTTTCATATGGTTGCCTCCATTCCTGGTTGGTTTTGCACCGGGATGGGGGGTGACGCTTTGCCCCCAAATGTGTACATCACGATGGACGAAGTCCCATGTTCTATAAAATCATTCTACCGCTTTTTTTGATGGGCGTCGTCTATTTTATTGGACGCACACACGCCAACTGCAAAAGATTGGCCGAACTTCCCGCTTCCCATCCGCACCAGCGCCTCGTGATGGGGCAGGGGCCTGTGGGAAAAATCGCTGTGATCCTGGTTATTTCCACGATACTCTCGGCATCCTGGATGGTTTATTCCTATTGGCGTGGAACCATGCAGGTGGTCGAGGTTGGGGTTTTGAATGTGGAAACAGGAAAGAAAACGGTTTATGAAGCCTACAAAGGAGATGTCCATGGCCGTATTTTTGACACCCTGGATGGTCGAAGGGTCACTTTGGCGGATATGGAACGGATGGAAGTGATTCCTAAATAGTGCTTGGAAGGAAATAAAAATATCATTTAATTATCAGTATCATGCAGAGAATTTATAGCAATATAAGCATCTTCTTATACTTAAATTTCTTTCGAA
>JACSDG010000149.1 GCA_015660855.1 Magnetococcales bacterium
AACGGACAATTCCCCGGATTGACACCTTTCAGTCAATTTGAATATTGGAACCTCTCGGACACACCCCCCGGACCCCCACAAAAATTTTTGCCAAACTTTATTTTTCCGATACATGAACTTATCGAAGGAAAACCCTTGCGGGGGCCAGGGGAAAGCGTGCCCTTCCGGCCCCCGAAGTCGTTTTCCCCTGCGTGGGAGAAAATGGGGAATAGTCAACCTTCATGCGGAGTTACGCCAGCATCCGTTCCCCGATGGAAAGCCAAAGCTTGATCTCTTTGTCATCCGGGCGAATCCGGGCGGCCCTATGCCAGGCATCCACGGCTTTCAACGTCTGGTCCTGTTTTGCGTAGGCAATGCCAAGGTAGTAGTGCAGATGAAACCGCTGCGGATGCGCCATGGCCACCGGAGCCATGACATCAATGGCCTCCTGGCGGCGGCCCGCCAACAACAAAGACTTCCCCAAAAGCGTGGCAATGCCTGCATCGGCCGGATGAGAACCAAGCAAATCCTTTAGAAGGGCGGTGGCCTCATCCAGCCGACCTGCGCGGGTATAGGCCAAGGCCAGATTCATCTGACAAATATAGTCGTCTTGGCCATATTCAATGGCACGTTCCAAATGTTTGATGGCCTTGCCGTAACGTTTTTGGTTGACCAGGCGGATTCCCGCTTTTTTCTCTGCCTCTCCCGGTGCGTCATCGCAAGTCGGTTGGGGGGTGATAAAATGAATCCCCCTGATGGAAATAGGACCAGCCTGGGTGTCAAGTGCAGCCAATAAACGCTGGGCCGTGGCCGTCTGCCCCATGAACATGGGGCGGGAAGGGTCGGAATCGTCAATTTCCAGCGGCAGAGCAGAGTCGTCTGGTTTCCCGGAATGCCGGGGCAGAACAACCTCAGCGTTCGCATAAGATGCCGCCATGTAAACCGGGGGCGGTATTTCTTCCCGCTCACTTTCAATCTCGGTGGCGGGAATGGTCGAAAACGTCAGGGTTGGATCGGTACCGGAATGTTTGTCCATGGAATCGGGCCTCTTTCGTTGGGTAAGCGCACAAAGAACAAGATACCGCGCCCATGCAAGAAAAAGTCCGATTTATGAAAGTCAATTAAATTCAATAGGTTTCGCTAACTACTGCTGGAAAGTTTATTTTAAATCTCCCCCCGCTCAGCCAATATCCCGGCGCAGCCCATCTTAATAGTGGACCATGAAGTTGGAGCGGGGGGGGGGCGGCGGAATCAGAAAAAGCTGAAACGTTTCTTACGGCAATAAAAGTATCCCCCGACGGCACCGAGTCCCAAAAGAATCCACGGGTTCACAGCCCCCAGGCTCAAGCTAAAAATTTTGCCTGAAACAAGTTTGGCTGGAAAAACTTTGGCGGCGGTACCGCCTGCGGTTTTGGTCAGGGTCACGGTTGCGTTTGGGTCGGTTACCATAAAGGGGGGACTCCAAGGATTTTTATGACTGGTTGTCTAGCTTATTGACGTCTATCGTCACGGATCTCTACTGTAAGGCCAAAAAGGTGGTGGACCAAGTGAAAAAGATGGGGTTGCGAGTTACGGGAAATTAAAGGGGGAGCATTTCCCCCTTCCTCCCCCCGTAATCTTCATGATCGTCGAGGTTTGACTGACCAAGCCAGCAACAACCACCCTGTCAAAAAACACAAGCCACCAACAGGAGTGATCGCACCCAGAATACGCATCCCCGTAAGGGCGATGATGTAGAGAGAACCAGAAAAAATGATCGTGCCTGCCAGCAACAACCAACCTGCCCACAGGGCGCATCCAGGATGCGATGCCCGTTCCGCCACCAATCCCGCCAGCACCAAAGCCACCCCGTGAACCAAATGGTAGTAAGCTCCGGTCCGCCAAGTTTCCATGGCCGTCTGGGATAGTACAGGCAGCAAGGCATGCTTGCCAAAAGCACCCAAAGCCACAGCCAGGCAGGCACTGATGCCGCCGAATAAAATGAACCGGTCACTAACAGACATCCTGTAACGACTCCTTTTCACCCGCATTCAAGTCCAAATATCAGTGTATCCTACAGTGAAAACGCCCCCCTTGGAAACATCAGGCAGATTTTAGTGGACGGAAAGTGTGAAATCCTGGACAATCCGGAAGCGGGCAGGCAGCTTCAATCGGATACCGCAAGGATCGGATTGTACCCATGTTTTTCTAAAACACCATTAAAAACCACTTATTCCAAGGTGATGGGGATGAAACAGAGCGATAACAATCCGGCCGGGAATGAATTGGAACTTGAAAATCTAGAGTGGCGCGAATCGCTCGATCATGTATTCCAACACCAGGGGGCCAATCGCGTCGTCGAACTGCTGCACACCCTCCAGGCCCATGCCAAAATGTTGGGGGTTGAAATTCCTTTTTCCGCCAATACCCCCTTTGTCAACACCATTCCTCCGGAAAAACAACCCCCCTTTCCCGGCAATCGCGCCCTGGAACGCCGGATCAAAAGCCTGATCCGCTGGAACGCCATGGCCATGGTGGTCCGCGCCAACCGGGATGAATCGGGGATCGGTGGCCATATTTCCACCTACGCCTCTGCCGCGACCCTCTACGAAGTTGCCTTCAACCATTTTTTTCGTGGTCCCAACCACCCCAGTGGTGGCGACCTGGTTTTTTTCCAGGGCCATGCCACCCCGGGCATCTACGCCCGCGCCTTCCTGGAAAATCGTTTGAATGAACAACATTTAATCAATTTTCGCCGGGAATTGGATCCGCAAGGGGGACTTTCCTCCTACCCCCACCCCTGGCTCATGCCCGATTTTTGGCAAGCCCCCACCGTCTCCATGGGCCTGGGTCCCATCATGGCCATCTACCAAGCCCGCTTCATGCGCTACCTGAACGACCGTCAGTTGAAAAATACCTCCGCAAGAAAAGTATGGGCCTTTCTTGGCGACGGAGAGACCGACGAACCCGAATCCCTTGGGGCCATCAGCCTCGCCGCCAGGGAAAAACTCGACAATCTGATCTTTGTCATCAACTGCAACCTGCAACGCCTCGATGGGCCAGTCCGTGGCAACGGCCATATCATCCAGGAACTCGAAGCCGATTTTCGCGGGGCGGGATGGAACGTCATCAAGGTCATCTGGGGGGCCGATTGGGATCCTCTGTTCGCCCGCGATCACGATGGGCTGTTGGTCAAAAGGCTCACGGAACTCGTCGATGGCGACTACCAAAGGCTTTCCGCCGAAGGGGGAGCCTTCATCCGCAAACATGTGTTCGGGGGCCATCCACAACTTTTACAAATGGTCGAACACCACTCCGACGAACAATTGGAAAAAATGAACCGTGGCGGTCACGATCCCGAAAAAGTCCATGCCGCCTTCAAAGCCGCCGTGGAACATAAAGACCGACCCACCGTAGTGTTGGCCATGACCGTCAAGGGCTACGGCCTGGGGGCGGCGGGTGAGGGCAAAAACATTACCCACTCCCAGAAAAAGCTGAACGAAGAAGAATTGCGTGATTTTCGCTCCCGCTTCCAGGTTCCGCTGTCGGACCAGGATGTCGCCGCCATGCCCTTCTTCAAACCTTTGCCCGACAGTCAGGAAATACGCTACCTCTTGACCCATCGCGAGAAACTTGGGGGATCCCTTCCCTGCCGCCGTCCGGTCGATGAACCGTTGCAACCGCCCGCACCCGAAGTTTTCGGTGAATTTTCGCACGGCTCCGGGGAGCGAAAAATTTCCACCACCATGGCTTTCGTCCGCATCCTGGCCAAGCTGCTCCGGGATCCGCAAATCGGTAAACGCATCACCCCCATCGTCCCCGATGAAGCCCGGACTTTCGGCATGGAAGGTTTGTTTCGTCAGTGTGGCATCTACTCCCATCCGGGGCAACTCTATGAACCCGTGGATCATGACAGCCTGCTCTACTACAAAGAAACCCGTGACGGGCAAATCCTTGAAGAAGGCATCACCGAAGCCGGGGCCATGAGTTCCTTCATCGCCGCCGGGTCTTCCTACGCCAACCATGGCATTACCATGATCCCCTTCTTCATCTACTATTCCATGTTTGGCTTTCAGCGCATCGGCGACCTTGCTTGGGCCGCCGCCGACATGCGCTGCCGTGGTTTTCTCATCGGCGGCACCGCCGGCCGCACCACTCTCGCCGGCGAAGGACTGCAACACCAGGATGGACACAGTCATCTCTTAGCCCTCCCCATCCCCAACCTTGTCACTTATGATCCCGCCTTCGCCTTTGAACTTGAGGTAATCATTGAGGAAGGTTTGCGTCGCATGTTCGTCCAGCGTGAAGATGTTTATTATTACCTCACCATCATGAACGAAAATTATCTCCAACCCCCCATGCCCGAAGGGGTTCGGGACGGAATCCTCAACGGTCTTTATCTTTTCAAGACGGCACCCAATCCTGCATTTTCCCGAAAAGTCCAACTTTTCGGCAGTGGTGCCATCATCAACGAGGTTTTGGCCGCCCAGGATTTGCTTGCCGAGTTTGAGGTTGCCGCCAACGTGTGGAGCGTCACCAGTTACAAAATATTGCATCGCGATGCCATGTCCACCGAACGCTACAACCGCCTGCATCCTCAAGAACCGCCACGTCTGCCCTACCTGACGCGATGCCTGGAAGGATACGCCGGGCCGGTCATCGCTGCGACCGACTACGTCCGCACCCTTCCCGATATGGTCGCTCAATGGGTTCCTCAAGGGATGGTCAGCCTGGGCACCGATGGTTTTGGCCGCAGCGATTCCCGTCCCGCCTTGCGCGATTTCTTTGAAGTGGATGTAAAATACATCACCCTGGCCGCCTTGAGTGCCCTTTACCGTCGCGGCGAACTGGATATTCATGTCGTCAATCAGGCCATTCGGCAATTGGGAATCGATCCCCAACGTCCCGATCCGGTGACCCGGTGACCATCCACTGGCCAGACTTGAAGGAGATACCCCTGTGAACTCGGAATTCAAACTGCCCAACCTGGGAGAAAATATTTCAGGGGGCGATTGCGTCCATGTCCTGGTGACCCCCGGAATGGTTGTTGTGGCTGGTAGCGTCCTCCTGGAGGTCGAAACCGAAAAGGCGGTCGTCGAAGTCCCGGCCCCCGGCGACATGACCATCCAGGAGGTTCACGTCAAACCCGGTGATCATGTCACTGTGGGCCAAAGGCTGTTCATGGTGGATACGGCTGTGGCTGCGACCTCGCCACCCCCACCCCAGGTGCCCGTCGCCAGCCCACCACCACCGGAAAACACCACCGTCACCCCGGCAGCCCCCCCTGCGGCGTTCAACCTGCCCAATCTGGGAGAAAATATTGCGGGGGGTAGCATAGTCCATGTCCTGGTAACCCCTGGAATGGTTGTCCAGGCCGGGGCCATCCTCCTGGAGGTGGAAACGGAAAAGGCGGTCGTCGAAATCCCCGCCCCCAACGACATGACCATCCAGGAGGTTCATGTCAAACCCGGTGATTCCGTCACTGTGGGCCAACCGCTCCTGGTTGCGGTCACTGCCGCCAGCAGCAGCGGTGCTCCCGCCCCACAAAAACCGGCCCAGGTCGCCTCCATCCCCACGCCCACCCCCACCCCCGAAAAGGTGCAACCTCTGCCTCCGACACGATCCTCTGTCCCCGTCCCCGCCGCCCCGTCGGTGCGGCGCGAAGCCAGGGAATTGGGGGTGGATATCCGGCAGGTTAAGGGGAGCGGACCGGGGGGGCGCATCAGCGTGGGGGATGTGCGTAACTTTGTCAAAGAAGCGAACCGTCAGCGTACCGGGGCGGCTCCAGCCAGCAACAACGGTAACATTCCTTTCCATTCCCAGCTTCCCGACTTTACCCAGTGGGGCAAAATCACCCGGGAAAAGATGAAAAATGTGCGCCGGGCCACGGCGGTCCACATGGCCGCCACCTGGAACACGGTGCCTCAGGTCACTTGTTACGACAAGGCCGACATCACCCGCATGGAAACCTTGCGCCAACGGTTTGCCCCGCAAGTGCAAAAAACCGGGGGAAAACTTTCGGTGACCGCCATCATGTTGAAGGTCGTGGCCACCGCCCTTAAAAAATTTCCCCAATTCAACGCCTCGGTGGACATGACCACGGATGAAATCATCCTCAAACAATTCATTCACGTTGGGGTGGCTGTGGATACGCCTCGGGGCTTGATCGTCCCGGTGATTCGCGACGTGGACCAAAAAAATATTACCCACCTGGCTCTGGCATTGACCACCCTTTCCGAAACCGCAAAGACCGGAAAAACTCCCTTGGAAGACATGCGTGGTGGTTGTTTCACCGTTTCCAACCTGGGAGGGATTGGCGGCATCGGTTTTTCTCCCATCGTCAACCATCCGGAGGTAGCCATCCTGGGCATGTCACGCAGTGCCGTGGAAGCGGTCCACAGGGAGGGACAATTTCAACCACGCTTGATGTTGCCATTGTCGCTTTCTTTCGATCATCGCATCATTGACGGGGCCGATGGTGCCCGCTTTTTGCGTTGGGTCTGTGAAGCCTTGGAAGAACCCATGCTCCTTACCCTGGAAGGGTAGAGAGATGGATAAAACGGATAGGGGCGTGGCGTCATGAGCGAAACCAAACATGTGGTAGTCATCGGCGGTGGTCCGGGTGGTTATGTGGCCGCTTTCCTGGCGGCGGATCATGGGTTTAAAACCACCCTGGTGGATATGCAAACCCATCCGGGGGGAGTCTGTCTGCATTGGGGCTGCATCCCCAGCAAGGCACTCCTGCACGCCGCCAAAATCATCACCGAAGCCGATGGAGCCGCTGCGGTGGGCATTCGTTTTCAAAAACCTGAAATTGACCTTGCGAGCCTGCGGGCCTGGAAAAATAAGGTTGTGGAATCGTTGACCTCGGGCTTGGGGCAACAATGCCAAAAGCGCAAGGTGGATTTTATCCAGGGACGGGCAACGTTTTTGGCCTCCGACCGCATCACCATTCACAAACCCTCCGGGGAGAAAATGGATCTCTCCTACGACCATTGTATCCTCGCCACCGGTTCCATCCCTCGCGCGTTACCGGAGTTGAACTCCGGTTCGCCATGGGTGATGGATTCCACCCGGGCTTTGGCATTGGAGGATATTCCCGGGCGTCTGCTCGTCATCGGAGGCGGGGTCATTGGTTTGGAACTGGGTTCGGTTTATGCTGCCCTTGGCAGCCGAGTCACCTTCATGGAGATGACCCCGGGCCTTCTTCCAGGGGCTGATCGGGATCTGGTACGAACAGTGGTCAAACGCATCTCCGCCTGGGCCGAAAAAATTATGCTGGAAACCCGTATTGTCCAAGTGCTGGAAGGAGAACGGCATATTGAGGTCACATTTGCGGACAAGGCCGGAAACCAGCAGACGGACACTTTTGACCGGGTGCTGGTCAGTGTGGGTCGTCTGCCCAATTCCGCCGGATTGGGATTGGAAAACACCCGCGTGAAGCTTGACCGGGGTTTCGTGACGGTGGATCGAAGCATGCGAACCGCCGATCCTCGAATACTGGCCATCGGCGATGTGACGGGGGGACCTATGCTTGCCCACAAGGCATCGCACGAAGCCCGGGTGGCGGTGGAAGTCTTGGCGGGTAAAAAAGCGGAATTCGATCCGCGTGGAATTCCGGCAGTCGCCTTTACCGATCCGGAACTGGCCTGGGTGGGGCTGACGGAGACGGAAGCGCAAAAACAGGGAATCGTCGTAAAAACGGTGCGTTTTCCGTGGGCTGCGTCGGGTCGTGCCCAAACCCTGAGCCATGCCGATGGATCCACCAAGCTGATCGTTGATCCCGAAACCGAACGAATTTTGGGGGTTGGCATTGTGGGTACAGGCGCGGGGGATTTAATCTCCGAGGGAGTCCTGGCCTTGGAGATGGGAGCCACCGCCTATGACCTGGCGGCAACCATTCACCCCCATCCCACCCTGTCTGAAACCATCATGGAGGCGGCTGATCTGTTTTTAGGCCATTGTGCCCACTACTACGCCCCCAAGCGGTAATCCCATGCAAACTTTTCCTCACCTTCATCCATGCGGACGGCACTATGACCGACGTTGAAAAGCTGCTGGGCGGGATCAACGATGTTGACAAACTGCTCCAATCTTTGCCAAAAAATGATGTGGCTGCCTCTCTGTTGTCCGGCTTTTCCATGGAAGGGATTGTCGCTTCGATTGTGTTTGGCATCATTGGTATGGTCTATGCGCGCAATGGCAAAAAACATGGTCCCCTGAGTACCATGTTTTGTGGTTTTGTGTTGATGTTTTTCCCCTATTTTGTCACCGATGTAACCTACATCGTGGCCATCGGAATTTTCTTTACCGTTCTTCCTTTTATTTTAAAACGTTGGCAAAGGTAGAAGCGGAATTTTTGTAACCGTTCAGTCCCCCCGCCTTTTTTTTCTTTAAAAGTATTGCGGGGGTCCGGGGGGAGGTTCTCCCCCCGGCGGAGGTTTGGAGGCAGAGCCTCCAAGGTTTTTCTTTTGACTTTGATTTTGATTTTGACTTTCCTGCCCCCCAAGAGGGGTCAGGGGCGCAGCCCCAAGATTTTGATTTTCTTACACCTGATTTTTTATTTTGTCTCAGCATCTTGATAATAAGGACATTATACCCGTCAGGCAA
>JACSDG010000150.1 GCA_015660855.1 Magnetococcales bacterium
AAAAACAAACGCTTATTTAATCGTTTATCACCTAGATCAACCGTTTTGAACTCTTCCTTGGCCCAAGTCATTCGCCTTCTCCATGGCTGTTGGGAAAAGTGCTATATTACCGGAAGTCAAGATGTGTGTAATGGGATGCCCTAAGGGGGGTCTAGGGGCGCAGCCCCAGGGTTTTGATTTTGTTTCTTTGCCCGAAGGGCATCATGTTCAAAAGTCTATGTTAGCGCATATGGGGCAAAGCCCCCAAGGTTTTGGTTTTTGCCCGAAGGGCATGATGTCCGTTTCTTCCATGGCCACCCGTTGAAATTAACGTAGCAGTGGTGATGGTTGCATTCAGGATTGGCAATCGCCAGAAAAAATGTTTACCATGAGGTCACCAGTCCGTCGTCCATACTCTGATACCCGGATTGGATGCGTCCAGAGTCGAAAATCCGCCCTGGCCAGTCCCAATCATCCGTAGCAAGGAGAACCCCTGATGTCCGCTGACAATGAAGAACAGATCCGTTTGATGGCCTACACCCTGTGGGAACGAGGGAACCGCCCGCATGGCCGTGATCTGGATTTCTGGTTTGAGGCCGAACAACAATTAAAACTTTCCGGCCACATCCAACGCCCCAATGCCGCAGACGACCTAGTCAAAATCGCTCACCCTGACAAAGGAAAAAAATAATCCTGGAGCGCAAAGGTTGGTGTATTTCAAGGTTTGCATGATTTTTTGTGGACCTGTCGGACAAAAATCGTCTTGATGTTTCACCAACCTTTTCTCCTGTCCCCCCTCCAACAAAATGAATCGGTCTTTTTTTGTAAAAAAGAGGATTTGACAAGATGCATGCCCTCCTGTCGGCGGTGGTCGATACAGCCGAAACGGTCATTCTCGGCAAAAGACGGCAGTTGCGTATGGCGTTATGTTGCCTCCTGGCCCGCGGACACCTGCTGATCGAAGATGTCCCAGGCGTCGGCAAGACCCTTTTTGCTCACGTCCTGGCCCAGGTTTTGGGTTTAAAGTTTCAAAGGATTCAGTTTACCAGCGATCTCATGCCAGCCGATATTTTGGGTTTCTCCATGCCCAACAGCGACCAGACCAGCTTTCGCTTTCATCCTGGGCCGGTTTTTTCCCAAATCATCCTGGCCGATGAAATCAACCGAGCCACTCCCAAAGCACAAAGTGCCTTGTTGGAAGCCATGGAAGAACGACAGGTGACCGCAGAAGGAGAAACCCGGCCATTGCCGGAACCATTCTTCGTCATCGCCACGCAAAACCCTTCATCCCATATCGGTGCCTTCCATCTGCCCGAATCCCAATTGGACCGTTTTCTGATGCGCATTGGCATGGGATATCCCAGCCCGGAAGCGGAACGAACGTTGTTGGCCGGTCTGGACCGCCGCATTCTCCTGAAAAAAATCCGCAGCCAGCTTGACACCGAAACCCTCGAAAATATGATGGCACAAGTTGCCCAAATACACGTTGCCGAGTCTTTGATGGATTATCTCCAATCCATCCTGGCCTATACCCGAATTCCAAACCGCTATGTCACTGGACTGTCGCCCCGCGCCGGTCTGGCCCTTTTGGCCGCAGCCAAGGCCCATGCATTCATCGAGGGTCGCAAAGGGGTGACCCCGGAAGATGTGCAGGCGGTCCTCCCGGCGGTAACCGACCATCGTCTGGTCAGTCGCAACGACGACCCCCAGAACACGGCAAGGTCTTTGTTGATGGCCGTTGCTGTTGCATAACGATTCAAACCATGCCGCATCCCTGGCCCCCATGGAAACTCTCCAAAACCCAACCTGCCATCGGTGAAAATGGGGTGCGGCTTAATTATCGCACTATTTTTATCCTGCCAGAACCTTTGGGGGTTGTTTACGGTCTCATGGCCATGACCATGATTGTGGGTTCACTGAACTTCGCCATCAACCCTGCCGTCGTTCTTGCCTGTCTTTTCACGTCCATTCTACTGGTAGCCCTGACCCAAACCCACCGCAATCTTCTGGGCCTAATGATACTTCCAGCACCGCCGATACCGGTATTTGCCGGAGAACGCATCCCTGTTGGCCTTGTTCTCAAGGAAATGAATCGTCGCCCACGTTTTACCCTCGGCCTGAAATCCCCCACCGTCCCGGAGACCGCCCGGCTCATCAACCTGGATGCCAAGCAAACCGGCTATCTGGAACATTATCTTCCACCCCACCGCCGTGGACCCATGCACACAGGCAGACTCACCCTTTATTCCCGTTTTCCCCTGGGGTTGATCATTGCCTGGAGCCATTTTGAACTGGCCAAACCCATCATAGTCTATCCCAAGCCGGAACCCAAGACGATGATCCCCCCCTCCTGGGACACCCGACAAGGCCAGGGGGAAGGTGCACATGGACCTGCGGGAGATGATTTTATCGGCCTGGAAAACTGGCAACCGGGAGATTCCCCCAGAAAAATCCATTGGAAAGCCTCGGCGCAACATTCCACCCTGCTGGTCAAACGGTTTGAGGGAACTACTTCGGAAAAAACCTGGCTGCGCTGGGAAGACACCGGGTTGACAGAAGTGGAAGCCCGCCTGTCACGCCTGTGCCGATGGGTATTGAATGCCGAAGAACAGGGTCAGCCCTACGGTTTGATACTCCCCAACGTGACCATTCCCCCGGGTATCGGTGACGCCCATCGTCATCGCTGCCTGGAAGCCCTGGCGATGTTCCCGCAATCATGATGCCTCACGCCACGATCCCTCCCCCTCTGCCCTGTCCCAGACATGTCTTGGTTTGGGGGTGGATAGCGAGCATATTTTCCCTGTCGCCCCATCTGCTGTCCATGCCTCCAGCCTTGTCCGTGGGTTGTCTTGTCGTGGGCCTTTACTGGTTGTGGAATGTGTTGGGCAACCATCAACGATGGTTCCCAGGTTCTTATGTGCAACTTTTTTTTCTCGCCACAAGCCTGTTGACCATCCGAATCACCTACGGCCAATGGTTGGGCCGCGAAACGGCCACAGCATTCCTGGTCACCCTGGCCTTTTTGAAAATGTTTGAACTTCGCCGGGAACGGGATTTGTTCGTCCTTGTGTTATTGGGTTATTTCCTGCTGATAACCCAGTTTTTCCAGTCCCAATCCCTGTTGCAAACCTTTTATGCCATCGCCACCGCCACGGTATCCACCCTGGTCCTGGTTCTCAATCATCGTTCCGAGACCCCCCTGAAGATTTGTTGGCATCAAACGGGAAAAACAATTCTCCAGGCCCTCCCTCTGACAGGGATTTTTTTTCTGCTGCTCCCCCGTTTGCACGCCCCATTGTGGACATCACCAGCAACGGCCAAGCAAACCATCACCGGATTGAGCGAGTCCATGCAACCCGGCTCCATCAGCCAACTCATTCTTTCCAGCAAAGTGGTTTTCCGGGTCAGATTCCTGACCCCTCCCCCCAGTCCCGCCACAATGTACTGGCGCGGACCGGTATTGTGGCAGTTGCGGGGAGAAACATGGCATTCCCTTGCGGTTCCCCTGTCGCATCCCCCCCCCCGGCCCAAACATTTCGGTCCGGGATGGATCCATGAAGTCACGATGGAACCCAATTCACTCAGATACATGTTTGCCCTGGAATTTCCCCAAGCCGCCCCTCCTGGGGGGCAGTTGAGCCGGGACAGGCAGATGGTGTCGCTCGAACCCATCGATACCGCAATTCGTTACACCGTGATTTCACACCCCGATTTTTCCAAAAAACCCTCTTTTCTGGAACTGGATAAAAGTTGGGCCTTGGCCTTGCCCGGGTCGGGCAACGCGCGGGCGCGGCGATTGGCCCAAACCTGGAGAGAAACTTTTTCCCACCCAGAGGCGATTGTCCGGGCAGGGCTTGATTATTTTGTGGCCAACGCCTTTGTCTACACGTTGTCTCCTCCCCTATTGGCGCATGATTCCATCGATGGATTTTTGTTCGACACACGAAAAGGTTTTTGTGAGCATTATGCTGGGGCATTTACTTTTTTGATGCGTTCGGCCGGGGTGCCTGCCCGTATTGTCACGGGATACCAAGGGGGAACGCTCAACCCCCTGGGGGACCACCTGACGGTCAGAAACTCCGACGCCCATGCCTGGACTGAAGCTTGGTTGCCGGACCAGGGTTGGGTCCGTATAGATCCCACGGCGGTGGTGTCACCCTCAAGGGTGGAAACGGGAATTCAGGAAGCGATCGCGAGAGAACCGGGTATTCCACCCTCCCTCAACCCGAAAAATGGCCTTTTACAACAATGGCGCAATGTTTGGGATCTTGCCGATCATCGCTGGAATCAAATAGTCTTGGGATTCGATGCAGAAAAACAAATGGCCTTCTGGTCGTATTTGGGATGGAGCCAGCCTGAATCCTGGGAATTGGTGGTGGCTCTGTTACTGGCAACGGCGGCCTTCCCGTTTATTTTTTCCCTGCTGGCCAGGGTTGTGAAATCCGCTTCGGGATCAAAAGATGTCACTGAGGTCATGTATCAAAAATTTTGTCGCAAACTGGCCAGGGCAGGTGTTGCACGATTCCCCTGGGAAGGTGCGCTGACGTTCGGTGAACGAGCAGGATCATTGTTGCCGCAAAACCGCACGGAAATTTTGCTTATCGCCAAAAACTGCTCGGAGTTGCGTTATGAAAAAAATACCTCACCCGACAAAATTCATGCCCTGGACCGTAGAATCAGGGCATTCAAACCCCAGGGGAAACAACCTGGAGAACGTGATCCCCTTCGGGCAAAAACCAAAACCTTGGAGGCTCTGCCTCCAAACCCCCGCCGGGGGGGATAATCCCCCCGGACCCCAACAATAATTTTTGCCAAACCAAAACCCCTGCGTCAATCCTGCAAGCCCCGACCAGATTACAAACCCTTGAATTTTTTATAGGCGTTGATCAAACCATTGGTGGAGGGATCGTGGCTGCTGATCGTTCCTGGGGAAGTCAGCTCCGGGAGAATTTTTTTAGCCAACTGTTTTCCCAACTCCACCCCCCATTGATCATAGGAATTGATACCCCAAACGATTCCCTGGACATGGATGGTATGTTCGTACAGGGCGATGATCATTCCCAAGGTGCGGGGGTCAAAAATTTTCACAAGGATGGAATTTGTGGGACGATTGCCGGTAAATACCTTGTGCCGACTTAAAAATTCCAGTTCCTCCCCCTTGACCCCCTGATCGACGAGTTCCTGCCGCGCTTCTTTGAGGGTTTTTCCCCGCATCAAAGCCTGGGTTTGGGCAAAAAAGTTGGAAAGAAGGATGGGATGGTGATCCCTGACCGGATTGTGGGTTTCCGCTGCGGCCAGAAAATCGGCCGCAACCACCCGCGTGCTTTGATGCATAAGTTGATAGAACGAATGTTGACCATTGGTCCCAGGCTCACCAAAAAGAACCGGTCCACTCGAATAAGAAATACTTTCCCCTTCCCGTGTGACATTTTTACCATTGGACTCCATGTCGGCCTGTTGCAGATAAGCCGCCAAACGATGCAAATATTGATCGTAAGGCAGGACTGCAAAACTTTCCGCACCCAGAAAATTATGATTCCAAATGCCCACCATGGCCTTGATAACCGGGATGTTTTTTTCCAAGGGTGCGTTGCGAAAATGTTGATCCATGGCGAAGGCACCGGCATGCAGAGCCATGAAATTGTCAAAGCCGATGGCGAGGGCAATAGGCAAACCAATGGCCGACCACAGACTGTAACGTCCACCAACCCAATCCCAAAACCCAAACATGTTTTCGGTGTTGATGCCAAACTTGGCAACCTCACTGACATTGGTCGAGAGGGCCACAAAATGTTTGGCAACCGCCGCTTCACCCAACCGGTCCACCACCCAGGCACGAGCCGAAAGGGCATTGGTAATGGTTTCCTGGGTGGTAAAAGTTTTGGAAGCCACGATAAACAGGGTGGTCTCAGGATTCAAACGCCGCAAAACTTCCGCAACGTGGGTGCCATCAACGTTGGAAACAAAATGCACCGCCAAACTTTTTTGGGCATAGGGCCGCAACGCTTCACACACCATGACCGGGCCCAGATCGGAACCGCCTATGCCAATATTGACAATATCGGTCATGGGCTTGCCGGTGTGGCCTTTAAAGGTGCCTCTGTGAACCTCATGGCAAAACTGGCGCATGTGATCCAGGACGGCACGTACCTCCGGCATGCAATCCTTGCCATCAACCATGATGGGCTGATCCGAAGTGTTGCGCAGTGCCACATGCAGCACGGCTCGTTTTTCGGTGTTGTTGATCTTTTCCCCCGCAAACATGCGATCCCGCCACCCTTCGACATCGCAAGCACGGGCCAGATCCATGAGCAGCTTCATGGTTTCCGAGGTGGCACAGTTCTTGGAGTAGTCGAAAAGCATATCCTCCAGACGCAAAGAAAAGGCATTGAAGCGTCCCGGATCGCCGTCGAAGAGTTCACGCATGGTCAATCCAGCATTGTGATCACGGTGGGTTTCCAGTGCCTTCCATTGAGGCAAATCGGTAAGCGAAGCCATTGGGGTCGGTTTTCCTGTCGTTAGAAAGTTGGAAAATGCAAAACATGCGCAACAAGGCCCCCAGACTAACATGATCGGGCAATTTCAGACCAGTCCTGGCCAACCGAAAAAAAATCCATTACCCTCCGGCCAGAGTTTTGCAAAAAAGCCACAGTGTGGTAAAATGTCATCAATTCTGAGGTAGGCTTTCTTTTTCCAAGGTGTTTTTCATGGATGATCTCACAATGCTCGACAGGGGGAGCAAAAAGACCGACAAAGATCGGGAACGGTTGCTCCATCATGTCCAGGAATTCAACAGTCTCTGTTCCCGCTTCCGCTTACGCACGCCGTTTCCTGATGAATGGGATCAGATGGATGCCATTTTCGCCCATTTGGACAAATGCTCTCGTGTCCACCTGCGGGAGGAAACAAAAGAACTGACAAAGCTTGGCTTCCCGACTCTTCCCGATCACCTCCGCCAGTATCAGCACCGGGTCGAAGTGTTGACCGAACTGAAAATCAAGGTGAAAAACCGTGAGTTCCAGGCCATCGATGCGGTCAAGATGTTTTTGCTGGAATGGATCTCGGACCAGATCGGTCACGCCGCATCCAAACCCACCCCCGGTTCAAAACCGTCCTGACACTTCTGTTCACGGACACCGGTATCCTTGCGATCAGGCGGAGTAGCCATGGTGTTATCGCCAAACATGAAAAATGATTCCAAAGGGCAGGAAGCGGAAAAAATCCTCCAAAGATCCTTGTCCAACGAAATGATTTCGCCCGAGCAACTGCACACCATCATCACCCACGCCCCCCGGGATCTGGTGCTGCTGGATATTCGCTGCCAGGTCGAGTATCGCGAAGGGATCATCCCCGGCGCACTGTTGTTTCCCAACGATCACAACCTGGAAAACAGGGAAGACACCAGCATTTTCCGTCAGTGTTTCGAGTGTCTTTTCAAGCCGGAAAAATTTGACTCCGCAATGCGCTATATCCTGATCTGCCGTTCAGGCCCAAGGACCGAGATTGCCCTGGAAGCCTTCCTTGAACACGGATTCTCCGCCTGCGAACTGGTCGGAGGCATGCTGGAATAGACCCGCCAGGGTTTTCCCGTGACATCGGCCGATAATGCAACGATTGTCCTGTAGAGCATCATGCCCTTCGGGCACAAACCATAACCCTGGGTGCTCTCGCCCCCAAACCCCCTTACCGAAAAAATGCGAACTTTTCTTTAGAAAATAGCCTCACACCTTGTCCGAAAAAACATCGTCCAACGATCGGGCATCCAGTATGCGAAAACCCCACTCCTCCAAAAAAGGCAGCTCCGCTTTGGCGACTTTTTCACTGGCCCATTCAGGCACAGTACCAAACCGGCGTTGCAACAGGCGCGTCAGCATTTTAGCCTCCCCTCTCTGTTCGCCTCTCTGTTCGCCTCTCTGTTCGCCAATCTGTTCGCCAATCTGTTTGCCAATCCGCATCCCATCCCGCATCCCAATCCGTTCCACACTCGAAATATACGGCATTTTTTGGTTCTCCTCAAAAGCAACGATTTCCACCCGCAATCGATCATCAAAAGATTCCGGCAAATGCAGCACCCAGTCAATGAACCGAAACAGATCAATCACCTGCTGGCGCGTAAAACCACTCTGGTACAGTTTCCGCGTCAATTTCCACTTCGCCTGGTAACGATCTTGCGCCCGGTACTTCGTCCTTTTGGCATGTAGATGCGCCAAGGTAACAATCGCAAACGGATTGCTGGATTTTTCCAGATCAGCCTCCGGATAATCCAGCAACTTGACCGCCGTAAACTGATAACTCTGCTTCGTCCCCCAAAGATCATAACGAAACTCCGTGGGTCGCCAACCAACCTCCTCATCCGCAAGTATGGCCAAACCAACCACCGGTACTTGATAAAGATCGAAAGCCCTGTACTGGTAGACATACATCCCCAACGCAAAGTTTGGCTTACGATCTCCCTGGATTTCAATGTGAACCAGAACCCAAAGCTCAACACCATCGCGCCGCCACACCTTTACAAGTTTATCCATGCGCCGATCACC
>JACSDG010000151.1 GCA_015660855.1 Magnetococcales bacterium
AGCGACCATCCCCTCAACAAAATCTCCCCAACGGCCACCCAATCGACCTATTTGCTGGGAAACTTCCTTGATTTTACGGTCGGTTTCCTGAAACTTGCGATCCGTCTCCTGAAACATTCTCCAAACATCGTCAAAAACCAGGGCCTGCGTCATCACGATTTCTCCTTGAATTGCAACACCACCGATCCTGAGGATACCCGGATTGCGCGGCAGAGGAAACCTGTTTTCCGCCACTTGTGCACGGTCATGCTTGGCACAGTTTGTTTCTGTTTTTTAAAGTTGCGCCCGTGCCTGCCGGGCCAATTCTGCCACTTGGTCCGCCTTCTCTTGCCAGTTCATTTTACGAAAGCCCGCTTCTGCGATCAGCAACACCTCCAGGGCGGGTTCAAAGGCATGCATGGACAGGAACACCTGGCCCAAAAGACTGCCGATGGCACCGATGCCATCCGGGCGGCCCAGTTTTTGTACACGTTTGAAGGCGTCGGTCAGATCCCGGACCACCTCCGAAAAATTATCCTGGGTGAGGCCCTCCAAACCCAAACGTATCGCCGATATTTGGTAGAGCAGGTGGACAAGACCGTCTTCATCCCTCAATTTTTCCATCAGAGGACGTTTTTCCTCCTGAAGAATTTTAAGGGCACCAACCGCATCGCCCCGTGCCGCCAAAATGTCCGCCAAATCGCCCTTCGTCACCGCAATGGAGCGAACATCTCCCAGACGTTCAAAAATCGGCAATTGCTCCTCGGTGCGCACACGAAACGCCTCTTCCAAATCCCCTCGGCGAAATAATATGTCCGCCAACTGACCCTTCGTCACCGCAATGGAGCGAACATCTCCCAAACGTTCATACACCGGGAGTTCCTCCTCGGTGCGCACACGAAACGCCTCTTCCAAATCCCCTTGGGTCACCAAAAGATCGGCCCTGATCCCTGCCACCATAGCCAAAAGACGATCATTCCTGCCGTTCCTGAAAAAAACCTGGGCCTGATCCAGGTGGGTGGTGGCCTCCTTAATTTCCCCCTTTTGAGCCAAACGTTCTGCCCATCGATAATGGATCTGACCCTTTTCCTCGGCATCAGCGTCATCAAGACCGAGGCCCCGTTGCATCCAGGTATCCGCTGCCTCCGTGTCTCCCAGTCTTCCGGCACATTCCGCCGCCAGTCGCACCAGGGACAACAGCATGGGGATCCCGGCCTGTTCCAAGGCAGCCAAAGCCCTGGTGGCCAAAGACAGGACGGTATTAAAGGATTCCTTGTCGGTTGCACGCTTGTACAGCATCCATCCGATAGCATTAGACGCGGCGGCCAGAATGACGGGGTGGCCTCCACTTTGTTCCACTAGGCGGAGCACCTCCCCGGCTTTTTCGGAAAAGGGAAGCTCCCCCTTGGCATCACTCCAGGCAACAAACAAAGGTTCTACCGTAACCCCGGACAGGTTTTTTTTCTGTGCTTCAGTGAGGGGGTCCACACCAACGGCGGCCAGGGGGTCGGCCAAAAAGTAAAAACTCCCATCGCCGGGAGATGGTACCTGATGCACCAGGCCCAGGCCCTGCAATCGGGCCAGGGAAGCGTCCACCGCTGCCGTCCCCATGTGTTGGCAGGCCAAAACGGCTACGGATTGGGGTACCGGCAGATTGAACACGGTCAAAGATTGAAAGGCGGTCCGTTCCTGGGGGTTGAGTGCCGCCATATATCTGGAAAACGCCATCCGGGTAAACATCGCTGCCACATCCGACCCCGCCGGGGGGGCGATTTTTTTCTCCAAATAATCTTCCACCGACCGGATACCCGCCGCCGCAGCTTCCATTTCACCGTTCAGGATGGGGTGGATCAGCAATCGTTGCAACCCTGGATTGCCTGTAGAAGCCCTGTTGGCACGGTGAATCAATTCCTTGGTTTCGTCGTCATCAGGTTTGACCTTGGACTTGTCGGGGTTGGAGCGCAGGGCCGCCTGGGCCAGCTTGGTCCGTTCCCCCTCTGACATGGGAAACAGGGGGACAAGTTCAACGAATTTCCCCAGATCCGCGCCCCGGTATGGGAGGGTGAAAGGGTGGCGGCTGGTGATAAGGAGGCGGGATGGGGTATGGTTGGCATCCCTGAATGCTCTCAATACCGCCTCCAAAACCCCTTTATAGTCATCCTTGACCCGGAAAACCCCGGTTTGGCCGGTGTTGGCATCCTCCAGGATCCGTTCCAGGTCATCGATGATAAGGAGCAGGGGATGCTGGTCCTGGTCTTCCTGCGTACAATGTTTTTCAAGGATGTCTTTGAGAGCGAGATAAAAACCTTCATCCCCCCTGTCCACCTCCTCGCTCCATTGTCGTTTGACTTCAAGGCTTGGCTTGGCAGGGAGTTTTTCCAATAAAACTTGGAAAATAGCCCGCCGGTCATACTGCTCGAAAACGACGACGGTAATATATCCCCGCATTCGCTGCGCCACCCTGGCCGCCAAGCTGGATTTTCCCAGCCGTCCCGCTCCTTGGAGCATGACCCCCCGTTTATCGTCGCGAAAGGCGCGGATGACGGCCTGGGCCTGCCGCCGCCGCCCGACAAATTCCTCTGGACTCGCCACCCGCACCTTTTGGTTTTCCGGATCCAAAAAGGCTCGGCCCGCATCTCCCCGCCACAAACTGCGATGGGGTGCCCCATGTCGTATCAGGGGGCCGCCGCCGTTCCGGGTCGTCATCACCCGTGCCAAATGCCAATGACTCCCCCCCTTTCCCGCCAAAACAAGTTTCAACAGTTGGGTGCGGGCCATGGCTGCGGCGCGTCCCACAGAGTACTTTTTAGACAAGGCATCGTAGAAGAAGGCGGCAAACCGATTGGCATCCTGATCATAGACGCTACCGTCCCATCCCAGCACCGTGGGCACCCCTTTCTGGACCAACCGGGTGGCAAACGGCACCACTCCAGTGCGGGCCTCGGCGGTGCGGCAAGCAGAAACAAACACCAGGGCAATCTCCCCCAGGGGAAGAAAACTGGCAAACAGGTCCGGATCGACCTTCTCTATGGCACCGGTGGGGGTTTCCAATGCAAGATACGGTTCTCCCTCGGCATCCATGTTGCCGTGACAGCTTAAATGCAACACCTCGGGCCGGTGTTCGTTCCCCAAACGTTGCGACAAAAATTCCAGACAACCGCTTTCTTCCACGTCCAAATGCACCGGCAATCTTTGGATCGCCCCCATGATGCCGACTTCTTCCGCCTCATGGTCCAATTCGCTGGCACCTTCGGGGGCTGCCGCCATGAACATGATGTGAAGATTGCCATGTTGGGCAACGGCGGGTGCGGAACTTTCCCCATAACGACGCACCGGCATGATGGGTGGGACACGTTCTGCCAGAAACTGCTCCTTCTGGGCCATGATTTCCCAGGGCACCGCCCAAAAAGGATGGGCATGGGGGTCGTCGTGTTCGGGCACCGCAAAGACCAGTTCACAACCATCCATCCCAACCTTGTGCAAAAACGCCAGCCAGTTTCCGTTCCCGTCCAACCACCCGAAGATTTCCTGACCAAGCTCCATCAGGCTGTCCAGGTTGTTTGCGTTCAGCAGAATCCCGTAGCGTTCCGCCCATCGGGTAAATACACCAAAGTCCTCCGGTCTCAAGGTGCGCCGGTCGATTTCCCGGATACCGTCCAGATGGATCAATGTATTCCCGTTAAGGAAAAACGTCCTGGATGGGGTTGACATACGCAGACGCCTCGGCTGTAAAAATGATCTTTTTTGAAAGTTTCAATACCGATTTTATTATTTTACAAGACTTAATTCAAGAGTGCGTCACGTTGGAAGTCAACCTGCGGTTCACCATGCAATAGGTACGAAACATTCGTCATTGGCCAGACGCATCGAATCACCCGCTTGTACCATGACGAACAACCCGTTGTTTATGGCGAAGCGGTCGGTGTGTTCTCCGACGACAATTCCAGCCACCGCGCCAAAGACACGCTTATCGGCGTATTCTGGAAAAAATTCTTTGAACTCCGCCAAGCGCACCATGTGCTCCCGTACATCCTCGACCGTCAGGACACTCTTGACTTCCACCAACACCACGGCATCGGTATTTACCACGAAAACGTCGATCTCCATGTGACGTCCGCCGGAGAGTTTTGCCCTTACCTGACGGCTGACCTTATGGACCGGAATACCCTTTTCGGCAAAAAGAGTCTCACAAGCCGGAGCGACCATCCCCTCAACAAATTCTCCCCAACGGCCACCCAATCGACCTATTTGCTGGGAAACCTCCTTGATTTTACGGTCGGTTTCCTGAAACTTGCGGTCAAGTTCCGCTCTTCGTTCACGGTCTTCACTGACCATTTCCTGGAACTTGCGGTCGGTTTCCTGAAACTTGCGGTCGGTTTCCTGAAACATTCTCCAAATGTCGTCAAAAGCCAGGGCCTGCGTCATCACGATTTCTCCTTGAATTGCTACACCACCGATCACAGGATACCCGGATTGTGCAACATAGGGAACTCGTTTCCTGCCACTTGCGTCATGATGTTCGCCTCACCCCCCCGGAGATAAAACATGGAATGGCTCGGAGATTTGAAATGAATGTACTGGGTGTCTATTCTGTGGAAAATTATTTCTCGATTTCCACACCCATGGATATAGCCACAGAAATTCCTTTTGGAATTTCCATTGTCCTCACCGCACTTGAAAAGGGGGGCAACCGGGTGGATCTAATTGTGTTTACATCCGCTTCGCCGATACACAGCATGTTGCTGGAGGCCATGCAACAATTTCAACCACGGATGCTGTGTCTGACGGCGGTATCGACCCAATATTCTCTGATCCGCGAAGTGGCGATGACGGCCAAAAAAATCGATCCCTCCCTGTTCATCATCCTGGGGGGACATCATGCCTCCCTGCAACCCGAAAAGGTCATTCAGGATCCTTGTTTGGATGCCATTTGCATCGGTGAGGGTGACCTGGCTGTGGTGGAATTGGCCAGTCAACTGGAGGCGGGGCGGATTCCATCGGGCATCCCGGGATTATGGATCAAACGGGATGCGTCGGGACAGAATTGGGAAAAAAATCCACCCAACCGTTTTTTCGCCGACCTGGATCAGCTCCCTTTCATCAACCGAAAGCTTTGGTCAAAGTGGACCCACGACGAAAATAAAATGCCCTCGGTATTGGTAGGCAGAGGGTGTCCCTATCGCTGTACCTACTGTTCCAACCATGCCATGCAAAAGTTGGCCAAGGGCAAGTATGTTCGTTTTCGCTCGGTTGACAATTTGATCGCTGAGATCCAAACCATCATAACCGATAATCCCAGGGTAGAAGACGTTTACCTGGAAGTTGAGACCATTGGAGTCTATCCCGATTATTGTTTGGAGTTGGGGCGAAAATTGTTGGAATTCAACACGCTACGTGAACGCCCTCTATCGTTTGGAGCCAACATTGCCCCTTCCAAACGCCTGCTGGCACAAAAACACCTGCTGGAAGAAATTCTGGGGTTATTCAGCAAGGCGGGGGTTCGATTTTTAAATATTGGACTGGAATCGGGTTCAGAACGGGTACGCAAAGAGGTTCTCCGGCGTCCCGATCACAGCAATCAGGCCATTATTGATTTTTGTCTTTGTGCCAAATCCCATGGGATCGACATCAACCTGTTCATCCTTTTCGGTTTACCCACAGAAACCCCCGCAGACTATCTGGAGACAGTCCAGGTCGCACGCGCTTGCAAACCCAACCGTGTCTACCATTCCATTTTTTTCCCCTATCCGGGTACCGATCTTTACTTCCAGGCCATGGCCCAGGGGTTGATCGACGACAACGTGCTCATCAACAACAAGGCTGAAAGGGCACGGCCCGTTTTAAATTCGCAAATTTTTCCCCGCTACCGGGTCATGTTTGAATACGTTATTTTCCCCATTCGCTGCTATCGGGGGGTATGGTCCATCAGAAAAATCGCCTTTGCCACAACCCGAAACCTGCTATCCATATACCCAGGACTCTATGCCGGAGTGCGAAGACTTTTATCTTCCACCCATTTTACCAAGGCCCTCTACGGAAAATACAAATCAAAATCATTTAGTGCCGACGAGGCACATGACCGTTCAGTCCCCCCGGTTTAGGTTTGGGGCAGCACCCCAAGGTTTTGGTTTTTAATACTACTGGCTCGTTTCTTGCTATCCTGCCCGATATGTCCACGTATCGGGCAGAACAAAGCTTGGCCAAAATTATTGCGAGGGAGATCATCCTCCCCGGCGGAGGTTTGGAGGCAGCAGCCCACAAGGTTTTGGTTTTTGCCCGTAGTACATAATGTTCATTACCCGGAATCCTGTTGTCAGCCCTGGAGTGTCGCATGGCAGAAAACAAATCGAAGCCTTCAAAAAAAGAACAGATCATCCTTGGCGAGGGGAGCAAACAAGCCCAACCTTCGGAGCGTCCCCAGCTGAAAAAAATGGAGAATCCTGAATATCTGGCGGTCATGCATGATCTCCATATCGAACTGTTAAAACTACAGAACTGGATCAAAGATGAACATCTGCGCGTGGCCGCCTTGTTTGAAGGACGGGATGCCTCGGGGAAAGGGGGGACCATCAAACGCTTTATTGAACATTTGAATCCTCGCGGCAGTCGGGTGGTGGCGTTGAACAAACCTACCGAAGAAGAAAGGTCGCAGTGGTATTTTCAGAGGTATGTTAAATATTTACCCTCTGCGGGGGAAATGTGTTTCTTTGACCGGTCCTGGTATAATCGCGCCGGGGTGGAACGGGTGATGGGTTTTTGCAACCGTGACGAAGTGCGCGAATTTTTGCGTTCTGTCTCCCTGTTCGAGGAAATGTTGGTCAAATCGGGCATCTTTTTGTTCAAGTTTTATTTTTCCGTCAGCAAAGAAGAACAGTTGCGCCGATTCCAAAGACGGGAGGTCGATCCACTCAAACAGTGGAAACTCAGCCCGATAGACAAAGAGTCCCAGGATAAATGGAACGATTATACCCAGGCCAAGGAAGACATGTTTTTTTATTCTTCCACCGCCGTCTGTCCGTGGACCATCATCAAATCCGATGATAAAAAAAGGGCGCGGATCAACAGCATCAAATTTTACCTGAGCCGCATCGACTACGCAGGCAAAAGGGAAGAATTAATGGACTATGACACCCGCATCGTCCGAACCGTCCAGGAAGAAATTGGCATCGATTGACCCGTATTCATAGAAAGATCCGATGGCTCCCCCCCTCGTTTCTGGAGTTCGGGGGGGGGGGGGGGAATAGTCATATATTCAACGCTTTGTAAAAATTACGGCTGGTCATTGCATACGGGAAAACCAGTGGCGTTCCAAGGCAAAGCGAAAAGCCCGCAGAAGTATTCGGCGGCTCAGATTTTTCTTGACGAGAAAATCCTGTGCCCCCTCATGAACAACCCTGGACTGGAGTTCTTCGTCTTCCGTTTCGTTGATCACCAAAATGGGGACATCCTCCGCATTATTCTTCACACTGCGAAACGTATCCATTCCCTCGCTGTCGGGCAAAGAAAGATCCAGCAATATCAAATCAAAACCGTCGGTATCCAATACCTTTTGAGCATTCAGTAAATTTTCCACATGGGTAACGGAAAATCGAACCGGCAAGATGGATTCACCCTCACGGACTTCCTTACCGTCAAGCCATCCCTGGATCATCAACGCAATGATCGGATCGTCCTCCACAACCAACAGTTTGTATTCCCTCTGGGTATCAAGAACAAAATCGTCCACTTCCACACGCCCGGTAATCATCGCCTTGACCGCAGCCATCACCGGGTTGCCAGTAAAAGCCATGTAAACGTGCAACAGAAAAAAGCAAACCATGGCATACGCCATGGCTGTATGCAACCCGGCTACCGTGGCAAGCCAATCGCTGGGTATACCCACAAAATGCCATCGTTTATACTCTGCAAACAAAAAACCCGTGATCAACAAAACCGGACCTATGAAAACATTCAAAACCAGATAGGCGATACGCTGTAAAGGGTTATGCTTGCGACGCTTGGTTTTTTTAAACGGATGGACCAACGAGGGGTCGAATATTCCTTTGGAATAATAGTGGAATACCTCCAGCATTTTTTCAGATGTGGGCAGATATTGTCGCCATTCTCCGGTAATCAGGTGCCAAAAAATGGTGAAGGACCACAGGAAAATCAGGATCAAGGCAATAATACGGTGCCAACGGGCAGAAAATTCGTAATCCAGCCACTCCAGAAGACCCGTCACGTGAAAACCGGTCACAATCAAAAGCAGGATCAACAACGCCTGGCCCCAATGCCAAAAACGTTCAAAGCGGGTAAAGAAAATTTCTGGATGGTGCGTCATGATGTTCGCGATCGTCTGTTTATAGTTACCTGTTTGTGCGTAACCATTCAGTCCCCCCCTGGAACATGATGCCCTTCGGGCAAAGAAACAAAATCAAAACCCTGGGGCTGCGCCCCTAGACCCCCCTTAGGGGGCAGTAAAATCAAAGTCAAAATCAAATTCCCCTTAACCCCAGCAATATACGGCAGGTCACAAACAACGACCTCCAGCCTCTTTAAGCAGCATCTGCGCCTCTTCATGGCCAAACTCCGTGGCCAAAAGACGCGCAGTAGCTCCTTCCTTGTTCATTTCGTTGACCAACGCCTTGGCGGCGATGAGAGCAGCAACGGCATCGGTATGACCATTCTTGGCAGCCAGCATCAACGCCGTCATCCCATCCTCACCCTTGGAGTTGACATCGGCACCCCGGTCAATCAAAGCTTGCGAAGCCTTTTCGTGACCTTTCTCGGCGGCGAACATCAGGGCGGTACAACCGCACGAATGGCGGATTTCGGTGTTGGCTTTGTTTTCCACCAAGGCAGCCACCACTTTTTCATGTCCGGCGAGCGCTGCCAACATCAAGGCGGTGTATCCCTCAGGATCCTTGGCATCCACTTCGGCCCCCTGCTTGAGCAGCAGTTGGACCATTTCAACATTGCCACGGTTGGCCGCCAGCAACAAAGGAGGGCGTCCCTCGGAGTTGACTGCCTTGATGTCGGCCCCCTTGGCAAGGAGGTTTTGGGCAATCTGGATTTGCTTCTTGCCTTCCTCGGCATCCTTGACCTTGAGGTCGGCAGTTTTAAGGAGGACAGTCCATTGGCGCTTGGTTTTAAAATTGATGTCGGCCCCGTTGTCAATGAGGAGATCAACCATGGCAGGCCTGAGCCAATCGGCGGCCAAAATCAGAGCACTGCACCCGCCGCGCAGATGATAGGCGTTGACATTGGCCCCTTTTTTAACCAGATAACTGGCAATCTCATCGTGTCCTTCCTGGACGGCCCACATCAGAGGCGTCATTCCGCTCTTGCTGGGAAAGTTGACATCGGCTCCCTGGTCCAGAGCTTTTTTGACCCCGACCGGATTGCCCTCCACAGCGTACAGCCAAAGTTTCTCCGCTGGATTGTCCTCGGATTTGGCATATGCACCTGTAACCACCAAAAGACCGATCAGGGTTGCCACAATAGAAAGCCTGAAGGGGGACATGACTGGTTTCTCCTTGTCTGGGATCTTGAAGCGTGCGTTTTAATCAACCCTATGCCCTGCCATTTTACCCCTAATTGCCTGACTTGGAAAGTAACACGGACAATTCACCCGCTGCAGGTTATTTCTGGGAAACAGGTAACGTGGGACGCCATTCCCATGGAGGGATCTGACCGTCCATGATGTCAACACCAGCGGCGTTCAGTTGGTCACGAATCCGGTCGGCGGCGGTAAAATCCCTGGCACTGCGGGCCTGCATACGTTGCGCCATGAGGACTTCCACCTCTGCGGCGGAGAGCGGCGCCGTTTCGGGACGAAGGACCAAATCCGAACGCCGGGTGGCAAAAAGATTCAGTCCCAGGACCAGATCCATGCTGGCCAGAACCCGAAGTGTTTCTTCCGGTGTCATTTTTCCATGCAATGTTTCATCCAGGAGGGGCAATATGCGCGGGGTCATCAGATCGTCGGCAAGTTCACGATCAAATTCGGAGAGAATTTTTTTTGCCGCACCTGGCAAGCCTTGTTCCAGAATAGCGCGGGGAAAGGCAAACGCCGCCCCCGACGAAAAACCAATTTCCGCAGGAATACGCATCCAGGGAGCCGGTTCCACCCGCTGACGCAACGCCGATACCGCCCCGACCAAACGCTTGAGGCGTACCAACTGTCCCGCCAAAATCTCATCGGAAAATTCCAGTTCGGAACGATAGTGGGTAGACAGACACATCAAGCGTAAAGCCAGGGGGTGAAACCCTTTGGCAACCAAGGATGTCAACGTGGCAAACTCCCCTTTCGATTTGGACATTTTGCCGCTACGGTCGATGAGAAAATTATTATGCATCCACCAATGGGCACCGGGGTGGGTTTGTCCCGTAAAAGCTTGGTTCTGAGCAATTTCATTGCAATGATGAATTTCCCGGTGGTCAATCCCCCCGGTATGGATATCAAAGCGGGATCCCAGATATTTCATGCTCATGACAGAGCATTCCAGGTGCCAACCCGGGGCACCCGGACCCCAAGGAGAAAGCCACTCCATCTGGCGTTTGCCCGTAGAGGGAGACCGCCTCCAGATGGCAAAATCACTGGGATTACGTTTACCCTCGACCCGCTCCACCCGTGCCCCCTCCGCCTGACCTTCCTTTGGCGTCAAGGCGAGGGCACCATACCCGGAAACCTTGGTGGTATCAAAGTAGAGTCCCGTTTCCAACTCATAGGTGACCCCGGCCTTTTCCAAGGCCTGGGCAAAGGCGATCATGTCGTGGATGTGATCGGTGGCGGTGCTCCAAAGGGTGGGACTGAGTACGTTGAGTCGGGCCAGGTCGTTCTTGAACGCTTGGGTAAAATGGTCGGCAATCTGCCAGATGTCCCGCTCCATGGCCTTGGAGGCCAGTTCCATCTTGTCCTCCCCTTCGTCCTGATCGGAAGTCAGATGACCGACATCGGTTATGTTGATGACATGCTTGACCGCCTGCCCCTTCCAGTTGAGGGTGCGGCGCAACGTATCGGTGAACACATAAGCGCGCAAATTGCCGATATGGGCGTAGTTGTATACGGTGGGACCACAACTGTATATTCTTGTCTGAACAGGATCCATCGGAGTAAACCCCTCGGTCTTCCGGTTCAGGCTGTTGAAAAGTCGCAGGGGCGCGCCCTCGGTAACATGGGCTGTCATGGAAGCATCCATCAAAAAGTGAAAGTGTCCAGGAAGGTCTACTGTGGGTTTTATCACGGGTATCCATGCGACGCAATCCAGGGTATGGTGGTTGGACGAGGTCCGGCGTCGTTCGGCCTGGAAACGCCCCCTACCCTATTGGATGATGACCCCCAAGACAGTGTGTGCCGCCATGCCCGACTCCCACGCCAAAGACGAGAAAACAACCAAAGCTCGATCATGGTTACGTGAGGAGTACCAAACAAGCGTCGTTCTGACCTTCCCCGACAAACGCCAGATCAAGGGGTTGACAGTCGATGTCAGTCTGGTAGGCGTTGCTATTCAAACCGAGCAGGAATTTCAACCCAAAGACATCATTGATCAGGAGGTTGTACTCACCCTCGTCCCCGACCCTTACGGAATGCGCTTCCCTTGCATTGTCGTACGCACGGAAGGTTCCATCATCGCCATGCGGTTGCACGACCGTCAGGCCGCCTTCGGGATGTATCTCTACCAGTTCATGATGGTCGATCTCCTGGCGGGAACCAGCAGTGCCTTGGCCAAATCCCCGGACCTGGAAAGTGCCATACGGACCAGTGTGGTCAACATTCGCAAATATCTCCAGGCTGAAGCGGCCTCGTTATGGTTGCTGGATGAAAGCCAAAATGAGCTGGTTTGCCGTGCCTGCGCCAGTGAACACGATATTACCGGCATGCGGATTGGCATCAATGAGGGAATTGTCGGGGCCACCTTTCGGGATGGCATGGGAATCATCATCGACAACGCCTACTCCGTGGAATTTTTCAGCAACAAGGTCGATCAAAAAACCGGTTTCGTAACCAAATCGGTTATCAGCTCCCCACTCAAGATTTATGACGAGACCATCGGCGTCATGATGGTGCTTAACAAAAGGGGGGACGGCCTGTTCGAAGGGCATGAGCTGTTGGTGCTGTCAGCCCTGGCGACCCAAACAGCCATGGCCGTCTACAACATTACCGAAACCGAAAAACGTATCAAGGCGGATGCCGCCAATGAGGCCAAATCCGAGTTTCTTGCCCGCATGAGTCATGAATTACGCACCCCCATGAACGCCATCATCGGGCTGTCGGACCTGGCACTGAAAAAACCGCAGGAACAATCACACGACTATCTGAAAAAGATTTCCCGGGCATCCACCTCTTTGCTTCGAATCATCAACGATATTCTGGATATTTCCAAAATCGAGGCGGGAAAAATGGCTCTGGAGTCGGTCGAGTTTCTGTTGACCGACATCCTGGACTATATCATCGACCTGTTCAGCGAACAGGTCACCCAGAAAAATCTTGACCTGATCCTTGAAGCCGGACCCGAGTTTCGCTTGGCACTGTTGGGCGATCCGTTGCGACTGGAACAAATTCTAGTCAACCTTGTGGGCAATGCCATCAAGTTTACCCCACAGGGGGAAATTGTTTTGCGCGTTGATCCTGTGGCAATGACCGATACCCAGGTCACGCTGCAATTTTGTGTTCGGGATACCGGTATCGGCATGAACAAGGAGCAGTTGGGTCACCTGTTCGCCCCCTTTACCCAGGCGGATGTGAGCATTACCCGAAGATTTGGCGGGTCGGGGCTTGGGTTGGCCATCAGCAAGAATCTGGCAGAAATGATGGGGGGGAGTTTACGGGCAGAGAGCGAAGCCGGCACGGGCACCCAAATGATTTTCACCTGTAGCTTCAATAAAAATATTCAGGCCCAACCCTACCCTACGACGTTACCCCAACGACTGCGCGACAAAAAAATTGGTCTGTTTTGTAGCCATTCCTCCCAAAAACGCGCCTTGGAACATTTTCTCTCGGGACTGGGGTTCTCCACCATTTCAGTGACCGATCATGCCGATGCCGACAGGCTGCTTGCGGGCAGGCATCCCTTGGGACAGGTGCATCTGCTGATCGTGGATCAGCCCCTGTTGGAAATGGCGGCAAGCCCCTTGGCAATACCTCCATCGGTGGATCCCCAAGCCAATCCCGTTGCTTGGCTCATCCTTGGTCGATTTTCCGAAAAAAACATCCAAAACAATCTTCGACTGTGCGGTTTGCATCCCGATTCCGCGTGCAGGGTGGTGGAAAAGCCTTTGCATCTGGGTGAATTATTTCAAACAATACTGGTTTTGTCAGGGGAAATGCTGCCTGAAGAACCCGTGAAAAGACTGGGACCGACGCAAGATGCAGAGATCGCCCGTTATTTTTCCGGAACCCATGTGCTGTTGGTGGATGACAACACCATCAACCAGCAAATCGGCCGGGAAATGCTGGAATCGGTAGAAATTCGGGTGACAGTGGCGGGTGATGGCCTTCAAGTATTGAAAATATTTGGCGATGTGGATTCCTCCCAGGTCTTTGACTTGGTGTTGATGGATCTGGAAATGCCGGAAATGGATGGATACACCACGGCCAGAAACATACGGCAGATTCCTGGGTTACAAAAAATTCCCATCATCGCCATGACGGCGCACTCCATGTCGGATGTATTGGAAAAATGCCTGGATGCGGGAATGAATGGCCATATGGCCAAGCCCATCGACAGTGCATCCCTTTACCGTTTGCTCAAACAATGGGTCCCACCCCGGATTACACAGGGGGTTCAGGTTTCGCCGGTTCCAAAACTGACCGCTGAAAAAAAGTCGGGAAAAACTATTGAAAGTGTCGCAGGAATCGATATTGAGGGGGCAACCCATCGGATTCGTGGCAACCATCGTTTATTCCGATCATTGCTGGAAGACTTCCATCGGGATTATGCCCAATCATCCCTCAAGGTGCGTGCCCTTCTAGCGCAACCGGAGAAACAAGGGCTTGATGCGGCACTCCACCTGCTGCATACCCTTCGTGGCATTGCCGGAAACCTTTCGGCCATGCGCGTTTTCGATGCCACCTCGGTGCTTGAACGGGAGTTGAAGGAAAGCGGGAAAGTACGACCTGAAAGCCTGGACGAGTTTGATTATGCCGTATCGGAGGTGGTTACCGCCATCGGCAAACTCCCCCGGACCGACGAGGAAACGTCGAAAGTAACGACGAGCCAGCCTGTCGATCCGAAAGAAATTTTGAAACCGATGAAAATCGTCGCCAAACTTTTGCGGGAAAGAAAAATGTCCGCCCTGGATCACATGGAACCTTTATCCAAATTATTGAAAACCATCCCCGAATCCCTTTCTTATTTGCAAATTCTGGAAAAGCAGGTCGAAGGTCTCGAATTTTCAGATGCCCTGGCAACGCTTGTCAAACTGGCGACGGCGTTAAAACTGGACCTGGAAAAACAGCCTTGATATCTGCACATCAAGACAAATAGTGCAGCAGCCGCACCAAGCCTTCGGTACCCGTGTAAAAGGTTGGCAGGTGCTGGTTTTCATTGGGAGAGTGAGGTCTGGAATCGGCCAGACCAAAGCCAAGAAGCAGGGTGTCCATATGGAACAGATCCTTTAATTTGGCCACGATGGGAATCGTTCCTCCCTCACCGATCATGTAGGTGTCATGTTCAAAACTTTCGCTGAGAGCCTTTTTGGCCGCTTGAAAAGAGGCAAGATCGTCGGCAAACCGAATCGCCGGACTCCCCCCCTTGGGACGATGGATGTCAAGCCGGACCTGCGGAGGAACGATGGAGCGAAAGAAAGCCATGGTTTTGTCAGCAATGTCGTCGGGAGATTGATCGGGAACCAGACGCATGGACAGCTTGGCGTGGGCCTTGGATGGCAACACGGTTTTTGATCCCTGTCCGGTAAAACCACCCCACATGCCATTGATTTCAAAGGTGGGCCGGTGCCAAATACATTCCAGGATGGAATAACCCTTTTCGCACCAAGCTTGCCCGACACCGACCCCCTCAAGAAAATGGTCCGGGACAAAAGGCAACGCCCCTGTTTGCCTGCGCATGGATTCCGGATACTCTTTGACATTATCGTAGAATCCGGGAATCAAAATCTGACCATCCTGGTTTTTAACGGCGGCCAGCATTCGAGCAAGGATTTCCAGAGGATTGGCGATGGCTCCACCAAAACTTCCCGAATGTAAATCACTTTGTGGGCCGGTGAGCGTCATTTCCAGCCGGACCAGCCCCCGCAGAGACGTGGTGATGGCGGGCATTCCCTCCCCCCACATGGAAGAATCGGAAATCACCGCCAGATCGGCCTGCAAAAGATCACGGTTGGCCAGAAGAAACGGCTCCAGATGCGGGCTACCGATTTCTTCTTCGCCCTCGATCACGAAAATGACATTGACGGGAAGGGAACCGGTGGCTTTAAGGATCGCCTCCACGGCGTGGATGTGCATGAGAATCTGCCCCTTGTCGTCGGTAGCCCCACGGGCAAAGACGCGATCATTGGCGACGTGAGGAGCAAAAGGGGGGTGGTGCCACAACTCCAGGGGGTCAACGGGTTGAACATCATAATGTCCGTAGATCAACAGCGTAGGTCGGTGGGAAGATTGTTTCCACGCAGCAGTGACGACGGGAGGTCCATCCAGTTGGTGAATCTTGACATCGGTAAGACCCGCACCGGAAAGCAAAGATGCCGTGTGTCGAGCACAGGCGGCAAGATCATGGGCATGCTGGGGAAGACTGGAAACGGAAGGAAACTCCAGATACCGACAAAGGTTTTCCAACTGCCGTCCCCGTGAATCGCGCAAATAGCGCAAAGTTTTTTCTATTCCAGTCATGGGCGTTCCCGAAGAATGGTTTTAATAATTTTTTTGGATGGCCGATGCAAGACGATTCAATCCTGGCCGGGCACTGTCAATTCTTTCGGATGTTTGACCCACAAAACCGAACCACAACCAGGAGACAGTTTGGACCAATCCTCTGGAAGTGTCAGCAACGCCAACGTAGCCGTTTTGATCTGTTCGGCATCGGCAAGGGCATCCGGTTGCCGCCCCCCCAGAAAGGTATAGAGAAACTCCAGGCCGGGATTGTGACCGATGAGCAAAGTCAGGTTTGATTTTTCCGGTATGCCGGACAGCACTTCAAGGAGATCCGCCAGATCGGCGTTGTAGATGGTGGGGTTCCAAACGACTTTTTCTTCCGCAAAGCCCAGGGATTTACCTACCAGGAGTGCCGTTTGTTTTG
>JACSDG010000152.1 GCA_015660855.1 Magnetococcales bacterium
GGTATCAGAAAGTGGCATGTCGGTATCTCCTTTTGCGATAGGTGAACATACCGCCATACATACCGTCAGATTTGCTGGCTGTCAACGCATTTCCTCGGTACGTTTCGGACGCAAAAAAGCCCGCAAACGTTGAATTTGCAGGCTTTTTGTATCTCTTCGACATTCTTCGGACGTAGTTATGGCGTCCCCAACGGGTTTCGAACCCGTGTTACCGGCGTGAGAGGCCAGCGTCCTAGGCCACTAGACGATGGGGACTTTTGCGACGACCGGGACATTCTGCATCGATTGCCCAGGGGAGGCAAGAGTATTTGTCGTGCCTGCAACGATATTCAAACCACCTTGATGGGAAAAATCGATGGTTTGCGGCGTTTCCCTGCTTTTTCCAAGGCGGCAAGATAGTCCTGCCAAAGAATTTCTTGTCGTACCCCCAGCTCGTACAGCGTGTCCCAGGAATACAAACCACTGTCGTGATCATCGCTGAAGGCCAGTTTGACGGCGTAGTGGCCAACAGGGGTGATGGACTTGATGGTCACATCCTGCTTGCCATCAATCAATTGGGCCTGATCCGGGGTATGCCCGCTGCATTTGGCGCATGGACACATCACCCGCAAATATTCCATGGTGTATTCAAATTCTTCACCGCTGGACCAATGGACTTTGAGTCGTCGCTCTTTGGTAACCTGACGAATCTGGGTGGGTTGAAACTGACTGCCGTAGGACATGGCTGGCCCTTGTTGACTGGTTGATATTTATCGCGGATTCTCTTCGCTTTGCCCCTTGGGGTCAACCGATGGCGTTTCCTTGTTGACCCGCTTGGGTGGGGTCGGCACCCAGGGGCGAAAAGGAAACCGCTTCCAAACGCTCGCGCCGCTGGCGATAAGCGGGATCGGATAACAGTTGTCGCCAATCTCCCGGCTCGGTTCGATAGGTATCCAAAATTTTCTCAATCGCAGCGGCAGCAAACAGGGGGCCCTGGCTGCGGGATCCAACGTCCTCCCAGGCAGCAATAACCCCAAGGCGGGCCGCTTCGTTGTCCTCCATCTTGCCTGTGCAGCATAACACCAAATCACACCCTGCCAACACGGCGCGCTTGGTGCGCATAACCAGGTCGCCATCAAGGGCGGACATCTCAATGGCGTCGGAAACCAATAATCCCCGATAGCCCCATTGTCGGCGCAGTAGGTCGGTCATTATTTTGGATGACCAAGTGGCCGGTTGCTCACGATCTATGGCAGGGACCACCAGATGGGCCGTCATCATCGCAGGCAACCGGGAAGCCAATTGTCTGAAAGGAAGTAATTCTTCCTTTTCCAACCGTTGTCTGTCCTTGTCGATCACCGGCAACTGCCGATGCGAATCCACCAACGCCGCGCCGTGCCCAGGAAAATGTTTGCCCACCGCCATACAACCACTGGCAGCCAATCCCTCAAGCCACGCCCCGGCCAGTCGGATGACCTGCTCAGGATGCGCACCAAAGGCGCGATCACCAATGACCGGGTGCGCACCCGGTTCCCGCAAATCCAGGACAGGGGCACAATTGACCCCAAAACCCAAGGAGCGCAGCTCCTGACCACAAACCAACCCCCAAAGGTGGGCCAGTTCCACGGCGTCCGTCGGGTCGCCGTCATCCCAACGCGCCAACGCCTCGGCCGTCGGATAACGCGTCAGTGGATCCCGCAAACGCTGCACTCTTCCACCCTCCTGATCCAACCATAACGTCGGCGGTGGTACCGTGGCCGAGCGAATCGACCGGACCAAGTCGACCACTTCATCCAAAGTGCCAAGGTTGCGTAAAAAAAGAATGACACCCGCCGGCTTATGCTGCATAATCCAGGCTTTCTCATCGGACTGTAAAGATTTTCCAGCCAGCCCCGTTACCAAATGCCCTGCGGGATGAAATTGCGTTTTAATAGTCAACCATGTTCTCCTATCATCCAAATATCTCTACGAGAATTTTCTGGACCCTGGCCATGTTGGCCTATTCGGGCTGGATCTACTACCTGTCATCGGGTGTGGTGGATGTTCCTCTGCCAAGCTTTCCCTATCAGGATAAAGTTTTACATGCCATTGCCTATGGAGTCATGGGTGCCATCGCCTGGGTGATGTTTCGGCAATGGCCCTTTTTTCAGCGTGCGTGGATCTGGGCCTGGGTCTACACTTCCGGGTATGGCGTCACCGACGAATGGCACCAGTTTTACGTCCCCGGTCGCTATGTGGATGTCTGGGATTGTGTCGCCGATTCCTTCGGCGCCGCCCTGTTTATCTCCATCTTGGAGTACATCCGCTACCGCCAGGAAAATGTCAAGGATCCTGTCATTTATTTTCATTCCCGGAAAGGTGCCCAACGTTTGGCGCAAAAGCTCAGTCAGATGCGGGACCAAGGCCGGTTACCTCCACCCGGTTATCGTGGAACGCAACACCCCCGTCCGGAGCTACCGCATCAGCCCCCGTCAGGCAGTTGAGGGAAATCCCCTCGATAAACTTTTCCCCCCTGGGCAGACCATGACAAAGAGTCAGTCCCGGACGAACCGCCTCCGTGAGGGTGGCTCGCAGGGTCAAGTGCCCATTTTTACTGGCCACGGTCACCCGGTCTCCCTCTGCGATTCCGCGTTCCTGGGCATCTATGGGGTGAATCCATAATTGAGGGTTGCCCGTTGGCAGACCGGAAAAGGTGGTGTTGATGGTTTCCATGGTAGGGGGGACCAGGAAATCCAACGTGAAAGGACTCCCCTCGGGTTGTTGGTCGCGGGCATTGACCGGCCAGTGATCGGGCATGGGGGGCATGGAAGTGTTTTTCCAACCAGGATAAAAATGAAACCGCCCATCGGACGTTGGAAAAAAACTTTCAAATTGTCGTTCCTGGCGTGGGGGACGACAATCCAACCAGCCCTGTTCCTGCCACGTTTCCAGAGGGGGATAGTTTGATGCTGCCAAAACCTGGTGTATTCGCTCCAGGCTTGTCCCTTGAAATGGGGTGTCCTTGAATCCCATCGCCTGGGCCAGGGCATTGACGGTGTCATGGTTGCACCGGGCTTCGCCACGCGGGGGGAGACATCCTTTGCCAAACTGCAAGGTATACTGGCCGTAGGATTTATACACATCATCCTGTTCCAGAAAGGTGGTGGCCGGCCAGATGACGTCGGCGAAAAGAGCGGTATCGGTCATGACCTGTTCATGCACAACTGTGAATAAATCTTCTCGACGCAAGCCGCGATGGACCAGGTTGAGGTCGGGACAGGAACCGGCGGGATTGGCGTTGAAAACCAGGAGTGCCTTGATGGGGGGATTGAGATCGTTCAACAACGGCCCCAGACGGCTCATGTCCAGGATGCGGGTGGGATGGGACATCCACGCGCTTTGGCGAACCGGTTCATTCTGGATATGAAAGGCATCGCCGGTGGCAAACAATGCCCCGCCCCCCGGTTTGTCCCAGGCTCCGGTCATGGCCGCCAGGCAGGAAACAGCATGCACATTGACAGCACCATTGTTTTGGCGGCTCATCCCCAAACCAATGCGTATGAAAGGCGCACGCGCTGTCCCAATGTGTCGGGCCAATGTTTGAATGGTTACCGGGTCGATTCCGGTGATGGCGGCGGCCCATTCGAGACTTTTGGCTTCCAGATGCCGCGCCATGGCCGGATCAAAATCGGTGCGTTGGGCCAAATAGTCGCGGTTGGCCAATCCTTCCCGCAACAAAACTCCCATCACGCCCACCGCCAAGGCCGCATCGGTACCAGGACGGGGTTGCATGTGGTCATGGGCTAGGCGGGCGGTTCGACTCTTGTAGGGATCGACCACAACCAGACGGCCTCCCTTTTTTGTGGCCTTTTTTATGTGACCCATCAGGGTTACATGAGTGACCACCGCATCCATTCCCCATACAATGACCAAATCGCTCTCGGCAATATCGGCGGGATCGGGGCCTACCGCCCGACCGACCCCGGCGCGCCAACCGGCAAAACCGATGGGATAACAGATGGTCCCCAACATACGGGAAAAACCCGCCCGATGGGTTAATCGTTCCACCGCCCCCCGTTGTATCACCCCCATGGTACCCCCATAATAAAACGGAAATACCGCTTCCGGGGTCGAATGGTCCATGATTTCCCGGAGTCGCCGGGCGACAAGAGTCAAGCTTTCCTCCCAACTCACCGTGCGGAACTGTCCCGAACCTTTGGGACCGGTTCGCACCATGGGTGACAGGATACGCTGGCCTTCCTGAAGGCGATTGTAGCGGGCCACTTTGCCGCATATCATGCCTTGGGTGAACGGATGGTCGTGGCGACCAGAAATTTTTTTTATGTATCCCTGGTCCATAACGATCTCCAGGGCGCAGGCTCCGGGACAGTCCAGGGGACAAACCGACGGGTGACGGCTTTTGGGCATGGCGTGCGGGTCCTTGTCGGAAATTGAAAAAAATGACGGGAGTTTCTCGTTTTATGGAAAACGCAGATATTGTGGCATTGTTCTCCTCCTTAAGAAAAGCCAATCCCCAACCAAAGAGTGAATTACAATTCCATACGCCGTTTCAACTTTTGGTTGCTGTGGTGTTGTCGGCCCAGTCCACCGATGTCGGCGTCAATCGTGTCACTCCGGCATTGTTTGCCGCCGCTCCTGCGGCCAGAGACATGGTGGATCTGGGAGAAAAAAACATCGCTGACTTGATTCGTAGCCTGGGACTCTTCCATTCCAAGGCCAGGCATATCCTTGCCTTGAGCCGACGGCTTCTGGAGCACTGCCAGGGAGAGGTGCCGGATGATCGGGCCTTTTTGGAATCGTTGCCGGGGGTCGGACGAAAAACGGCCAATGTGGTTTTGAATGTTTGTTTTGGTCATCCCACCCTGGCGGTGGATACCCATGTTTTCCGATTGGCGCGGCGTTTGGGTTTGTCCCAGGGGAAAACGCCAACGGCGGTGGAAAAAGATTTAATGAAAAAAATCCCCCAGGAATTTATGCAGCATGCCCATCATTGGCTGATTCTCCATGGTCGCTACGTCTGCACGGCCAGAAAACCTCGCTGTAGTACCTGCGGGATTGAAACTTGGTGTAAGAAAAATATTTGAATGATCCTTAGACAAAAAAGTGCCTCCACCTACCAGGGTGTGACTCATTTTTAATCACTTGTAAAGTTTTCCGATTTAAGACTGCCTATTTTTTGTGCAGCTTCGGCAGAGCCTTGGATAAAAATTGCTTCCACTTTGTTGAAAATCTAATAATTAAAAGCAATTATGTCAATGGCACGGCGGTTGCGGTACAGAACACAGGGGGTGAACCTGCCCCAAAGACAATTTTTTGCGCTGGGGCCTTTGCTTGGGAGATGGGTATGAAATGGGTGATCGCAATAATCAAACCTTTTAAACAGGATGATGTCCGGGAAGCTCTCATGAGCGTCGGGGTTACCGGAATGACGGTATCGGAGGTGCGTGGGTTTGGTCGGCAGAAGGGGCATACCGAGTTGTACCGTGGCGCGGAATATCAGGTTGATTTTTTGCCTAAGCTCAAGATTGAAGTCGCTGTCAATGATGACATTCTTGAACAGGTCATTCAGACCATCCGAACCGCTGCGGTCACGGGAAAAATTGGGGATGGTAAAATTTTTGTCATGAATATCGATCATGTCGTCCGCCTGAGAACCGGGGAGACGGGTCCCGGAGTTCTTTGAAGTGGGCAACTTTTGCGCAAGGAGACATTCCATGTTGCATTTGAAAACGCGTTGGTCCATGACTTTGGCAGGATTGCCGGTGCTGTTTTTTCCTGGTCATGGATATGCGGAAAACGCTTTGAACTCGGGTGATACCGCCTGGATGTTGACATCCACTGCTTTGGTATTGTTTATGACCATTCCGGGGTTGTCCCTGTTTTATGCCGGTATGGTACGCGCAAAAAATGTGCTGTCCGTTCTCATGCAATGTTTCGCCATCACCGCACTGATGACGGTGCTGTGGACTTTTTTCGGTTACAGTCTTGCATTTTCGGATGGCGGCGGTGTCAATGCGTGGATTGGTGGCTTGGATCACCCTTTCCTGCTGGGGATTGGGGTGGATTCCCTCAAAGGAACCATACCGACGATGGTGTTCGTCATTTTTCAAATGACCTTTGCTATAATAACCCCAGCTCTGATCGTCGGTGCCTTTGCTGAACGGATGAAATTTTCGTCCATGCTGGTATTTTTATCCCTGTGGTTGGCATTGGTCTACGCCCCTGTTTGTCATTGGGCCTGGGGTGGTGGTTGGATGGGAACGCAAGGGGTTCTGGATTTTGCCGGAGGTACGGTGGTCCATATCAATGCGGGTATTGCCGGTCTGGTTGCGGCTTTGGTCTTGGGTAAACGCAAGGGATATCCGACGACGCACATGGCACCCCACAATCTGCCGATCACCGTGACTGGAGCGGGAATGCTGTGGGTGGGTTGGTTTGGATTTAATGCCGGCTCCCAATTGGCGGCGGATGGAACGGCGGGTATGGCGATGGCGGTGACACAAATTGCCAGTGCTGCCGCCGCCATTGCCTGGATGACCATGGAATGGTTGCGCCATGGCAAGCCCAGTGCCTTGGGAATCGTCACCGGAGCTGTTGCTGGACTGGTGGCTATTACTCCGGCTTCTGGCTATGTTGCGCCCACTGGAGCTTTGGTCATCGGCGGTGTCGCAGGAATGGTCTGCTTTTGGGGGGCGACAACGCTGAAACGTCGCATGGGATTTGACGATTCCCTGGATGCTTTTGGCGTGCATGGCGTGGGCGGTATCATCGGTGCCATCCTTACGGGTATTTTTGCCGCCAAGGAACTGGGAGGAAAAGGTTTTGCCAGTGGCATAGAAACCATGGGGCACCAATTGATGGTTCAGGGGATGGGTGTCGTCTCCACCGTCGTTTATTGTGCCCTGGTAACCTATATCATTCTTAAAATCGTCCAATTTTTCATGGGACTTCGGGTGGACGAAGAACAAGAAACCATGGGGTTGGATATCGCTCTCCATGACGAAAGGGGCTACAATCTTTAGTTTTTACAGTTAAACGCATACTCTGGTTTCTTTCATTCTCCAAGCCGGGATACCATGCTATCCCGGTTTTTTTTTGGCAAAAATCGGGCTGGGCCAAGGTGAGCGTTTTATTTTTTTGCTGAGTTGGTTTAATATGGGGCCTTTAATCTTTCTCCGACAATTTTTCAAGGATCGGCATTGAATATGAACTGGCGTCGAATGAATCCTGGAATCGTGGGTCTGGCATTGTGGTTTCTTGTTATGGCCTGTCTCTTCACCCTGGAGACCGTCCATGCTGGAGATCCCCCCCTCCCAGCTCAATATCTTTTCAGCCTGGTGACCGACCCTGCCAACGCCGAGGTTGTTATACGAGAGTTGCCGGCTCCCTACACCACTCCGATAACGCTTCCCGAGGGGCGTTATCATGTTTCTGTCTCTGCTCCGGGTTACCAGGGGGAGCATGGCACTGTGGACATCAAAGGCAAGGACTGGTCAGGGTTGGTTCGTTTATCCCCCTTGAAAGCTTTTGAACCGCAACTTGATGCCATTGCCGCGCTGGATCAGGGGTGGGAAGAATTACGTCAGGCCCAAAAAAAGCTGAAAGAAAGTCAGGAACAATTGGAAGAGAGAGCCAAACAGTTGCGCGAGGGGGAGACTCAACTGGCGGAGGCGATGAAAAAACATGAGAAGGATACTGTGGAACTGGCGACGCAAAAGGATCAGGGTGTCCGACAGCCTGCCAGCAACGAAGGCAAACCGGTCCCACCTAAGGTGACTTCAAAACAGTCTGCGCCGCCTCCTGCGATGGTCGCTCCGGTGTCCGCCCCGGTGTCCGCCCCGGTGTCTGATGTTGTTCCGCCACCGGCGATGGTCGCCCAAGAGCCTGTTGCTTTGGAATCTGCCGATAATAATATTGGCAAAAGTGGTTATGAAACTCGCAGGGGGATAGAACAGGCACTTCTCTATCTTCAGGAATCCGAGACGCAACATAAAAATAATGCCAAAGTTGTCCGTGCGTTTATCGAAAATCTGGAAGCTTCTGCCCCGAATGATCCGGAAGTTCAAAAAGTGAGACAGCTTTACGATGAGCGTTACATGATCTACCTTGGAACCTTTGTTTCGAACAAGAAAGCTTTGGCTCTTGAATCCCGGGTGCGAGCCATGTCCATCCCTGCATTCCGACAGGAATTCCAGAAAGAGGGCCAGAAAATATTGCGGGTTTGCGCTGGTTTGTTCGGTAAACGTCAGGATGCCATCGATGCTTTAACAATTATTCAGCGTGATATTAATGTTCAGGACGCCATAGTGCGGAAGCTAAGTAAATAATCATGACGTGTCGGAAATAATAAAGTTTGGCAAAAATTGTTGCGGGGGTCCGGGGGGTGTGTCCGAGAGGTTCCAATATTCAAATTGACTGAAAGGTGTCAATCCGGGGAATTGTCCGTTCGTCC
>JACSDG010000153.1 GCA_015660855.1 Magnetococcales bacterium
GGGCGGCCGGTCAGGAACTCATTAACTTTATCGACATCATCACGACCAACAAAACCGATTTTTTTCGTGAACCGGGACATTTTGACTTCATGACCAAAGAAGCCCTGCCCGACCTCATGGAACGACACCAGGCTGGACTGCGCCGTCCGGTCCATATTTGGAGTGCCCCCTGCTCCACCGGCGAAGAGCCCTACACCATGGCCATCGTACTCCTTGAGTTTGCCGAAAGCTTGAGAATCCCCCAATACAAGGGACAGATACTGGGAACCGATTTGTCCACCCGCGCCCTCAAGCATGGCCAGGAGGCGGTTTACGATATGGACAGGGTGGCTACCCTGCCCGTCGTCATCAAAAAAAAATATATGCTGCGCGGGCGTGACCCTGACCGTCCCAAGGTGCGAATGGGACCGGAATTGCGCCAGATGGTTCGTTTCCAACATTTAAATTTCATGGACGCCAGTTACAACATCAACCAGACGATGGATATTATTTTCTGCCGCAACTGCCTGATCTACTTTGATCGCCCCACCACCGAAGCCATCGTCAATAAATTGTGTCGGCACCTGGCCCCTGGCGGTTATTTTTTTGTCGGTCATTCCGAGACCCTCAACAATCTCAAGGTTCCCCTGGTCCAGGTCGCCCCCACCATCTACCAACTTCCAAGCCCCAATAAAGGTTGATCCCTTGTCCTCCTTAACCCCATGGCCAAAACCTTGTCTTGGAAGTGGAAAGACCCACCTCCTGGGGGTGTTCGGCGACCCGGTGGCCCATTCCCTGTCGCCGGTCATCCACAATCTGGCATTGAACCTGTTGGGTCTGGACTACCGCTATCTTCCATTTCATGTCCCTCCCGAACGTTTGCATGCCGCCCTGCAGGGATTTCGTGCCCTGGGAGGGACAGGCTTCAACGCCACCGTTCCCCACAAGGAGGCCCTGGTGCCATGGATGGATGAACTTTCCACCGCGGCCATTCGGGCGGGTGCGGTCAATACCGTACACTGTACGGACATCGTCGTCGGACACAATACCGATGGCCATGGTTTTCTGGCAGCCCTCAAAGAAAAACGTCCCGACCTTCCCCAGGGTGCCAAAGTGCTGGTCCTGGGGGCCGGTGGTGCCGCTCGCAGCGTGTTGTCGGCCCTCTTAGAGACCCAGTGCGAAGCCATTTTTCTGGCCAACCGAACCCCAGACCGCGCCCAATCCCTGGCCCAATTTTTTGCCTCCTACGATAGCGACCATCGTATCAAACCCATGGCCCTGGATGTCGAGCGTCTCCCCTGGGAGGAAATTTCCCTCCTGGTCCATACCACATCCCTCGGCCTCAAAGGTGAAACGTCGCTCCCCGTCGCTTTCCATCGACTTCCAACCCACTGTTTTGTCTACGACATTGTCTATGGCCGCCCGGATACCCTCCTAACACGACTGGCTACCCGTCACGGCCTGCAATCCATGGATGGCCTGGGAATGCTCATCCATCAAGCCGCCGCCGCATTCACCCTCTGGACCGGCCACGACATGCCCATCGATGCCATCAGAGCTTACCTGACCCACCTCGGCAAACCCTCCTGAATCTGGCATCTGTTAATTGGCATAATAATTGCTTTTATTGTTTTTCGACGACACCTTCGTCGGGATTTTTTGACAGGTGTTCGTCCCCTGGTGCGCGTATCGGAAAAACAAATCATGGACGCACATGGCAGCTATGGAAAATCCATTGAAAATTTTTCTTTCAAGCATTCTTCTGACCGGGACGGTTTTTTATTCCTGTTTTGTTGCCACGCCTTGTCTGGCTGCCGCAACCATTCATGAGGCTCTGGTTTCGGGTGCCCAATCTCTGGGCAAGGAGGATCTGGATCAGGCCATTGAACTTTTCACGCAAGCCATCGGCACGGGAAGCGGCAGCCGGGAACAACTGGCTGCGGCCTACGAAGGTCGGTGTGCATCGCGCTACAAAAAAAGCTTGGTGGAAAACAACAAGGCACTGACGCAGGAGGCCATTGCCGATTGCAGTCGTGCCATGGAATACAAATCCGACCATCAAAGGGCCTATCGACTGCGGGGCACGGCCTATTTGACGACGGGAGATACCCCACGCGCTCTGGAGGATTTCAATGTTGCCCAGGCGTTGGATCCCCAGGATCATCTGACCTTGCAAAATCGGGGATTGGCTTTGGCCCGTTCGGGGCAGACCGAGAAGGCCATCGCCGATTTTGATCGCGCCATCAAGCTCAAACCAGGCCATTCCTGGAGTTACTACAATCGAGGCCGACTGTACTCTGCCCAGGGGCGTCATGAAGTCGCCATTGACGATTTCAGTGCGTTCATCCGCTTCCGGCGCGACTATGAGCCGGCCTATCTGCACCGTGGGCGGAGTTGGATGGCCACCACCTCGTATCAACAAGCCTTGGTTGATTTTTACGAATCTTTGCGCCTGAAACCTGAAAACAACACCGAGGCGCGTTTTTTTCGCGGAGTTTCGCTGTATCTCCTGGAACGCTACGATGAAGCGATCTCCGATTTTGAGGATGTGCGCCGTATGGATGACGGTGACATCGTCAATGCCATGTGGTTGTACATCGCCCGGGAACGCTTTGGCAAACCGGGACGGGAGGCTTTTTCGGGGGTCCGGGACATTAAGGAAGATGCAGAGTGGCCGGGTGTCATGGTGGCCTATATGATGGATCGCAGCCATGCCGAAGCGGTGTTGTCTGCTGCGGACAAGAGTGAGAACAAGGGGCAACCGGGAGAGACGAAAAATCTGGCGTTATTTTTTCTGGGAGAACTGGCTGCGATCAAGCGGACACCGCTCAAGGAGAACACCTGGTATGCCAAGATTTTAGAAAAACCTGCCGGGGCACCTTGGGTTCATGCCGCCGCTTGGCAGACCCGAAGCTTGCCACGGCCAAAAACCAGTGCTGCCCCCCCCAGCCATCCCACCCCCCCCAAGGAATCCGCCGTCGTTGCTTCTCCCGCGAACCTTGCCAACAAGCCCAACCGGGAACCGGTTGCCACGGGGAATCCTGGGAGTAACCGTCCGGAAAAACTGGATTCCTATGGTGCCATCCCGACGGTTCGCCCCAACTCCCCTTTGACTTCGGGGGCACCCATCAAAAACCGCCCCCTGGCAGTCGCCCCGCAATTGTCGGAGGGGGCTACACCACCGGTCAAGGCAGCGCAGCCGGTCGTCGGTGCCGTTCCTGATAAGGATCCCGATAAGCCTCAGAATACGGTTGATGCTTCCGGTAAAAAAACCGAGCGGCGTTCTCCCCATGTTACCGGGAGTTATGCTTTCAAGTTGGCATCCTATGAGAGTACCGAGCATGCCGACCAGGCCCTTGCCGAGATCAGTGTATTGGGACTTCCCGTTTATCTACAGGATTTCCAGGATGGTAACCACACGTTTCTCAGGGTTTGGGTAGGACCGTTCAAAACCGAAGCCCTGGCCAACGCCGCCTGGAAAAAAGTCAGTGCTCTGCCTGGTAAATTTCCAAGTTCCGTGCGTAAACGCTGATAAACAGGCCAAACCACGCCAGCATCATCAAACTTCCGGGTCGCATGAATGTTTGCCATTTCATTGATGGCGGCGGCGACTCGTCAACCGCCCCACACAGGAAAAGGCCGATGTTTTCCCATCGATTGCACGATACCATTCTTTCATTTATCGGGGGTGGCAACATGGCCACGGCCTTGATCCAGGGTTTGGTTCGCTCAGGATTGAAAGGGAGCAATATTCGGGTTTCGGAACCCGATTCTGTCCGTTCAAAAAAGCTGCATGAGGAATTTGGTGTTGTTTTGGAGCCGGATAACGCTACGGCTGCCAGGGACGGGCATCTGGTCGTGGTTGCCGTCAAGCCGGGGATCGTACCCAGGGTTCTTGGTGAAATGGCCCTGCATCTGGGCAAAGAAACGTTGATTGTTTCCATTGCCGCAGGTGTGTCCATCGACAGGATCCGGGCCAGTCTGCCCCAGGGTCAACCCGTCATTCGCGCCATGCCCAACACCCCCGCTTTGGTTGGCGAAGGGGTTACGGTGTTATGCCCTGGGCCTGACGTTACCGGGCCGCAGATGGCATTGGGGGAAGCTTTGTTGGGGACGGTGGGTGGCGTCAGGACGGTGGGGGATGAATCTTTGATGGATGGAATAACGGCCCTGTCGGGTTCGGGACCGGCCTATTTGTATCTCATCATGGAGGCCCTTTCCGATGCCGGCGTGGCCTGTGGTTTACCCAGAGACCTCGCCTCCTGGCTTGCCGTACATACCGTCAAAGGATCGGCAGCCCTGGTGCAAGAATCGGGTCAGCACCCCGGGGTGTTGAAGTATCAGGTGACCTCCCCGGGAGGGACCACCATCGCCGCCTTGCAGGTTTTGGAAGAGGCTGGAATCCGGGGAACGCTGATGCGTGCCGTCGCGGCCGCCTGGCGACGATCCCGCGAATTGAGTCAGTGATACCAATAAACTTCAATTTCGCGAAGGACCGGCCCGGTATTGGTGGGGCCGGTCCTTTTTTTGTACGTATCGGAAAAACAAAGTTTGGCAAAAATTTTTGCGGGGGTCCGGGGGGGATCATCCCCCCCGGCGGAGGTTTGGAGGCAGAGCCTCCAAGGTTTTTCAGCCCCAGGGTTTTGATTTTGTTTTTTTGCCCGCAGGGCATCATGTTCTCAGGGTTTGGCGTGGGAGAACTCCGGCATGGCTTTTTTTCCGCGCAACCGTGCCCAAAGAATTTTCAAGGCGTATTGGTTTGGGTTGGAGATTCCAAGCCCGTAGATAAAGCACAGGATAACGAAGAAAAACAAGAAGATATAAGAGAGCATAACCGGTCCTTGAGAAGGTTTTTGACATTTTTGGCCTTTTCCTCGTGTTGTGGCTGGAGGACGACGGCCCAACTTTCGATAGTGATAAGCAAGTGTCATACCATCGTCCTTGGTTTCTGCAAGGGGTGCCGAAGGAATCGATGGACTGTTTCATCTCTCCTAGTATATCTTAGGCGCAGGAGGAATCGTCATGAGTACATCCATCGTGTTTGATACGCTGGCGTATGCCAAAAAACTGAAGTCTGTTGGATTTACCGAAGCTCAGGCAGAGGTCCAGGCTGAGACCATCGTTGCGTTGATGGAGGAACGCCTGGCCACCAAGGTGGATATTGAGATTGTTCGGCGTGACATGAAAGAGATCGATTCCAGGACGGAAATTCGCTTCAAGGAACTGGATGCCAAGATTGAGTCTGTCAAGGCCGATTTGACGCGGGACATGAAGGGATTGGACGCCAAGATCGCGTCTGCCAATGCCGAATCGAAGCGTGACATAAAGGGCTTGGATGCCCAGATTGAGTCTGTCAAGGCCGAGCTGAAGCTGGACATGAAGGGGTTGGACGCCAAAATCGAATCTGCCAATGCCGAATCGAAGCGGGACATGAAGGGATTGGATGCCAAGATTGAGTCTGTCAAGGCCGAACTGAAGCTGGACATAAAGGGGTTGGATGCCAAAATCGAATCTGTCAAGGCCGATTTGACGCGGGACATAAAGGGATTGGACGCCAAGATCGAATCTGTCAAGGCCGAATTGAAGCGGGACATAAAGGAACTGGACGCCAAGATTGAATCTGTCAAGGCTGAACTGAAACGGGACATGAAGGAAATGGAAATGCGGCTCATGCACGGCATGAAGCAACTCGAAGACCGCATGGTTATGAAACTTGGCAGTCTGCTGATTGTGGTGGTCGGTTCCTTGGCGGTGTTGATCAAAATTCTTTGAAGAAATCGACCTTGTTACATCTTTCCTGAAACGCGTAGGATCATCGGTGGTATTCAGGAAGTACATGTATGGAACGGATATTTGCAATGGGAATTTGTACGGTAACTGTCTGTTTTATGTATTCACAGAACAGATCACCCTTGCATTTTTCTAGCTTAGAAATATTTTTTATAGTTCTTTCACTCAATTGGCATTTTCCCAATTTATCATTTCTAATAATGATCGCCGGATCCAAGAGTAAATAAACACTGTCTTCTGTTTTTATAATAAGCAAATAACATCCGTTATTGTATGCATCCGGTTCAGACTTTAAGGACACAGACACACGATTGAACTGTGATTCATATCTGAAGGGAAGACTATAGCGACTTTCTGCAACTTGGCGTGCGGAAATAAAACTGAAAATAAGAAAAATAATGAGCAACAATGAAGAATACAGTCGATAATGTTTGATTTTTTCTGCATTTCGGCTCCGGGCAAGTCTCCAAAAAGTCAAAACAATAAAAGAAAAGAATGTAAAGCGAATTATATTTTTATAAATAATTATTATATCTGATGCGATGTTATCATCAAAAATTATTAGTTTTCTAACTATATCTGGTATTTTCTGTACATCTTCTATAATATTCGGAACAATAGAATCATGAAATAGCTCAAACGCACGAAAATAATAACGTTCTTTTGGTATATCGAGCGTGAGTGTGTCTATTTTATAGAGATAAAAAAAATGACTATAATAAACTATCCCGATAAAAAAGAACATAACGCCAAAAACCACAAACAAACCAATCAAATCCTGAACGATGTCTTTGTCCTCAAATGCGTCATTTTTTTCTGATTCGGTTTTTTGCTTGTTATCCGATATATATATATGTAAGTATGGTTCCTTATTCTTTCTACTTAAAAACTTCCTGATTTTTATTTCCATTGAAAGACTCCCAATTTTTGCCCAGATCCTTATTCAGCTGTGATGTTACTTTCTGTGACGCCAATATGGACTAATTCAAACGAAATGAAATCGTCATTTCCTCGTAGGCGGAAACTCAGCAGTTTCTATCTTAGACAAAGAGATTTCCATGTCCAATTCTTAGGCATCTTTTTTTAACGCATCGGAAAATAAAGTTTGGCAAAAATTATTGCAGGGGTCCAGGGGGGATTATCCCCCCACCCGGCGGGGGTTTGGAAGCAAAACCCCCAAGGCTTTACCTTTGAATCAAAACAAGAAGCTCCATTGCCCATGGGGACTGGGGGCGAAGCCACCAAGGTTTTGTTTCTTTCCAGAAGGGCATCATGTTCGACTTTACCGAAAAGGTTTCCATAAGCTCCAAGCAAAAGAGGCTACTTGGCCAGAATAACGATCATCCTCCAGTGCTTTGAGTCTTAGTTATAGAACCATTATTTTTATGTTCATTGCTAGGTTCGAGTTTAATATGCTGTGTGGGCTGAGTAGACATGCAGTAAGAGTCATTAACATTTATTTGTATTTTGCTACTGCACAAGCCTTTGTGTTTATCTCGACATTTTATAATTTTATCTACAACGCTTTTGCAAGTATTAATAGTCACTTCTTGTTCAAACCGGCAAACATGTATTGATTTATAAACTTCACCATCACAATTAAAGTGGCAGTCCTCACTTTCGAAGTCGCACTCGAAAGATTTAATACCCCTATCTTCAAAAATTGCATGTAAAGATACTTTCTCAGAGCTTTGGCTATTTGCGTAAAATGGGTACGCCATCGCAAGCGATGATAGCAGCACGCTCATGAGGATTTTTCTCGAAATTGGCATTTTCTACTCCTTTCATTTGTCAACATTAAGTTCCAGGGAAAATAAAAAAGCCCATTTTTCCGTCAGGATTTGAATCAATCATTGGTCGATAGTCAGGTTCTTGCTGATCGAATTTATCGTCTTCAAATATCAGAGTATCATTAGATATACTTGCTCTCATCCTTTGGTAAATCCTAAAAAAATTCTCGCCAGGGGTAATTTTTTTCAGTTCCTCGATAAACGCACTGCTAAACTTACCCTGATAAGCAGGAGCAAAATATTGCGATGCAGAAAACACTACCTTTGCAGACAAGTTGTCTTGCGATTTATCAAGAGGAACATCCCTGAATTGAAACTCTTCCTTAGTATTATCTGGGTTGTTTTTAAGAAGTCCAGATGGCTTACAAGATTCACTGATAACGATGACATCCTGAATATTTCCGTCTTTTATAAGTTTAGATATCTCAGATTTTATTTTCTCTGACGATATTGCACTATTTACTAAATCAACAACAGGTTCTGAATGGGTTGCTAAGGATTTAGTTAACCAATAGCTTTCGCCATTATGCGCTATTCCATGCCCAGAAAAATAAACAATTAGACTGTTTTTTGGTCCGCCTTCCTTAGGATCCTTAGGAATAGTTCCTATTTTTTCATTAAGTGCCCGTACTGCATCGATGACTTTATTGGAAGAAATATCTTCTGTTCCAACTCTTAATCTAAATGTATCTTTATTCCCACCAATATGTAGTGCATTTGAAATTTTGTCGGTAGATTCAGCAATTTCAAGTGGATGAACCCACTTAATACGCGATCTTTTCTCTCTAGAATCAGACCTCTCTCCCCTGAGCCCAGAGGGATTGGCTTCTTCGATGACAATCGCAAATTGTTGTCCAAGACGTTTGCTCTTCGTATATTTGTTAAAAACAACCTTTTTGACACTCTCATCGATATTTTGTTTGGCACTACCAGCCGCAGAATCTGAGCTAAGTTGAGATTCACTATTATTCTTACTGGAGGATAGAGGGAACGCCTCATTCATAGCCCTGTACAACACAGGGTTCCTTGACGAGTCCAATACCACCTGATTGGTGGGGATTCTTGGAGGCACGGTCATAGGTTTTGTATCAGCAACAGTAGAAGTCGAATTTTCCAAAAGTTTACCAGAAATCGGATAACCATTAAAGGTAAAACCGTGGTGGGGGGTAACATTGGTGTAGATGGATTCTGCGGCTTCACGTCCATTGGGTGAAACCAATCCGAGAAGACGGATGGATCCTGTCAAAGCACCACCTTTTCCTGAAAGCATCACATTGTACAGATCAATCTCTCCATCGATGTTCCCGCCGTCGATGGCGTTTGGATTCGCAGCTGCTAAAAGAGAAACTGGGGGATTCCATCGATTGTAACGATTGTGGTCACTGGTCAGCTTCCTGAATTTAATATCGGAGCCATTGCTTTTAAACGTTGTATTGGAAGTCACGTTCACAACGCAATTGTTTCCAGAACAGTCGGAAGTTGAGGTAACGTTTTTTTGAAATACAATAGGCTTGTTGTTTGTCGTTATATTGCCGGATACAATGACAAGGCCAGGACCTTCCTGCGTAAACGATCCCTCGGCATAAACATCCCTGGTCAATGCCAATGTATTTGTATTACTCAGCCAAATGTTACCCGTGCCCGTGGTCGTCAGGGAACCTTTGACATTCGCAACAGCCGCCGTCAAGGTGATTCCATCACTCCCAAGCCTTAAATCCGGGTTGATCGTCAGGGCGGAATCGGTAGTGACAATCAAGCCGTTCCTGACGGCGACGTTATCTACGGTAATATCTCCTGTAGCTTTCAAAGTTGCCATGTCATAACTGGCCAGGGAAACACCCCCGCGAAATCTGTTTCTGCTGGCATCCACTTTAATGTCATAAGTGTCTCCCTCTGCCGTGAAAAAGGTTGTCCCATCAACGGCAACCGCCTTTCCCAAACTTTGCGAAATATCCCCTTTTCTGGCCTTGACCTTAAGGTTGCCGGAAACTGCCATCTCCCCCAGATCGATGGTGTCCCGGTCCGTCAATGTCACCGAATTTCCATTCTTGACCAGGACAGCTTTAATGAATTGATTGTCTTCCTGATCCAGGGTGATATCAAAACCAGGGGCGGAAAATGTTGCGGTTTCAGGCACCGTGACTGCCGCATTCTGGGAAATGGAACCTGCCACGGTGGTAACAATCAAATTCCCGGACATGTCTCCGGTTTTTCCAAGGACAATGTGGTTGGCATCCGCCAAGGATACATTACCACCGTTCATGATTGTCACTGCACCGGTAAAATCATTGCTGGTATTTTCAAGGGTGATGCCGTTTTTACCGTCGCCAGAAGCTGAAAGTGTGGTCGTTCCGGGTACCGTGAGGGCACCACCGCTTTGGGTAATGCTACCGTTGGCAGCGGTCACCGTAAGATTGCCAGTCATGATCACTGGACCCAGATCGATAAGATTTTTATCCACCAAAGAGACATGGTTTCCATTGTTCACTTTGACAACGCCGGTAAAATCGTTCCCGGTGTTGGCAAGAAGGATACTGTTGCCAGTTCCCGAGGCGGAAAGCGTCGTCGTCGAAGGTACGGTCAAAGCCCCCGTTTGAATGATGGAACCATTGACGGTTGCCACACTCAAAGATCCAGACATGAACGAAGTGCCAAACTCAATATCGTTGGCATCCGCAAGACTGACGTTACCGGCGTTGCTGATTTGGATCGAATTGGAGAAATCGTTGGAGGTGTTGTCGAGGGTGATGCCGTTGCTGTTTCCAGAAGCGGAAAGTGATGCGATTCCCTTCACAAGGAGGGCACCGTTCTGGGTGATGGAACCGTTGACGGCTTTGACCCCCAAAGTCCCCGCCACGGATCCGCTCCCCAGGATGATGTGATCGGAGTCCACGAGAGAAATATTATTGGCATTGGTAACGGAAACAGCACCGGAAAAATTGTTACTGGTATTTTCAAGAGTGATGTTATTCCCGGCACCAGATGCGGATAATGTGGTCGTTCCAGGCACGGTCAGGGCACCGGCCTGGGTGATGGAGCCATTGCTGGCAGTGACACTCAGAGTACCGGACAGAGTTTCGGTTCCCAAAACAATGTTGTCGGAGTCAACCAGAATTACGTCGCCTGCATTGCCGATGGCAACCGCACTGGAAAAATTATTGTTTGTATTGTTGAGGGTGATGCCGTTGTTGGTACCAGATGCAGAAAATGTGGCAATCCCAGGTACGGTCAATGCCCCGCTTTGGGTAATGGAACCATTGCTGGCAGTGACACTCAGGGTTCCGGATAGGGTGCCAGCCCCCAGGATGATGTCGTTGGTATCCACTAGAGAAACGTTGCCGGCCTTGCTAACAGTGACCGCACCGGAAAAATTGTTGCTGGTATTGTCCAGGGTGATGCCATTGCTGGTCCCGGAGGCGGAAAGCGTGGTCGTTCCGGGTACCGTGAGGGCACCGCTTTGGGTGATGGAACCATCGACGGCAGTGACACTGAGGGTTCCGGTCATGGAACCCGTCCCCAAAATGATGTGATTGGCATCGACAAGAGAAACGTTGCCGGCTGTGGTGATTTTGACCGCGCTGGAAAAATTGTTGGAGGTGTTGTCAAGGGTGATGCCATTGCTGGATCCGGAGGCGGAAAGTGTCGCAACTCCGGGAACAGTCAGGGCACCGGTTTGGGTGATGGACCCATTTGTGGCGGTAACGCCCAGGGATCCGCTCATGGTTCCGGTCCCCAGAATGATATGATTGGCGTCAACCAGGGATACATCACCGGCGTCCGAAATGGTGATCGCCCCGGAAAAATCGTTGCTGGCATTGGCCAGGGTGATACCGTTACCGTTGCCGGAAGCGGAAAGCGTGGCCGTGCCGGGTACCGTGAGGGCACCACCGCTTTGGCTGATGCCGCCATTGGCGGCGGTCACTGCAAGACTACCGCTCATGGTGACGGGACCAAGATCGATCAGGTTTTTGTCGGTCAAGGCAACATTACCGCCGTTGCTCACCTTGACGACGCCGGTAAAATCGTTGCCGGTGTTGGTGAGGGTAATGCCGTTACCGGTTCCGGAAGCACTGAGTGTCGTTGTGGAAGGTACGGTCAGGGCACCACTCTGGGTGATGGAACCACTGACGGTGGTGATGCTCAGGAAACCGGTCATGGACGAGGTTCCGAAAATAAAATCATTGGCATCCGCCAGAGTGACATTGCCGGCGTTGCTGATGCTGACCGCACTGGAAAAATTGTTGGAAGTGTTGTCAAGAGTGATGCCATTGCTGGTTCCAGAAGCCGAAAACGTCGCGGTTCCAGGTACCGTGAGGGCACCGCTCTGGGTGATGGAACCATTGACGGCGGTAATGCTCAGGGTTCCCGACAGGGTGCCGGTCCCCAGAATGATGTCGTTGGTATCCGCCAAAGAAACATTGCCGGCATTGCTAATGGTGACTGCACCGGAAAAATTGTTGCTGGTATTGCTCAGGGTGATGCCGTTGCTGGTACCAGATGCAGAGAATGTGGTAGTCCCAGGCACGGTCAGGACACCACTCTGGGTGATGGAGCCATTGCCGGCAGTGACACTCAGAGCACCGGACAGGGTGCCAGCCCCCAGGATGATGTCGTTGGTATCCACCAGAGAAACATTGCCGGCATTGCTAACAGTGACCGCACCGGAAAAATTGTTGCTGGTATTGTCCAGGGTGATGCCATTGCTGGATCCGGAGGCGGAAAATGTTGCAACTCCGGGAACGGTCAGGGCACCGCTTTGGGTGATGGAACCATCGACGGCAGTGACACTGAGGGATCCGGTCATGGATCCCGTCCCCAAAATGATATGATTGGCATCGACAAGAGAAACGTTGCCGGCTGTGGTGATTTTGATCGCACTGGAAAAATTGTTGCCTGTATTATCGAGGGTGATACCGTTGCTGGTTCCGGACGCGGAAAGCGTGGCGGTTCCGGGTACGGTCAGGGCACCGCTTTGGGTAATGGAACCATTGACGGCAGTGACACTGAGTGTTCCAGACATCGAACCCGTTCCCAGGATGATATGATCGGCATCGACCAGGGCGACGTTGCCGGCTGTGGTGATTTTGACTGCGCTGGAAAAATTGTTGGAGGTGTTGTCAAGGGTGATGTCATTGCTGGATCCGGAGGCGGAAAGTGTCGCAACTCCGGGAACGGTCAGGGCACCGGTTTGGGTGATGGAGCCACTTGTGGCGGTAACGCCCAAGGCTCCGGTCATGGTTCCGGTCCCCAGAATGATATGATTGGCGTCAACCAGGGATACATCACCGGCACCCGAAATGGTGACCGCCCCGGAAAAATCGTTGCTGGCATTGGCCAGGGTGATACCGTTACCGTTGCCGGAGGCGGAAAGCGTGGCCGTTCCGGGTACCGTGAGGGCACCACCGCTTTGGCTGATGCCGCC
>JACSDG010000014.1 GCA_015660855.1 Magnetococcales bacterium
CCCCCAAACCCCCACCGGGGGGGATGATCCCCCCCGGACCCCCGCAATAGTTTCAACCTACAAAAAAAAGGGGGGGGACGGAATGGCTACATAATCAAGACCACCTCAACGAATCCCCCCCTTACGCAAGTGGGAAACGTAAGCCTTGTCGGTACCCAAAATGTGGTCAATGAGCCATTCACGCAACAATTTTATCAATTTCATATCCACAACCCCCCCGCCCTCACGATACTGCTTTTGAAAAGCCAATACCTTGTCTACAAAACCATCGTGGATGGCCTTATGCGACTGCGCATCAGGATAAGCGGTTTTGGCAAAAGCCTCTTCTTCACGTTTGAAGTGTGTCGCAGTATAATCCACCAATTCCTGAAGAATTTTTCCCAAAGCGTCATACCCCATCCCCCGATTCATGCCGTTGTACAGATCGTTGATCAATTTTACCAAAAGCTTGTGATCGGCATCGAACGAGGCGATACGAACCAACAGTTTGTCGGTCCACGGCATGATCTGCCGATCCACGGAAGACACATCCTGGACCAGATACAACCGGTCCAAAAATTCAAACATGTTTCGACGCAAACTATTGAGCACCTCCATGTGGGCACGAGCCTGATCATGCCTGCCGTCAACCACCATGGCGGTGATTTCACGAGCCGTATTATGGACTTTTTCATGGACCACCCCCAGCTCCCGATACAGATCCATGGAACCAAAAAATTTCTCGCCCTCGGAAAAATACCACAACCCAAACTTGCATTGTTTGTGACTGGAAACCTCTTCCGGCTTGAGAAGGGTACGACCGCGAATAACCTGCTCCAGTCGGCCAAGCCATTGCAGATGGGCCAGTTTGATGGCGCGAACATCAAAACGCGCTTTCTCAGTGTTAACTCCCCCTACGGCCATTTTCAGGGCATCGCTGGTCTCACGGACGACCTCGGTCAACCTGCCGGAATACTCCACCGACCCGTCCAGATAATGGCTTAATTGCATGGATTGCAGCATCATTTTCTGGACTTCTGCGGAAGCATAAAAAATTTCCTGGGCCGCCGTCTGAACCTTGATGGAGCGATCACGTGCTTGGGAACTCTCTTCGGCAACCTTGTTGCCGTTTTTGGCGACATCGGACGCAGCAGCGGCAATTTCCTGGGTACCGGTAGCCGCTTCGACAGCGGCGCGTGCGACCTCCAGAGAAGCCGCTTCCAATTCATGGGCATTGCGTGAAACTTCCATCGCTGCGGTACTGACCTGCCCCATGGCCTGGGAAATACCGTTAACCGCATGGTGTTGGGAGTCAACCGCTTCGGTAATTTCGCGATTGGTGGCATTGATTTCCCGTACCCGCTCGGTAATGCCACGGGTCGAGTTGGCGGCCTCACGCGCCTGACCGCGAATCTCAGCCGTTTTTTCCTGGATCATTTTGGTAGCTTCGGTGGTCTGCCGCGCCAAATCCTTGACCTCATTGGCAACAACCGCAAAACCCAGGCCCGCCTGACCCGCACCGGCCGCTTCGATGGCGGCGTTGAGTGCCAGCATGTTGGTCTGGTTGGCAATGGTTTTGATAAGATCGACCACTTTGCCAATTTCGGTGGCAGAAACCGCCAGTTTTTCCATGACCACCATGGATTCCTGTGCATTCCTATCCGCCTGTGCCGACATGTCATCGGCCTGCTTGCACCGATCACGCACCGACTGCAATGATCGGGTAAGATCGACAACAGAACGGGAAACATTATTGACCGACTCGTTGACCTGATCGAGACTGGCGTTGACCCCTGCTACATTGCTGGTCATCTGTTCCGCCGCCGAGGCCATGGTATTGACATTGACGCTGGCCTGTTCCGATGCGGCAGCTATAGCGGATACATTGTCGGACAGTTGGCTCGCCGTTTGTGAAACGGTCTCGATGTTGACAACCGCATCCTCGATATTGCTGTTGAGAATCTGGGTTTCCTTGCCCAGTCGATCATTCTCCTCGACCACGCGGCGCGCAAGGGAATAGCTGTCGGTGGAATCCTTTCTGAGCGACGTCCGCAAAGGTACCATCTCATCCACCACCGACATGACCGATTCCGACTGCAACAAAACCGTATGGATGACATGGGCAAGCTGGTCGGCCATGGTGTTGATGCCAAGAAAAATGCGGCCAAAAGAGTTGTTGGAATGGACATTGAGGCGAAGGGTCATTTCCCCACGACTCAGCATCTCCACGCCATCCTCAATTTTGTCGATGGAGCTGAGGATGGATCGCAAAAACAAAATGATGACAATCAAACCCGAAAGCGTGGATAAAAATATGATAATCGCCAGAGCAATTTGGTTGCGGTCAACCTGGTCGGAATGCTCTATGACACCTCCATGGAGTTGGCTGGTCCGTTGCCTCATGGAGGAAATCAACTCATCCATCCCCTGGGCTGTAGGTCGGTCGATACCAGAAACGGCCTTGTCGGTGCGGGGAATGGACTGGATATCGCCCACGACATAGTTTGCAGCCAAAGCGGCGTGGTAAAGCTGTCCCAGATTTCTATGGTTATCTATAAGCTTTTTGATATTTTCCGCGCCCTCGTTCAAACCTTCCAAAGCTTTCAGCGTCTCCTGCAACTCCCCCCGGACCTTTCCTTCCATCTCTTCAAATTGCTTGAAATATTTAAATTCATTCAAGGGGCCTTCGGCCTTGTGACCACGAATGAGGATATTTTTCCATTCCTGAACCTGCCGCCCAAACAGGGTGGCCGCCTTTTCGGCATGAGAAGCCGCCTGGGAGATCAAGGCCAGATCCCTGGAAGCAACGTTCTGCTGGTGAATCACCACGCTCTGCCAAACATTCAATCCAGTCATCAGCATGATCAGGCCGATGATAAAATAAAACCTTCTGTGCAGCGAAAGATCGTCAACCCAAAGTAAAATATTATTCAGCATCGAATTTATCCCCCGTCAATAAACAATCCATCCACAAACATAACCATTCCCCCCCATTTTCCAGAAAAAGACACCCTCAGAGTCTACGGCGCGTCACCCCTTGTCTGAAAAAACCTCGTCCAACGATTGGGCCTCAAAAATTCGCAGACTCCACTCTTCCAAAAAGGAGGGTTTGGCCGCAGAAATTTTTTCGCTGGCCCATGCAGGTATGGCACCAAAGCGGCGCTGCAACTGGCGCATTAAAATTTTAGCTTCGCCTTTCTGCTCGCCTTCCTGCTTGCCTTTTCGCTCGCCTTCCCAGTACAACCGCATGATTCCTCCGTCTGGAGAAAGATCAAGATTTAACATTTGGATGACCTCCATAACGTTGATTGTGCGATGGCGCGCCAAAGCGAACAAACCCATAATTTCACGCGCCGCGTAACGCACCAGTTCAGGAAAGCTTTTATCGATTTCTTCTTGCCAGTCACGTCCTTTTCTTTTTAAATCTTCCGCATCCGTATTCATCTTCAGGGTCAACGGAGCCAGGAGCAGCAGGCGGGGATCGACTTTTTTCAACTGCTCTTCCGAAAACTCAGAGAGTACCACCTCCACGAAGCAATCATCAAGCCGGCATCCCGACTGTTTTGCAAAAACGGCCAGGGGCAGGGCAGCTTTTTTATACGGTCTGTCCGTATAGATGATTCCGGCCAGCACCGGCCCATGATAGCTGTCCTGCGCACAACTCATGAAAACCTTGGCGGCAAGCCGGTAACGGACAAAAGGATCCTCGTATCCCTGGAATTCCAACAAAACTCGCGGTTGATCCTCCGCGGTCAAAGACCACCCTTCGATGTCCGGGGCCAAGCGTTTTTGTTTTAAAACTGTGGCCCGGAAATGGTACGTCGCCGCCGCTTGCGGATCCATGCCCAAAAGTTTGAGCAAGGCATCCCCGCTCAAGGTCATGAGCTTGACAAAGGCTTCATCCGTGCTTCGCTGTCCAATTTTGTGTTCGATCATTTTTTATCAAGGTGATTCTGGCATTGCCAGCATGCGCTTTTCCTTTGGATCCCAGAACAATTCGTCGGGCATGTTTTCCAGGTAGGGTGGCGAATCAATATTAAAATGTCCAAGGAAATCATCCAGGGGCATCCACTCCCCCTCGGGAGTCACGAGATCTCCCCGGATGTAGGCGCGAAGACACCAGTTCAGACGCCCCTCACGCTGTTCCGGGTTACGAGCCAAGCTTTCCAATCGTTTTTGGTCCTCCACGGTACTTTGTCGGGCAATATGTCGGGCCAAGGCCGGCCACAAGGGTTCCGTGCGCCCCAAGGTTTGGTAACGACCCAATGCAGCCTTGAATTCTCTATCATCCCCCCCCTGGTCAAACGAAAGTCGGCAGGCATGGTGGAACAACTCAATCTCTGGCCAGAGAGGGTCATCTTGCAGGGGCTTTAATTTGTCAGTTTCGTGGGACAACAGCACTCGTGTGCCTACCCGGCCTGGTGAGAAAAACTCGACCTGTAAAAAATCAAGGAGGGTTGGCAAGTTGGGATCGATACCATGCTTGCGCGCAACGTCGCGCGCAAAGTCGCGCGCAAAGTAGCGCGCAAAGTAGCGCGCAACGTCGCGCGCAAAGTCGCGCGCAACGTCGCGCGCAAAGTCGCGCGCAACGTAGCGCGCAACGTAGCGCGCAACGTAGCGCGCAAAGTAGCGCGCAAAGTCGCGCGCAACGTCGCGCGCAAAGTCGCGCGCAACGTCGCGCGCAACGTCGCGCATAAGATCATCTTCACTTGCTGAACACATCCCGGCGATTACAGACCGGAATGGTGCCGATTCGTCCAACCCCTGGGTAAAAAGAAAGTTCTGACCGGTGAACCCCCATTGACGACGTTTCCCTGGCCAAGTTTGCAACAGCAAACTTTCGGACCACCCGGGCCAATGGGGAGGACCGCCGTTGAAAAAACGACCCGCAGCAACTCCTTTGTCTCCCGTGGGGGCGGATTCCATGCCGTGAAACAATAATTTGATGCCAGGAACCTTGTGATCGGTCCATACGGGTAACCCCAGGTTTTGCAGCCCATCCATCAAACGCAGACAAGCCATCCAGTTGGAGTTTTTTTCCCCCTCGGCCTGCCAAGCGGTTCCAAGAATAGTTTTGCGATCCGTCTGACGGCTGGCCCTCCACGCATTCAGGCAATGGTCCGCGAATTCATTTCCTTCCTGTGCCAACGCCGCCCCGCTTTGAGTTGCCCAATGGTGCATATCCTTCTCTTCCAGCAAACCGTCTGCCATGAAAGTTCCAGCCAACCACACCCCCGCTTTCGGGTCATCACAAAGATTGGAAAAAACGGGCCGTAACCGTTCCGGATTGGTGCCCGCCACCACCGCGGCCCAAAGACGCAGGGTTTCCCACCAAACAAGGGTGTCTTTTTTTTGTTCGCACAGGCCGATACGCCCCGGATCCCCTTCGATGGTGGCTTGCGAATGCCAGGCGGTGAGAAATTCCTGGAAACTCAGGTGGGTAAAAGAAAGTTTTTCATCGCTCCGATCCACCAGCACCCCGGCGGGACCGGTAAGCCAGGAAAGAAATCCATATTTTTTCGATAGTTCCCATTCAGTCGGCAATAATGCAGCCATCTCCTCCCAGGATTGCACCAGACTGCCCCGATCTGATTTTTTATATCCTTTTTGCTGTATTCCATGGGCCAGGGCAGCCACAATGCGCATACGTGTTTCGCCGGAATCGGGACGCCAACGAAATTTTTCCATCCCGACCCCATCCGCCTCCCTCCTGTCCGGCAATGCCGACAGCAGATTGTCCAGGGTGATTTGGTAAAGTTTGTGGCGGCTGTCGGGCAGAGGGCTGGTACGGCTGATGAGAAGCATCATGGTAAGAAGCAGGGCGGTACGGGCCAAGGCATGGGCTTCGGGAGTGTTTGTCAACCGGTCCATGAATTCCGCAACAGCCTTGGTTGCGGCGTTTTGGTCGGTGCCATGGATGTGCAAGAAAAAATTTCGGGCCAGTTGTTCGATCTCCCCATCGTTCAATGGTTGGACATCCAACTCCCTGAAACCATCGCTGCCACTGGGGCGGCCATCGCCGTAGGGGCGGCTGCTTACCACCACCCGCACTCCGGGGTGTTCCTGGAGAAAGGGCAACAGTTTGGCGCGAAAATCCTGGCCCAGTTCTCCCAATTCATCCCAACCATCCACCAGCAAGACCGGAGTGATTTCCTGGGATCCGGCGAGCTGAGAAAAAAAAGTTTCCTGCCAAAACTTAAGATCGTGTTCTGCAAGCCAAGCGGTCAGGTAACTTTTCAGGTTGTGGTCTCTATCCGGTGCTTTTTTCCAGTAGCGCACCAAGGCACGCAGTTCCACCAGGACCGGAAAGACATCTTCACATTTTAAAAGTTGCCTGAAAGTCCAGCGCATCCAGGTAGTTTTGCCCGATCCCGCCACCCCTCGCACAGCCAAAGGTTTTTCTAGTTTGACAATGTCCCCCGGCGCAAAAATCTGTCCATCATCAAGTTTACCGGGATCGTACCCTTTCCCCAGACGCAATGGGACATACATTTGTTCCAGAGTGGCATCCACAATTTTACTGTTGCTCGGCCCCGCCGCCGCCGGCCCTGCATGCCGCAAATCCCACCGATCAAAAAGGTTACGCAGTTTATTACGGTAGGCCGATAGAAAACCTTTGTTTGAACCAACGATTGTACTGAGAGATCCCGTAGCCGAAGGAGTCATTGCTCCGGCCAGATGGATGTCTTGCTGGTAGGGGGAGACGCCAGTTTTCTGTGACCAACCTCCGGGTTCAAGGGTACCGTGCACCATGATCTCAGGGGAAAAGTCGAGGGTCCAGGCGGTCACCGAATTTCCGCGAATGGTTAAAAGGCGACAGGAGTTGGGCTGATCCTCTCCACGCTCGGAAAGAGCCGCCCCCATGCTGCCAGCGGCAAAAACGTGGGTCATTCCTTTTGTTTCTTTCCAGGGAATAACTCCAACGTTACTTTCGTGCCTATGTCCATGCAAAACAAGTGAGACACGACACTGCTCCGACAATTGTGGCAACCATGTTTCCATCTTGCCGGTGGGGTTATGGTGCAGGGCCACGATACGCAGGGGAATCTTTGTGGCATCCTGCCCTTGCCAATAGTCCATGACGAGTTTGATCTTGTCTGGATCCAGTTCGCCGTGATGATCCTCGTCCCGGTGCGATTCGGCATGATTGGAATTGAGGGTGGCGACGGCAACTCCCAAATCTTCAAACTCCGACAACAATGCCCCGTGGACATCCGCTAACAACGCCGTAGGGGAATTATTCATAAAAGACTTATAAAATTCATTATAATAAACAAACTTTTCCGTGCCTATTTTTACCCTGAAGGCTCCTTCAGAAAATTCATCTTCATCTATTAGTTGATTTTTAATACTCTCGCATTTTTGTCTGTAGCAATCATGGTTACCAGGCAAAAGAAGAAACCGGCTTGTATCCAGTTTGAACTCAGAAGCCAAACAGTCGAGAAATTCCCGGGCGGGCTTGTATTCTCTTCGGAGTGAAGAATCAGTAAAATCACCGGTGACGATCACCAAATGCGGGTCCGCGCTTTCTAGGGATTTATGCACCCCGGCAGCCAATCCTTTGGCCAGTCGCTCCGGGGTTGTGTCGGAAAACCGGCCTTTACGGCCAAAGTGCAGGTCGGCCAAATGGAGGATGTGCAGAGGGTTGGTGAGCATGGTGTTCCAACCTGGTTGAAGGTTTATTCAGGACTGTAATTCTAGCATGAATAAGAACCTGATGCCCAGCGGGCAAAAACCAAAACCTGGGGTACTCTCGCCCCCAAACCCCCAAAGACATGAAGCTATAAAGTTTTTGGCCAAACTTCGTTTTTCCGAAAAAAATGTTTCATCCGACGCGAAAGGCCATGACCAACTGCAACACCTGCGCACCATAATTTTTAAGTTTTCTCGTCCCCACACCATGGATTTTTCCCAGTTCTTCTAGGGTGGTGGGCATGGTGGAGACAATTTCGCGCAGGGTCGCATCGTGAAAAATGATGTAGGGGGGGAGAGCATGTTCCTTGGCCAACTCCAAACGCATGGCCCGCAACGCCTCCCACAAACCCGGAGACTCCGTGGCTGGACTCGACACCGGTGAAGGAGTACGGATCGCCTTTGATTTTCGTTCCCTGGGAGCATCGGCATCCCGGCGAAAATAGACAACCTGCTCGCCGCGCAACACCGCCCGACTGGACTCGCACAGACGCAAGCCACCGTGCCCCTCAACATCCACCTCCAGATACCCCCCCGCCACCAACTGCCGGAACACCGAACGCCACTGGCTCGCCGTCAACTCCTTGCCAATGCCAAACGTGCTCACCTTATGATGCCCAAACCGGGTTATTTTTTCATTTTTTTTTCCCGTCAACACATCAACCAGATGCACCATCCCAAATATTTGCCCCGTCCGAAACACACAGGAAAGTGCCTTTTGTGCCACCACCAACCCTTCCCAGGTCGCAACCGGATCCAAACAGGTGTCGCAATTGTTGCAGGTCGGCGGGGGATTGTCGCCAAAATAACTCAACAAGACCCGGCGGCGACAATCGACCGTTTCACAAAACCCGATCAAAGACTCCAACTTGCGTTTCTCAATCAACTTGATCCGCTCTTCCGCCTGCGACTGTTCAATAAACTTTCGCAGTATGACCACATCCTCCAAACCATAGGTCAAAAAAGCGTTGGCCGGCAATCCATCCCGTCCCGCCCGACCCGTCTCCTGATAATAAGCCTCCAAACTTTTCGGCAGGTCCAAATGGGCCACAAAACGCACATCCGGTTTGTCAATCCCCATGCCAAAAGCAATCGTGGCCACCACAATGATCCCACTCTCAAACAAAAACCGCTCCTGATTTTGGCGGCGAAGGGCATTGTTCAAACCGGCATGATACGGCAAAGCCTTAAAGCCATGCCCAACCAGCCATGCCGCCGTCTCTTCCACCTTGGCCCGCGACAGGCAATACACAATCCCCGCATCCCCCACATGTTCGCTTTCAAGAAATTTTTTCAATTGTTGCCTGGGATTATCCTTGACCGTAACCCGATAGCATATGTTGGGACGATCAAACCCCGCGATAAACTGCCTGGCCCCCTCCAAACGCAAACGCTTGACAATCTCCGAACGGGTGGGGGCGTCGGCGGTGGCGGTCAACGCCAAACGCGGTATACCCGGAAAACGATCCACCAATGCCGTCAACCCCAAATAATCGGGACGAAAATCATGCCCCCACTGCGAAACACAATGCGCCTCGTCAATCGCAAACAAGGCTACCGGGATCCGGGACAAAAGGTCCAGAGAGGATTCCATGAGGATGCGTTCGGGGGCCATATAGAGTAAATCCAACTCCCCCCCCTGCGCCTGGAGAATCACCTGCCACACCTCATTCCCCGTCATGCTGGAGTTGACAAACGCCGCACGGATGCCATTCTGGCGCAAAGCACCCACCTGATCCTGCATCAGGGCAATCAAAGGCGACACCACCACCCCCACCCCGGGGCCCACCCGTGGGCATCAGCACCACCGCGTCACCCCCTTTGAGCACATGGTCGATGACCTCGCGCTGAAAGCCGCGAAACTGTTCGAAGCCAAAGTATCGCCGCAATACCCCCATGACCGGGTCGAAATTATCCATTTCCTCTGGCAGTGTCCATTCCTTCAGCGGTTCGGCCATCACGGTTCAACCCTCCTCCTCCGCTTTCTTCCCCTTGCGCCTTTGCTGGATCGCCAGTGCCGCCTCCCGATTGGGAAAAATAATGAGAAATTCTGTCTCTTGCGTCCGGTTCGCTGAAGAAAATACCGTAATCTGACCCCCATGGTCCTGGATGATCCCCTGCACGATGGACAACCCCAAACCGGTCCCCTTGGTCTTGCCTTTCGTCGTGTAGAAAGGATCAAATATTTTGCCCGCCGCCTCCTGAGGTATCCCCGGTCCCCGATCCTTGACCCGTATCCATACATGATTTTCTAACATCTCTGCCTGGATCGTCATTCGTTTTTCCCCAGAGTCCGCCATTCCTTCCATGGCGTCCATGGCATTGTTCAACAAATTAACAAAAACCTGCGTCATCTGTTGCCGATCACAGACGACCATGATGGCTGGCGGAACTTCAATGATCAGGGCAAACCCGTTTTTAATACGGTGTCGCAACAGATATCCCGCATCCTGCACCGGATCGAGTAACCGGCATTCCACCTTGTCCGTCTCCATCCCCCCGCGCGAATACGCCTTAAGGCTGTCAACAATTTTGGAGATACGCTGGCTGCCATCCAACATCCCGTCCAAGGTTTCATCCACCTCGTTGAGAAAAGAGCCCACCCGGCCAGAGGGATCCTGGTGTTGGTTTTGTTCCAGGATCGGGCGTCCCAATTGCCAAAACTGTTTGAGAAAGGCCACATTCCCGGAAATGAATGAGTTGGGATTGTTGATCTCATGGGCCATGCCGGCAGAAAACGTCCCCAGGCAGGCCAATCGCTCGGCGTGGGCCAATTGTTTGGTGCGGGTGGACACCAGCTGTTCCAGATATTCCTGGTGGGTCAGCAAGGCATCTTCCGCCATCTTGCGTTCGATCAGGTTGGTGAGGGAACTGGCAATCCCGGAAAGAAAATCAATATCGCCGGAATCGTGGTCCATGCTGGTCTGAAAATAGCAGGTCAAAATCCCGATGACCCGATTTTTGCTGCTGGCACAGATGGGGATGGCATAATAAGCGGTATCGCACTCGGAACCGCGATGATACTGCGGGGTGTGGTGCGTGTGCAGGTCATGCGAATAAATCGCCTCCTTGCGGTCGAAAGCCCGTCCGCACAAACACATCCCCACATCGATAACCTGACAGCGTTCCCTGGACTCGGGGGGCATGTTGACCTGGGCTTCCATGACCAGTTGATCGCGTTCGGGATCGAACAAAAATATACAGGCCCCCTGAATTTTGGTCTTGTGAATAGGCAGCCACCCTTTGTTGACCAACTCTGCCAAAACCTGCTGCAACAAGGTTTTGATCGGCCTGGATCCCGAGGCGATTTCCAGAATGCTCGCAACCGCGTTCATCCGGGAATACCCCTGAGTCAGTTCCTCCATGGTTTCCTGAAGTTGGGTTTTCATGAGGGTGAAAGAATATTTCAACTGTTGGATTTCGTCGGTATCGTCTGCGGCGATGGCCAATGGTTTTCCCGTTTGATCCAAGGAAAAACGGGCCGTTTCCGCAACCAGTTCCAACAACGGTCGCCCAAGCAGTTTGCGGCCAAAGTATAAAAACACTCCCCACAAAAACAAAGTCTTCACCGCCGCAAAAAAAAGGATCGACCAGAACAGGTTGTGAACACGGGCAAAGGCGATGGTTGCGTCGGAGTAAAAAGTGACCTGACCCAGTTTTTCCGAGGTTCCCATTTCCGGGGTGGAGACCAGATCGAAACGATGCTTAAACAGGTTGGCTTTAAATTGGGACGATGCCCCCTGAAGTTTGGCGATGGCCAGTGGGGGAAGATTTTTTTCACCGATGTCGATCCGTCCTCTGCGGGCGATATAATGGTTTTGGGCATCGTGAACGCTCACCCCCACAATCTCCGGCAGCATCGACAAGCTTTCCAGGGTGACATCCAATTGGGTCAGATCCAGATGCCAGACATTATTGGCCAATGTTTTCTCAAACAAGGGTTGGTAGAGAGCGAGTGTCTGCACGATTTCATCGGCTTCCCTGGCATATTCGCGCCACATTTGCACCGCCGTCAATATCAGGGTGGCCAAACAATAGGTACCGAAAACCATCTTGAGCAGTTTCATACTGATGGAATGCCCGATGGCCACCGATCTTGATTTTTCCCGATTTAAATCATTCACCGCCGACCCCTTTGGGAAAGGCTCCCGTTGCCAGCCAATCCCCATACACTTTTTCCAGGTCTTTGCGAGTGGAAGGTATCATGAAATGACGCCAGAATTGTTGATGCCGGGTGGGAGCAACAAAAATCTGACCGGCGGCAGCGCGGATGGTTGCGTCCTGGGTCAAAAAGTAGCGGACAGTGGATGTGGGCAGCAGCAGGACATCCACACGTTTCATCAATAATTTAAGGATATTGTCGCGCTCATGGTCGCCATCAACGCGCTGAATCTTTCCTGCGGTGACCAAAGGATCAAGTCCCAGGTATCGATGCCCACGTATGCCCCCCAAACGCAGCCCCGCCAGGGATTCCGGGGATTGGTAGTCCACTGGAGACTCCGTGCGAGAAAGAATGATATTGGAGTCTTCAAACTGTTTCAACCAGAGAAAATTTTCCCCGGCGTTTTCCCCGAATCCCCATGCAGGATTGACCCAAAGCAGGCTCCAATCATCGCCACAGCCCGGATCGCCACCAGAGTTCAGGCAGCGTCCCTGGATCCATGGAGCCAGTTCCAGATCCAGGCGATTGCGCGGAACAATCCGCACCTGGAATTTCCATGTCCCCGCCGCAAATGCGGTCAACATTCGCGCCACGTCAAATGACAATCCCTGTTCGGGACCGGTCACAAACGGGGGGTGGTTGTGATAGCTCAACAGCCGGATCGTGCCCCCTTCACTCGCCAGGACAGGCGCGCCATGCCATAAAAAACAGCACGCCAACACTACAAAAATGTGCCGAATGTTGAAGAAAAAATGGAAAGGATAAACTAACGCCATGATTGACCCTCATTCGTGGGGCAACGGGGGGGATGATCAAAGATCGGTTCCATCCCTCAATAGTTACCATGAACCAACACATGTGTGCGAGTTTTCCCAAACTCCGTTAACGAAACATATGCAGAGGTTGTCCACCCAGATGGTATCATCCGTGCTTGTCGTCATCCAGACTGTCCATTCAAGTCAACAGATAGTTTTTTAATGTTTTTGAAGATCCTTTTCTCCTTTTGATAATTGATGTACTTTGTCCCTATGAAGACATTCACCTTCAAACCGCGTGCGCGCATTTTGCAGCTATTGGGCGAACAACTCATTGGCAGCGACCGGCTGGCCGTGTTTGAACTGGTGAAAAACGGCTATGACGCAGATGCGGAAAAAGTGACGGTAACCTTGGGTGGCATTGGTTCATCCGAACCTTCGATTATTGTCGAGGATGATGGCGAGGGAATGGATGAGCGTATCATCACCGATATCTGGCTGGAACCTGGTTCAGATCACCGACAGCGCCAGAGAGACAAAGAAATTTTCAGTAAGAAATTCAAACGTCTCCCTTTGGGGGAGAAGGGCGTCGGACGATTTGCCGTTCACAAGCTGGGCGACCGGATCTGTGTCAATACACGCCGCTCCGGTCAACCGGAATGCCGCGTTGTCATCGAATGGAGCCAACTGATCCAATGCAAATACCTCGCAGACGCCCAGGTTCACGTTGAGATTCTTGATCATCCTCAATGGTTTCCCGGCGATAAAACCGGTACACGATTGGCCATCTCCGGGTTAAAAGAGGTGTGGAATAGGGGCAAGGTGCGTGAACTTAAACGCGATATCACCTCCATATGTTCGCCTTTTGAAGAACAAGAGACCTTTCGCGTAATACTTCAAGTACCCGGCCATGGCACTTGGCTGGAAGACCTGTTGGATGTGCGGGAAGTGCTGGATCTGGCGATATGGCGATTCAGCTTTAAATTCGACGAGAGCGGTTTTTCCTGGAAATATCGCTTCATTCCACCACCTGGAATGCGCCTTGACAAGCGTGAAGCTGATAAGGAAAACGCGCACCTTCTTTTTCCTAAGGACAGCCAGTTTGCTGATCTTGATGCGAGGTCTTTGCTGAAAGGTATCGGTCGCGTCAGAGGAAAACTGTATGCATTCGATCTGGACCGGGGTGTAGTAGGCGCAGTCAAAGAGTCGAGTTTTATCAGGAGTTACCTGAATGAACAAGGTGGAATCCGGGTCTATCGGAATGGACTTCGCGTTTACAATTATGGCACTCAGGGAGACAACTGGCTTGGCCTTGACTTGAAACGTGTCCAGAATCCCACACGTGGCATCAGCAACAATCTGGTCCTTGGGGCAGTCAACCTCGATTTAAAGTCCAGTTCTTCGCTGAAGGAAAAAACAAACCGGGAAGGATTTGTGGAAAATGAAGGGTTTAAAAAATTGCGGGATATCGTTCTTGGTTCCCTTTCCGAATTCCTGACCCTGAGAGGAAAAGACAAGGAGCGCATGCGTCTAGTTGCAAGCAGTGGCAGAAATCTTGAGACAAGGGGCATTGATGTTCCGCTTGCCGAACTGAGACGCGAATTGGTGAAGAGAGATCTTTCCGAGAAACTTGGGGGATATGTGGACCGGATCGCAGCAGCCCATAATCAAATCAAGGAGGTCATGCTAAATGCCGGGGCGGCGGGTTTGAATCTGGCACTGGTGTTTCACGAGGTTGACAGGGGGGTGCGGTTTCTTCACGAAGCCATTAGGCGGGGGCGACCGCAGGAAGAATTGATTAACCAATCCAGCCATCTTACGGATATGCTTGGTGATATGGTGAGGCTCCTCAAGCGCGGTGCGCGGACCCGTCAAAACGTAGTCGTTGTAGTGAACCGAGCACTGAAAATTTTTGAATACAGATTCCGTAGCCATGGGATCAAAATGATATGCCCCCCGTGCGAGAGCAGTGAAAAGGATCCTTTTGTGGTGCGTTCTCCGGAAAACATGCTGCTGGCAGCCATTTCCAATCTGCTCGACAATGCCATCTATTGGACCGGTGTTCGTTGGCCGAAGCTGGGGGAGAATAGCAATGACAGGAAAATTCTCGTGACTGTCAGTCGAGATCTTGATGCCGGCCCAGCTCTAATCATAGCCGACAATGGACCCGGTTTCTCTGATGACCCCGAAACACTGGTAAGACCCTTTTTTACCCATAAACCGGATGGCATGGGACTTGGGCTTTATTATGCCTCGCTAGCCCTGCAACTCAGTGGGGGGGAGCTGGTATTTCCGGAGAAGGGGGATGTGGCGTTGCCTCCGGCATACGACGGGGCGATCATCGGTATGGTATTCAATAATACGGAGAAGCGCGAGCCATGAATTTTTCCATTGCCAGGGTAGTCGCCTTTGACGACCAGGAGGAGCATTTGCTTCCCCTGGCCGCTGGTTTGTTGATGGCAGGGATGCAATGTACTCCAGTGCGGGTAGTCGATGGGGCTGTCCCTTTCCTGGGGAGAGTCAAGGTTGGCATTCGGCTTGTTTTCCTGGATCTGGAACTCTTTCCAGGTAGCATAGTCTCGGACCAGAAAATTAATTTCAGTACCTGTGTTTCTGTCCTGGACAGTATCCTGGAGGAAAAGAATGGTCCATATTTCCTTGTATTATGGACAACGAAGCCAAGTTTGTTAGACGATTTCAAAGCGTTTATCAATGACAAAGAAATAGGATTTAGTAAGGTTCCGATCGAAACCCTTGCCCTGTCCAAAGCCAGCGTCGGTATTGGTGGTGCCGATAACGTAGGTAGTGCGTCTCCCGAGAAAATAGCTGGCAATATTTCCCAACAAGTGACTACCATGATCAAGGAATACCCTGCTTTCGCGGCACTTTTGGACTGGGAAGGCAAGGTTTCTGAAGCGGCAACAAAAACTGTCAATGGCCTTGCGGAAACATCGGGTTCTCCTCCGAATCTGGCCCAATTGCTGGCTAACCTTGGCAAGGCTTACGCTGGTAAGCAGAGTTCAAGTGCCCCGTTCCGATCCATCAACGGAGCCATGATACCTTTGCTGCTTGATGCCATGGAGAACCAGACCGATGGGAATGAGGATATCTGGGGAAATATCCTGGAAGGAGACGTTAATCCGGCATGGGACGTTGTCGCAAAGCTCAACGCTTCCTTGCTTCTGGACAGCAAAAAGTCGAGAGTAGATTGCAGGGGATGTGCAAGTTTGCTGGATATAAATTGGTTATTTAAAAAGTTCGCCATGCCTCTTCAAGAATTGGAAAAACTGTTTTCCAAAGAGCCAAGCGCACCATGTTCCCCTCCAAAATTTTTTGCTGTGGAAATCAGTCCGGCTTGCGATTTTGCCCAGGATAAACGACGAGTTCATAGATTCATTCTTGGTATTGAAATTCTTGTTGACAACGAGAATATTGCGAAGAGAACCAAGAAAAAATCATCCGGAGATGCTGTTTGGTTCTCCCCGGTTTTACATATTGATGGCCAAAATAGCATGCTTGCCTGCAACTGCCTCTACCTTTTCTCTATGACCCCTGAAGAGATAGAAAATGCCACGCCTCTCTATCGTCTACGCGACAATCTTCTCGACCAGCTCATTCACAAGGTGGCCAGTCATTCCACCCGTGTTGGGCTTGTGTCTTTGTAGCCAGTCCTGTTCTGCCTCGATAAGGGACGACACGATAGCCTATTTTCCCCATGGCATTCTACCAAATAACCATCTGGAAAAATACATTTTTTTTGTAGGGCCAAGTTGAGTCAGGGAATACGATGGGTTTCCAACGCCAAGGATAATTCCTCCCACTGCGCCATGACAGTGCTGAGACGGGTTTCCAGGCGGCCATTTTCGGTCAAATGGCGCAGCAAGGGTTCCTTGTTTTCCTTCGTATGCAAACCGGGATCGGACAGGCGTTGGCGAACCTCGGCCAAAGCCGTCTCCAGGGATGCAATTTCTTTCTCCAGTGTGTTAATCTCTTTGCGCAAATCCCTGGTGGCCCGATCTACTGCCTGCCGGCGCTGCGCCGCCTCCCGACGCCGATCCTTGGGACTCGATTTTTCTACGATAGGAGAATCCATTGCGGAAATCTTCTGGTTGGAAATCTGTTCCAGATAATCGTTGAGATCCCCATCCCAAAGAACAATCCTCCCCTGGGCAATCAACCAAAAACGATCACACACCGTTTCCATCAAATCACGATCATGGGTTACCAAAATCATCGACCCCGAATAATCCGATAATCCCTCTTCCAGGGCGGCGCGGGATTCCATGTCCAGATGGTTGGTCGGCTCGTCCAGCAACAACAGGTTGGGGGAAGCCAAAAACAACCGCGCCAAAGCCAAACGAGCCTTCTCCCCACCGGACAACACCGCAACCGTCTTGAACACATCCTCCCCGGAAAATAAAAATCCTCCCAAAAGAGAGCGTATTTTTTCGGTAGCCATACCTGCCTTGGCGGCGCGCGCTGCCGATGCCATCAAGGTTTCACCGGCCATGAGTGCCTCCATGGCATGCTGGGCAAAATGCCCGCTCACCACCCGATCCCCCAAAATGACCTCCCCACGATCGGGAGTAAGAGTTTGGTTGATAATCTTGAGCAAAGTCGATTTACCCGCTCCGTTGGGACCCAAAAGACCAACCTTTTGCCCCCGCTCCAGGCGCAACGTCACCTCCGAAAAAACATGCACCGGTCCAAACGATTTTCCCACCCCATTCAAGGTCAACACTTCCCTGGCCGATGGGGGAGGTTCGGGCAGACGCACCCGTTCCAGATGTTTAGCCTGGGCCGCAAGCGTCACTGGGTCAATCTTTTCCAAACGTTTGATCCGACTTTGCACCTGTTTGGCTTTGGTGGCCTTGGCACGAAAACGCCGGATAAATCGCTCCAAATGTTCAATCTCCCGCCCCTGCTTGTCGGCCAGTTTTTCCAGTTGCAGCAATTTTTCCTGCCGCATCACCAGATAACGTTCAAAACCGGCTGAATAGCGATTCACCACCTTGTTTTCAATGGCAACCGTTACCTTGGTGGTGCGGTTGATAAATCCTCGGTCGTGGGAAATGATAATGTGGGTGACGGGCGATGTCTGGATGAAACGTTCCAGCCAGGCCGCCGATTCCAAATCCAGATGATTGGTGGGTTCGTCCAACAGCAACAAATCGGCCCGTGAAAACAACAGCCGGGCCAAAGCAATCCGCATTCGCCACCCTCCGGAAAAAGTATCCAATGGACGTCCCTGGTCGTCTTTGGAAAATCCAAGGCCATGCAGTATGGTCCCGGCGCGACTTTCGGCACTGAAAGAACCCAGGGCTTCCAGTTGATGGTCAATCTCACCAACCTGCTCCACCAACCCCGGCTCAGGAGAATCCTGCTCCAACAGGGACTGGTTGAGTCGCGCCCGTTGTTGCCGCAACTGCACCAATTCCGGGTCTCCCTCCAGGGTCTCTTCCAGAATTGGCCGCCGGGAAGGAATCAACTCCTGAGCCAAAATGCCAATCTTGATCCCCCCCGCCAGACGTATTCTGCCTTCGTCACAGTCCAAGGATCCGGCAATCATGTGAAACAAACTGGTCTTGCCGGATCCATTGGGGCCAATCAGTGCAACTTTTTCTCCCCTGTTGATGGTCAGGCTGGAGGATGTAAAAAGTCGTTTGGATCCAAAGCTCTTCTGAACTTCTTCGATAAAAAGCATGGTGAATGCCTGTGATGAAAACGTCGATGTATCCGGTGGGTTGACTTTCGGGCCTTGATTGCACCGCAAGGAAAACGTTAAGCAAGGGGCGAGTTTAAGTCCTGGAGAAAACGATGATCAAGGCTTTCCGGGTGAAGATGTCATTCGGAGGAGTTGACAAAGGGGGGCAACAAAGATCCCTCTTCTGCATGGCACCAGAGAAAAAACATTTTTTACAGTTGTTTTTTTAACTTTTTTTTCGGTGCCATGGTTTAATCCTTCCCTACCCCCATCCCCCCCCAAGGGGGGGATGGGGGTCATATAAGTCTTATTCCTTTCCTTTCCCTTCCTTTCCGTGGCCGAGGCCTCGTCGAATTTCAATGATAAATGTTAACCACGCGAACGGAGAGGATGATCCCCCCCCGAACCACCGGGATATTTTTGCCCGCAAGATGGACGATCCCCCATGAATCTTTCAATGCGTGTAGTATAGAATGGCGGACGATTTACGGGGCAACCGAGCTTGACTACAAGGAACCGGGAATGGATATCGGGGCGGTAGTGGAACGTTTGATTCAAGAACGGGGCCAACTGGATCCTCTGGTGTTTCTTCAGGAGATCGGAGTGGTTTCCCGGGCAGGGCTGACCTCCTGGCGTCTGGGCAAGGTTTCCTGTCTTCAGGAGGTGCTTGAGGGGGAACCCCATTGGATCGATGGTTGTTTGCGGCAGGCGGCAAGAATGGCGCGTACCATGGGGCTGGTCCCCAGAACCGTGGATGCCTGCCGCATGAACACCCACGGCCAACCCCATGCCTTGCAGATCGATGCGGCGGGAGACCCCGGTCGTGAAGCCTTGTTCACCACCCACTATCAGCGTCCCAAACCGGTCGAGGGTGGCGTACAGATGGATTTGTTTCTCGATACACCGGAAACCATGCTGATCAATGACCTCCTCCAGGCCATCGTCAAACACGATGTCCCGACTTCGACCGATCTTTTCAAACGCCTGGAAAAAGAGCATGCCAGAAATGGCATGCTGGAAGAATTTCGCCCTTTGCTCGGAGCCATAACACGGGGAAAAACCTTGGTCGAGGATCCCATGGGGGGCCTTGAACTGTTGCAGGGAGAAATCACTCCGTGTGCCCGCCAAAGTTTGGGCAGATTGGAAGATCTTTTTTTAAAACCATTCTATCGTATATTCGACCATGCCTTTGTGGGCAAGGCTTTCGACCCCAAACATCCCGAGGCCCACCGTTCCTGGACTCTGGAACGGTTGGAAGACTGGAAATCCGTGGGAGAATGTGTGCTGCTGGAAGAAGACTGGATGCAACAGCCGGTGCTGTTGTTCCGGCGGGCACACGCCTTGTTTCGCCTTCGCCGTCTGGATTCAAGCCGGCAGGTGTGGATCCTGTTCTTCTGGAAGTTTCCCCGACAGGCCGCCCAGGTTCTGGAGGCGGGAGGAGACAAGGATTTAATGCGTTGGTGGCATGGTTTTACCGATTGGACCGCCGACAAGGAGGTTGATTATGACCTTTTTCCCGCATGGATGTTGTTGGATCAACCCAAACTGGCGGAAAACCGTGCAGAATGGTCGGAGGAGACGGACAAAACCATTCCCGGTCGCAAAGCTTTCTTTTTGCTGGCGGATTTGCTCGACGCCGAAAAGGAAACCCCGTTTTCTCCCGACTCCATGAAATTGCGCCGAAAACTCAAAAAAGCCTTTCCAGAATTATTCACTCTGTTCATGCAAACCCGGCGTCAGGGACCGCCTTAGAGCGATACGCTTTAAAAAACAAGCTGGAAACCGATACCACGAATGGTCTTCAGAATGGGATGAGAAAAAGGTTTGTCCACGACCTCCCGCAAGGTGTGGATGTGGGTCCTCAAGGTATCGGACCCGCGCAGAAAATTTCCCCAGATGGCCGATTCCAAGTCTTTCCTTTGGACCATGGCCGGATAATGCCGCATGAGGATTTCCAAAATTTTCATTGGTATGGGCGATAAAGACAACGCCTTTCCCCCGCGAAACAAGGTGTGGGTGTCTGGATTGAAAATCAAATCCCCCACCCGAAGCGACTGGTTGACAGTTTTCCCATAGGCCCGCCGAACCAGGGCACGCAATCGTGTTTCCACCTCCACCAGGGCAAAAGGTTTGACCACATAATCATCCGCCCCCAAATCCAAACCGCGGATTTTGTCGTCCAGTGCCGCCAGGGCAGTCATCATCAAAATCGGCGTGTCTTTGCCGCCCTCACCCCGCAACGCCTGGCACAGGCTGAAACCATCCATCCCAGGAAGAATCAGATCCAACAGGATGGCATCGTAGGTCTGGGTCATGGCCAGATGGAGTCCGCTGAAACCATCCCAGGCAACCTCTGCCGTGTGGCCCTTCGATTCCAAAAAATCGACCAGATTGGCAACCATGTCCTGATTGTCATCAACAATCAGTATTCGCATGCCTGCATTGGTCGATAAAACAGCCTCCATGAAATCCACCCCTCTCAAGACAAAAAAATATCCGCCAAGCGTTTTCTAACGAAAAACAAACATTCGGGCAACGTTAATTTAACAGACACGATTGTAAAATGCCGTGTCGGTGAAAAAAAAGTTCCCCTCCAGGAGAAAGAGATACCAACCTTCAAAGCCATGAACCATCCATGTTGCAACCATGGTTATAATTTTTATAAAAAAGGAGAAATGTCCAATGAATATGATCAAAAGTGGCGTTGATCGGAAAAAAAACGCGCTTGTCACCACCCTGTTGCTTGGCATGGCCAGTGCCACACTGTATCTGCTGCTTTTCCTATACTCTGAATCATTGACCCATGTGGCAACGCTGATCCGCCAGGGACATAAGATCTATGTTGTCATTCCCATCGGTGGGGCATTGATTTTTTCTTTCGTTCACGGGGCATTCACGGGTCGCTTCTGGGATCTTCTGGGTCTCAAAGCCAAAAAACAGGTGGGGTGATCGATATGGAAACCATTCAGTTTATCGATTTGACGGTATCATCCACCATCATCCTGTTTTTGGTGGGATTTGTCGGGGGAATGGTCAGCGGCTTCATCGGCTCGGGAGGGGCTTTTGTCCTGACGCCGGCCATGATGAGCATGGGAGTGCCAGCCATTGTGGCGGTGGCAAGCAACATGGCCCACAAATTTCCCAAAGCCCTGGTGGGTGCCTACAAACGTAACAAATATGGCCAGGTCGATATCAAACTTGGCGTGGTAATGGGCATTTTCGCCGAAATCGGTGTTCTCATCGGCAAAAATATCATGGTGGATATCCGCGCAGCCTTCGGACCGACAGGAACCAATCTGTACGTCTCGTTCGTGTTCGTCGTGGTGCTGGCCATTGTAGGTAGTATCGTCCTCAAGGATGGCCTTATGGAAAAACGTGGCTTGGGAAAATCCATGGACCCGTCACCAAAAAAACTTCCGGCATTGGCCCAATGGGTTCGCCGCTTCCAAATACCGGGAACCATGATTCATTTCAAATCCATCGATGCCAAAATTTCCTTTTTGATATTGGCACCTCTGGGAATAGCTACCGGCATGCTGGCCGCCACCATTGCGGTGGGGGGATTCATCGGCGTCCCAGCCATGATGTATTTCGTCGGCCTTCCGGCGTTGACAGCCAGTGCCACCGAATTGGTCATTGCCTTTGTCATGGGCATGGGCGGTTCGATCCTGTACGCCATGGAGGGGGCGGTAGACATTCGCCTCGCCATGATCATCCTGGCCGGTTCCCTCTTTGGCATCCAGATCGGAGCCATAGGCACAACCTACGTCAAAGATTATGTGGTCAAGTTTGTCATGGCCGCCATCATGCTTATGGTACTGGTTAGCCGTTTTTTCTACATCCCAGGATACCTGTCACAATTGGGCCGGATTGCCCCAATAAAAGAAAGTACCATCAACGTGTTGAACGGCATCGGTGAGGGAACCTTGTTCTTTGCCCTGGTCTTCGGAGCGGTCATGATCCTGCGTGCCCTCTACACCGGCATACGCGAGCACCGGATCACAGAAGTCGATGCCACCCCCTTGCCGGCACTGGCGTCACGGGAAAATTTTTCCCGTTTCCTTGTGGCCAGCGACGGATCCGATTTCAGTGCTGCCGCAGTTCGTGAAGCTTTCGGATTGGCGCAAAAATGTGCCTCCAAGGTTTATGTCATGTCGCTGGTGGCTACCGGAACCGAGTATGGTGGACTGGGCCAATCGATCCTTAAACAGGAAATAACCCAAGCTCAAACTCTCCTGGATGACATCCAAAAAGATGCGGTTTCACTTGGCCTTTCCTGCGAAACACTGGTAATCAACGGCCAAGTTGTGGATCATGAAATCATATCCCAGGCAGAACGATTGCACACCGACCTGATTGTGATGGGACGTCGTGGTCGCAGGGGGCTGGCCCGCATGATGCTCGGGCACGCCACGGCCAACGTCATCGGAAAGTCGCATTACAACGTCCTGGTCGTTCCCCGGGCTGCCCATATCGATGGACGACACATGGTGTTGGCCACGGATGGCTCGCGACATGCCGACAGAGCGGCCATCACCGCTGGAGAGTTGGCCAAAAAATGCCGCATGCCCATCACGGTGGTCAGCGTTGTTGAAGCGGATGCCCAAGCCGATCTTCGGTCCAAAGCCGAACAAACCGTCCAACGGGTGGTGGACTATTTGAAACGAGAAAAAATCACCGTGGAAGGACACGTTATGCTCGGACGTCCGGATGCCAAAATCATTGAGGTTGCCCAGGAAAAAAATGCCGATCTGATCGTGGTGGGAAGTCACGGACTCACTGGGCTGGAACGAATCCTTGTCGGCAGCACCACCGAACGTATTCTCAATGGCACATCCACGGCAGTTTTAGTCGTCAAGGAAGGATGACTCCATCGTTTGCATGTACCAGGGAACCCGCCACCCGGAATCTGGAAACCTGACAGAATCATTTTTAGTGGTTTCCTTGTCCGGGCGGCGACAATCCCTGGCCAGCGGACGGGGCATCCGTGAATAATGGACCCTGTTCACAGTTGGGCTTGCCGACAGGTAACCGTTCAGTCCCCCCGCCTTTTTTTCTTTAAAAGTATTGCGGGGGTCCGGGGGGAGGTTCTCCCCCCGGACCCCCGCAATAGTTTCAACCTAAAAAAAAGGGGGGGGACTAAATGGTCACATTGCGGAGGTCTGGAGGGAGATTTTCCCCCCGTGCTGCGACGCATCGTGAATAAAATTATTGAAAGAAAAAAGGGGTCTGGGGGATTGCCCCCAGGGTTTTGACTTTGTTTTTGAATTTGAACAAAAAACTTCCACACTTCGGTGTTGAAAAATCCAAAAAATTTCCTACTCACTTTCCTGTTCTGTAGTCGCAGACTCCTGCTTCTCTCGATAATCACAGCCTTCCTGAACACACAGATGCTCAACACCCCAACGCTTGGTAATTTTTTCAGTCACAAACACCGCCCCACATTTGGGACACGGTTGATGCAAAGGTTTATTCCACAGCGCGTTTTTGCAGGCAGGATAGGTGGAGCAAGAATAAAAAATTTTGCCATAACGAGATTTTTTTTCCAAAAAATGACCCTTGCCACAGACCAGACAAGTAACACCGGTGGATTTCGGTTTTTCCAAAGGCTGGTTGTTGCGACAGTCGGGATAGCCACTACAGGAAAGATATTTCCCATAACGTCCATCCTTGATCAACATGGGCTTGCCGCATTTTTCACATTTTTCCGTAGAAACCTCCGGCTCTGCCTTAACCTCATCCACCGTCCCATCTTTTTTGATATTGCGACTAAAGCGACACTCAGGATAATTGGAACAGGCCAGAAATTTTCCAAACCGACCCAGTTTAATCAACAGTGGCTTGGAACATTCGGGACAGGTTTCACTGGTGGTTTCCGAGGTAAAATCGGAACGATTGGTGGTTTTTTCCTTGTCCTGAACCTGAATGATAAAAGGATTCCAAAAATTTTGCAGCAGCGGCACCCATTCCTTCTCGCCCCTGGAAACGGCATCCAGATCATCTTCCAAGTGTGCAGTAAAATGAAAATCTACATAACGATTAAAATGTTCCACCAGAAAACGATTGACCACCATCCCGACATCTTCCGGGAAAAACTTTTTGCTTTCCAGGCGTACATAGCCACGATCCTGGAGCGTAGACATGGTGGGTGCATAGGTGGAAGGACGACCGATGCCATAACTCTCAAGGGATTTGACCAGGGTAGCCTCGGTATAACGCGGTGGCGGCTCGGTAAAATGCTGCCGGGGTTCCAGCGTTTTCACCAACAAGGTCTCCCCCTTTTCCAAAGGTGGCAACATCCCTTTGTCTTCCTCCTCCTCAGTCCGATCCTGGACCGACACTTCATCGCGCCCTTCCAAATAAACTTTCATAAACCCGGCAAAGCGAACCGACGAACCGGTGGCACGAAAACGAAAAGGGGCGTCAGGAGAACCGGACCCCACCGAAAGAGTTGCAGCAACGTTGTCAATCTGGGCCTCGGCCATCTGACAGGCCATGGTCCGTTTCCAGATAAGTTCGTAGAGACGAAACATATCCTTTTCCAAAGTTTGACGCAGTTTTTCCGGAGTCAACGCCGCGTTGGTGGGCCGGATGGCTTCATGGGCTTCCTGGGCATTTTTGGTTGTGGATTTAAATTTTCGCTCCGCTTTCGGCAAATATTCGGGTCCAAAACGTTGTTTGACCACCTCACGAATAGCTTCGACGGCCTCTTGGGCCAGATTGACCGAATCGGTTCTCATGTAGGTGATCAAACCGTAGGTCTCGGAAACCCCGAGGATAGATTCGTCTTTTATTTCAACCCCTTCGTATAATTTTTGGGCACAAACCATGGTCTTTTTCGCCGAAAATCCCAGTTTGCGTGAAGCCTCCTGTTGCAAGGTTGAGGTGATAAAAGGAGGTGAGGGTTTACGTTTGGATTGTTTTTTTTCCAATTCAGAAACGATCAAATCCTGCCCTTGCAATTCCTTAAGAAGGTTTTCCGCCTGCTCCTGGTTGGCAATGTCAAATTTATCGAGTTTATTGCCATGGGCCACCTGTAACCGGGTAATGAAAGGATGGGATTCATCCCCCTGCCCTTTGGCGACCAAAGCCTCGATGCTCCAATACTCCTGCGTTTGAAACGCCTGTATTTCGGCTTCGCGTTCGCAAACCAGGCGCAGAGCCACCGATTGCACCCGTCCCGCCGACAAACCACGCCGCACTTTTTTCCACAGCAACGGGCTTAAATTAAAACCAACCAAATAATCTAATGCCCGCCGCGCCTGTTGCGCATTAACAAGGTTCATGTTCACTTCGCGGGCGTTGGCGATAGCCTCTTCGATGGCGCGTTTGGTGATCTCGTGAAAAACCACTCGCTTGATCGCTTTGTTTTTCAAAGAGATTTTCTTCTCCCTGAAAACTTCAAGGACATGCCAGGAGATGGCTTCTCCTTCACGATCCGGGTCGGTAGCCAGCAAGATTTCATCGGCATCCTTGACCTCCTTAACCAAGGCTGTGACATGCTTACCCGATTGCTTGGCAACCTCATAATGCATGTAGAAATCTTTTTCGGGATCTACGGAACCATTTTTTTTTGGAAGATCACGGATATGGCCATAGGTTGCCACCACAGCATAGTCCTGACCCAGGAACTTGTTGATGGTTTTGGCCTTGGCAGGTGATTCGACGATGACTACGGCACGCATGGTACGATTGATTTGAACCTATAGGTTATATGGTTTACAAGCCTTCGCCCAAGGGCAACGGAATTTTCGCTCATGACGTTGTGTCATGCGAAAGAGTTTTTTGCAAGGTGAACCAGTTTCCCGGTTGACGAATAACGATACCCGCCAATTCCAACTGTAACAAGATGCTGGATAGCGCAGCCACTGTCAAATGACTCTTTCGCGACAACTCATCCGCTTGCGCCGGGCCATTTTCCAGACATTGGATCAATCGTCCCATGGAGTTGGTTTGATTTACGGTGATGGATCCTTCCCGCCGGATTGACGTTTCGGCGTCAGGCTCCCACCAACGCATTTCCAACAGGACATCCTTGGCCTCTTCGACCAACCCCGCCCCTTCCCGCAACAGTCGGTTGCTCCCCTTGCAGTGCCAATCACCGGCGGCCCCTGGAACGACAAAAACATCTCTCCCCTGCTCCAGAGCCAAACGAGAGGTTATCAACGCCCCCGATTTTTCCCCCGCTTCCACCACAACCACGGCATGAGCGAGGCCGCTAATGATACGATTTCTGGCAGGAAAACGGAAAGCTTCCGGTCGGGTTCCCAATGGGGCTTCGGTTACCAAACAGCCCCTGGTCATTATTTTTTGTGCCAGATCATGGTTAGAAGCCGGATAACAGACATCCAGACCCACCGCCGCCACTGCCACCGTCAAACCGCCCCCATCCAACGCCCCCCGGTGGGCATAAGAATCGACTCCCAGGGCCAACCCGCTGACCACGGTCACATGATGTTGTGCCAAAGACATGGACAACTCTCGTGCCATCCCCAACGCCCTGGGGCTGGCGCGCCGGGATCCCACAAGAGCGACCATCCGCGACGATACCAGGGATGCCGCATCACCGCGAACGTACAAAACCGGCGGTGGATCGTGAATTTGAGCCAACATGGGCGGATAATGGGAATCTCCCAGCGTGATGACCACAGCCCCCATTCGACGCAGCTGTTCCAGGTGATCGACAATTGGTTCCGGGGGAATTTTTTTGCGAAAATCGAGCAGACGATCCACCATTCGTGGCCGTATTCCCGGAACGGCGCGAAATTCCGGCTCACTGGCCTGGATCACCGCCTGGGGGTGACCAAAATGACCCAACAATCTTCTGATACCCACCGGTCCCAGACCGGGAATTTTCACCAACCGCAACCAGTCGATAAGATCAAGGGTTTTCATGGGATTTCGGTGACGAAACCGCGACACCAACCCGATCACCCAGTTCCAAAAAATCCTGGGACTGCGTCACCAACGCCAAAGAAGCCTTGTCAGCAATGCGAAAAAGGGCAACTTCTCCCACAGGCAGAGAGTCCAGACGGGGAGATCCCTTCGACTCATGCAGGGCCAAAGGGGGAGCCGTCCGATAGACTGGCAGGATCAACCCCGGATAAACCCGATCCTGCATCCCCAGACCAACGACCACCACCTGACCCAACCCTGCCGTAATCAATCCATTTTCGATATAGACCACCGGAGCCGACAAGGAAAAACTGGGATCCTCTTTAAATTGAATCGATATTTTTTCATTCAGGAACGCATCGACCAGATCGCCAGCGACGATCTCCTTGTAAGTTTTAACGACAACAGCAGTCAACTCTTCCCCGTGAAATTCGACGATTTCAATGATACCCAGAGTCTCTGAAATTCGGCCCAGGATACGCTGGTCTTGCGGATGACGCAGGATCTCTCTTGGCCGATGGACCGTCAAGCGATCTCCCTTCTGAAATTTTTCCCCAGCCCGAATCATCACCCGTTGTCCAAGGTCGGCTGTTTCCCTTGCAAAAACTTGTGTAATCAAATTTTTTGCCGCGATCGGTTCATCCAAAATCCAGGAGGCACGGGAAAACAGGCCCTGGTACATTGAAACAATGGCCTCCTGTTTGGAATTTTTTCCGGTAACCGGTGGAAGGATTTGAATTTCAGGTTTCAGGACAATATTTTGCGATCTTTGTTTTCCACTCACCGACACACCCGTTTCACCCATGACGGTTCCAGACCACCCTACAACCATCAAGAAACAGAATATCAATGACCAAACCAAGTTATTCATTACGGACACCCTTTTTTCCGATACGAGGTTCTGTGCCGTGCAGCAGCCGAACAATGTTGTCACGATGTCGCCAAAAGACCATGGGTACCACCATCAGGGATGCCATCAAAGCCTCGGTACCCCCAAAAACATAAACCAACCCTGGCAGAACGAAGAAGGCTGCCAACGCCGCCAGGGATGAAATTTTCATGACCACAGCCACCAGCAACCAAAGCAACAATGCGATAAAACCGGCGATGGGAGTCCAAACCAAAAAGATGCCCAATGCCGTTGCAACCCCCTTCCCTCCTGCGAATCCCAGATAAACGGGATACAGGTGCCCCAAAAAGACAGCCAAAGCCAGTGCCGGTGTCAGCCATGGCCCATGGGGAAACCCATAAATTCCCACACCGACTGCCACCCCTCCTTTGGCCATATCCAGCAACAAGGCGATCAGGGCCGCCTTTTTTCCGGCGGTCCGCAACACGTTGGTAGCACCGATATTGCCGCTTCCCTGTTTGCGTATGTCGCCAGCCCCAAACAACCGCCCCACAAGCAGGCCAAAAGGAACCGCACCCAACAGATAGGCTCCCACCACCAACAATCCGTATGACCAATAGCTCATGGTTGACCCAGCCCATTGTTACCGTGATTGCTGACCATCACGCTGGCCATCTCTCCACCTCGCGTTTTTTGGATGGTCAAGGCGGACGCAGCGTTCCGCCCCACGGACAATGCACCGACCGATGGATCAACCCTATAGTTGGCTTCCCACAATGTTCGCACCCGACTTGTCGCGCCCAATATTCCCCCCAATAAATGGATTGTTTGATTATTCAGCGAGTGCACAGACACCGCCATCCGGTCCCATGATGCTTGAACCACCTGGGGACGTTGCATTTTGTACCATTGGTCTACCAGGGCATCATGGCGGGCCAATCCCCCCTGCAAAGCTTGCTGGCACATGGCTTGAACCTCAAGCTGTACCACCTCCCGATGTTGGTTGGGCAAAGATTCCAGCCAATCGCGATTGACCGAGAATACCGACCAACCATGCAGATGCCGCAAGTTTAAAAAATGCGACGCCTGAGCCATCCACTCCTTGTTTGCAATAAATTCCGGAGTTATCAAAAACCCGTTGACCCAACCCGAATCGATCGCTTTTTTAAGATCGACGCCGGGCACACGAACAACCTTGCCTGGCAAAAGGGTTTGTACAGTTTCAATCCATTCATCCTCCGGCACCCGAACGGTACGGCTTTTCATAAGGTCGAGGGCATCTTTTTCGGTCGGGTCCCCTGGTGTCGGCATGGCCTCAAAGAGCATTATTCCATAAAATCCGAAAGAACCATAACCCAGAATCGTCAATTTTTTTGTCGCCGAGGTCGCACGAATAGATTTATCCAAAGGCGAACCCACAAATTGGTTAAGTTGATCGGCATCATTGAACACCAACGGCAAAGTCAACGCCCTGAAAGCTTTGAGCGATTGCGCCAGGGTCATGGCAGAAATCCATCCCCCCTGCACTCTGCCACGAATCTGGTCTTTCAACGCCTCGGTTTCACTACCTCCCGCACCATCGATCAACAAGTCCACCTGAATCTGGCCCTGGGTTTTGGTTTCAATATTTTGCTTCAATTGTTGCAGCAAACGGACATAGACCATCCCTTCACCCTGAACGGCCGTCACTTTCATAAGGTTGACCGCACGAGCTTCGGTGTCAGAATTGTCGAAATTTTTCTGACCGTAGGCCAAAACCGGAGCCAAAACAAACAGGCAGACAAAAATCAACAAACGCAAAGACAACGACACAGACCCTGCTGAAAAGAAACGGTTTCGCATGCAAGACTCTTTTTTTTTTCAATAGTTTCTGCTACAAGGAGGAGGGTTGAGTGGCAGTCCCTCCCCATGACAAACAGTCAACTTTCCCTTCGACGAGGTTCAAAGCATGTCTCGATCCCTGAACAGAGTGCAACTCATCGGCCACCTGGGTGCCGACCCCGAAACACGCGCCACCCAGGATGGCAAGGCCGTTACCAACTTAAGAATTGCGACCAGTGAATCCTGGAACGATGCCCAAGGTCAAAAACAAGAAAGGACGGAGTGGCACCGTGTTGTTTTTTTCGGTCGAATGGCCGAAGTGGTTCAACAGTATCTGCGCAAAGGTTCGCAGATTTTTGTCGAGGGAAGGTTGCAAACCCGCAAGTGGACCGACAAACAGGGGGCGGAAAGATATACCACGGAGATTGTAGCCGGCGGCTTTGGGAGCCAGATGGTCATGTTAGGTGGTGGCAATCGTTCACAAGGTCAGAGTTCCTATTCTGGCGGTGGCGGTGCTCCGGCTTACGATCCCAACGATTATGGTCCTCCGGCGACAAACTTCAATCAAGCCCCGGCCTACGAACAGGCTCCCCCTTCACCCTCCTATGCGCCCTCCTACGTGCCCCCTCCCCCTGCTGCCCCTCCACGGGCTCCGGCAAGCAATCCAACCAGCGGCATGCCTGATTTTGATGACGATATTCCTTTCTGAGATCTACAGAATGGGATACCTGGACATGATGCCCTGCGGGCAAAGACCAAAACCTTGGTGGGCTGCCGCCTCCAAACCTCCGCCGGGGGGGATGATCCCCCCCGGACCCCCGCAATAATTTTTACCAAACTCACCGCAAATTTTTTTCACGAAAGAGGTGGATAAATCCATGCCTTGTCGCCACCTTCGCCGGACAGGTTATCCTCAGAGCCGTCCCTGGTTTCAAGCAAAACCTTGCCATTAACCATACGCAACCTTTTTTGGGCATACCAGCGTATCGCTTGCGAATAAATACGGTGTTCCTGAGCAAGGATTCGTGCCGACAAAGTTTGACTGTCATCATCAGGTAACACCGCAACGACCGCCTGAATCACCACCGGCCCGGTATCCACCCCGTCATCGACAAAATGAACCGTCGCCCCAGAAAAACGAACCCCCGCCTCGATGGCCCTTTTTTGCACGTTTAAACCTGGGAAAGCCGGCAACAGTGCCGGATGAATGTTGAGCACACGACCAGAAAAACGCCGAACAAACCAGTGCGACAGGATGCGCATAAACCCCGCCAAGCAGATCAATTCTACAGCGTGTTGTTCTAAAACATCAGCCAATGCCATTTCAAAAGCTTCACGTCCGGCATAGCGATCATGATCCACAACCATGGTAGGAATTCCTCCCTTACGCGCCCGGTCCAAAGCCAACACCCCATGCTTGTTGCTAATGACAACGACAACTTGCCCTGGGATGGTCCCATCGGCGCAACGATCCATAATGGCCTGAAGATTGGAACCACTTCCGGAAACCAGCACCCCAATGTTCAATTTGGATTCAGTCAAGGATCACCACCCTTTCCTCTCCCTCCCCCATCCGCTCGCAAACATGTCCAATATGCCAGCAGGTTTCACCGGCAGAATGCAAAATTTTCATGGTTTGGTCGATAAATTCAGGGGCAACCACCAGCACCATCCCCAAACCACAATTAAAGGTGCGCATCATTTCAAACATGGGAACATGGCCTAAATTCTGCAGATATTGAAATATGGGTGGCCAAGTCCAGGAATTTTTGGCGACCGTGACCTTAACACCGGCGGGAAGGATACGGGGGATATTTTCTTGAAATCCGCCACCGGTAATATGGACAATCCCTTTGACAGGAACGGATTTAAAGAGTTCAAGCATGGGTTTGACGTAGATTTTTGTAGGTTCCAGCAAAACCTCGCCCAGGGTTTTTCCTGCAAACGGGGCATCCAATCCTGGTCCATGTTCGGACAGCACCAGACGACGGATCAAGGAGTAGCCGTTGGAATGGGGTCCCGAGGAAGCCAAGCCCACGAGGCAATCTCCCGGACAGATGTTTTGACCGTTGATGATGGCATCCTTTTCCACCATACCTACAGCAAAGCCGGCCAAATCAAATTCACCGTCGGGATAAAAATCGGGCATTTCAGCGGTTTCCCCCCCGATCAAAGCGCAGCCTGCCAAACGACAGCCGTGCGCGATCCCCTCAATCACCATAGCCGCTTTTTCAGGTTGCAATTTTCCGGTGGCGAAATAATCTAGAAAAAACCAAGGCTCGGCCCCTTGGACGATCAGATCGTTAACCGACATGGCAACCAGATCCAAACCGATGGTATCCAGTTTACCGGTCAAAAAAGCCAATTTAAGTTTGGTACCCACACCATCGGTGGAGGAAACCAGCACAGGGTCTTTATAACGACGCCAATCGGGATGAAATAAAGCCCCAAATCCACCCAAATCGGAACAAACTTCAGGGCGATACGTCGCAGTTACCGCTTTTTTGATCAAAGACACGACACGATTGCCCGCATCGATATCCACACCGGCATCCTTGTAGGTGGTCATAATTGGTGGCTTTCACAGGTTTTCATCGTGATAGTCAAGAAAAAATTTGCTAGTCTTTGGCCTCTTGTTGCAAAAAAAGGTACACTGGCAGAGTTTGAATCGGAAACGAAAGGAAATCAACCCCATGGCTTGGCATTGTCGCCTAAAAAGATTTTGGTTGGCCGACTTGGTATTTTTGCTTTTTTTTGCAACGTCCCTCCTGTTTTTTTCCACCCGGGTTCAGGCTGAAGGCAGTGAAAATATTTTCATCGTCAAGCGGGTTGGCGTACGTGTTCCCCAAAGTAAAGATTCGGCAATCAACGCAAGAACATCGGGGTTAATGGAAGCACAGAAAGTTGCCTTCAAACATTTGCTACAAAGGATGCTCACCAAACAGGAGCGGCAAACCCGCAATCCATTCATCCAGGATATAGGGAAGAACATCAAGGAATTGCTGCAACGCTCCATCATTGTTTCCGAGCGTCAGGCAGGTCGCGAGCTTGAATTGTCAGTCGATATTCATTTTGAAAAAGAGAAAGTCAGACAATCTTTTGAAATGGCAGGATTATCTTTTACTGAAACCTTTTACCCCACCACTCTGTTTTTGCCCGATGAAAATTTGTTGGCTGCGCCGGTTCCGGCATCTATTTACAGTATTTTTTTAAAAGCCGTCAATGTTTATGGTTTTGAGCTGGTACAACCCATTCGCGATGTAGAAGATCTTTCCAACCTTTCCATGTTGGAAAATCCCAGCCAGATAGATCCGTTTAAAAACTGGGTACGCTCACGTTACCGGGCTGATAAAATTTGGAAATTATCAGGGGAGGGATACGATTCACTCAGTGCATCTGAGGATGGGATGCAAAACACCCTTCGTTGGAAATTGGTGGAATATAGCAGCGACGGTGTGTCCTATCATTTTGCAAAAGTTTTTCAAAAAAACAAGGAAACAAAAAACAATTTAAAAAAGAAGGAATTGGAAAACGCCGCATTGGCGATGGTCGAACGTATCGTCAACCCTTGGATTGCCGGGCATGTTGTTTTACCTGGGTTGGACACTTTTCTGGACGTTTCCATCACAAACACAAGGGATATGGAGATTTTAGATGAAATGACAAAGAAAATTGAATCTTTTACAGGAATAGATTCTGTCGCCGTCATTGAGATGAGTAGCAATCATGTAAAATTAAGGATTCGTTACAAGGGCAATGAAATTGAGGTCAGGGATCAGCTTACCAAGATAGGGGCCGTGGACCAGGGCCAAGGTTCAGCAATGTTTATCAATTTGCCATGAATTTACCTAATTTTCTTTCATTCGTTCGTATTTTTTCTGTTCCGGTTTTTATTTTGCTGGTCCTCAATCATCAGATGCGTTGGGGTTTGTTTTTATTCATCATGGCGGGAGTTACAGACGCTCTGGATGGTTACATTGCCAAAAAATTTTTGCAGGTGACAGAGCTTGGAAAATATTTGGATCCTCTTGCTGACAAGGTTCTCCTCACTTCCGGATTTGTCACGTTGACGATTACCGGACACATTCCGCTCTGGATCACCCTTTTGGTAGTAACCCGGGATTTGGTCATCATTGCTGGGGCGATTGTTTTTCAAGTCATTACTGGATCATTAAAGATGGAACCTTTGGCTGTCAGTAAGGTCAACACCTTGATGCAGATCATTTTAATTTCTGTGGTCATGTTTAAAGAAATCAGACCTTTGGATTATCCCATGGAAGATATAATGTACATAATAGTAACATTTACAACACTATTATCAGGGATCATTTATATATTTGTTTGGACAAAGCGTGCTGTTGAACAAGAACCATCTTGAACTATAATTTGCAAGTAACTTTTTTGCCGTCATTGAGAATTACTCATGTCTTTGCAGGATCAAAATCAGCTGTTGCTTCCTTTTTTAACTATTCCTCATTTTTCGTTTGATAATTTCATTGTCAGGTCCGAAAATAGGGTTATCTTTGATACAATGTTACAGTTTAGTCGAGGAGTATCCAAAGCCGAATCCATGGTTATTGTTGGGGACAGCGGGTCTGGGAAAACGCATCTTTTGCTGGCAGCGTTGTCTGAGCGACAAAAATGCGGTGACGCATGTATTTATTTGCATACCGAAACCATCATTAAAAAATTTGCACGCGCCAAAGATAATAACGAAGGTTTGCGGTTATTGTCGCACTATCAAAAATATACTTTTGTTGCTTTGGACGCTTTTGAAATTGTAGAAAATAATTTATCAATTCAAGAGTATATACTTTACTTTTTCAATCTACTCTTATCCAACAATGGTAAATTATTAACTGCCTCAAGAAAAAATCCTGGGCATATGGAAGAGATAAAACCTGAATTAAGAAGTCGTCTTATGTGGGGAAAGGTTTTAGATCTTATAGGTCCTGGAGATGAAGAATTGGCAAAAATTATTCAAAAAATTGCTTTGGATAGAAATCTCAGGCTTTCTGAGGATTTGGTACATTTTTTAGTGCTCAGGTTACCCAGATCGGTATTTGAGTATGTACGAGTGATAGAAATTTTGGATAAAGAGAGTTTAAAGACATCGCGAAACATTGCCATACCTTTAGCCAAAGAGTTGTTTAATCTTTGATTTTAAAACTTCACTGCCTGTAGGGGGTTTGGGGGCAAAAGCACCCAAGGTTTTGATTTTTGCCCGAAGGGCATCATGTTCGATCAAATTGCGGATAAGGTGTTTCACGTGAAACCTTCCACTCTCCCTTCACCCAGTCCTCTTTTGCCTGCGGACGTATCCATTCATGTAGGTCATCGTCGTCGTCTTCTCAATCGTCTTGTCAATGAAGGTATTGATAGTTTTCACGATCATGAAATTATTGAGTTGCTATTATTTTTTTCCATACCCAGAAGAGATACCAACAAAATTGCTCATCATCTTATAAACCGTTACGGCAGTCTTTCTAATGTTCTCGACGCTGATTTTGCCTTATTGAAACAAGAACATGGAATTGGCGACAACAGTGCCTATCTGCTTTCCAGCCTTCCATCCATATTTAGACGTTATTCTTTGGACAAGCTTAACAAGTCCAACAAACCTTTGAACGATCCCGATTCTTCCTTAAACTTTGTCCAGCCCATCCTTGCCACTCGAACCGAGGAGGTTTTTCTTCTTTTAAGCCTTGATAATCAGTGCCGTGTTATTTCCTCGAACATTGTTTCCGAGGGCACTGTGAACGAAGCTTTTGTCTACCCACGGCATGTTGTCAAAGAAGCTCTTAAGGTCAATGCCAGCAATGTCATTTTTGCCCACAATCATCCTTCTGGAAAAAGTACGCCTTCCAAAGCAGATTTAAAATTGACAGATCGTTTGATTGCCATTTTCCATGCTATGGACATCAAAGTTCTCGATCATATTATTGTAGCAAGGGATGGATGCTTTAGCTTTGCAAGGGAAGGGATTCTTAGAGCAGGTGGAGGATGAATTCTGGATATTCCTGTTTTTTGTTTTTTGAATTTCTGCCTTTTTAGTTTTTGAACATGATGCCCTGTGGGCTTCGCCCCCAAACCCCCATAGACATGAAGCTTTTTGTTTAAATTCAAAACCAAAACCTTGGGGCGCTGCCCCAAACCCCGCTGGGGGGGATGATCCCCCCCGGACCCCCACAATAATTTTTGCCAAACTTTGTTTTTCCGATACATTGAATTTCTGCCTTTTTTGTTTTTTTGAATTTCTGCCTTTTTTGAATTTCTGCCTTTTTTGTTCTTTAAATATATAAAATTAAAAAAACAATAATAAAGCCACTTGAAATGTGAATATCTTTTCCATGATCTTGTTTCTACAGAATTTTATCAAATTTTGTTCTTTGAATGTTTCCTGAATGTTTTTCCAATATATCTAAAATTAAATTTTACTCCCCAGATTTCCAAACATTTTCTACATTATGTGCATATTTTTCTTAACCTGTTGATTTTTGGCTACAATGATCGTTTCGATCAAATTGCCACCCTTTTTTGTTTAAAGTCAAAACCCTGGGGAAAAAATTCCCCAGACCCCTTCTTTACTTTTTGATAATTTTTTATTTCCCTATGCAAAATTTTTGAAAAATGTGATCCAATAACTGTTCCGAGACAGTTTCTCCTGTCATCTCAGCCAATTTTTCCAAGGATTCACGAATTTTAATCACCACAATTTCAGTATCAGCTCCATGAACCATCATACTTTCAGCCATGATCAAATGAGTCAGCATCTCTTTCAAACATATTTTTTGTCTCTGATTGAAAGCGACGAACATTTCTTGATGATCGCTTTCCAATTTTAAAGCCTGCACAATTTGATTCCCTACCTGTACAACATCCGCATTTATCAAGGCACTAATCCATAATGTTTCTGTTCCCTCCCCTATTGTATCCGCACATTTTTTTCCTACAGAATCGCATTTGTTCATTATAATAATTTTGGATTTTCCCTCTATCTCCCGCAAAAGGTCTCCATCCTCATTCAACCATCCTGTCGTCACATCTCCCACTAAAATAACAAGGTCAGCCAATTTATAGAATTCAATGGATTTTTGAATTCCAAAATTTTCAATTTCATCCGGGTTTGATCTAATTCCGGCAGTGTCAATCAATCGTATTTGAAATTGTTGAATGATAATATCCTCTTGTATATAATCCCGTGTCGTACCCGGCTTGCTGGAAACAATGCTTCTTTGCTTGCCAAGGAGGGCGTTAAACAAGGTTGATTTACCTACATTAGGTCTCCCAATAATTGCTACGATGGGAATTCTGCAACCATCTTCAACGTTTTGACTATCTCTCAACCATCGCCCTATTTTTTCACTGACATCCACAATGTCCCGACTTATCTTCGCATAGGATAATGGATCCACATCGTCCTCAGGAAAATCAATATTGACTTCAAGCTGTCCTAAAATGGACAGCAATCCTGCTTTTATTTCAGCAATTTTTTCCGTAACAAAACCATCCAGATTTCTAAGTTTTTCCCTGACCGAACGCATACTGTTGGCATCGATCAATGCCTGGATAGCTTCGGCCTGAATTAAATCCATTTTTCTATTTAAAAAGGCTCTTCTGGAAAATTCACCTCCCCTGGCCAATCGCAAGCCGGCGTCAATCAATGTCTCAAGAATTGCGTCCACAACGACAGGCGATCCATGACATTGGATCTCAATGCAATCTTCCCCCGTGAATGAGTTGGGCTTCGGAAAATTGATGAGAACGATATGATCCAATAATCCTCCTTGAGAATTGTAAACTTTGGAAAATCGAACAAATTTATTATGAAAAGTTGTTTCGTCCAATGGCGGAAATATTAAATTTTTGATTTTTGTGCCGCAGTTGTTACCACTGATGCGTATCACTGCTATAGCTGAAGAACCCCACGCTGTTGCCAAGGCACAGATGCAATCCTGATCTTGATTCATGAAGGTAGACAAATTGATTTCCTCAAAATTATAAATTAAATTTTTCCACAACCAAACCAACAAACACAATGCCACCGGTCCATTGATTGAGTGTAAAAACCCCAATCAATTGGTGTTCGGGAATGTTACGAACCAGGTAGACCTGCCATCCCAAATGAATCGTCGCCATCGCAATAAACAAAAAATAAATCAGCGAAAAATGTAGAAAATAACCCGCAAAAATCCAAAATAATACAGTCAACGAATAAAACCCACCTATCGCAATCCAAGCCATCTTGCCAAAAAAAAGGGCTGTTGATCGAACACCAATTTTTGCATCATCTTTTTTGTCAACCATACCATAAATGGTATCGTAACCCGTTGCCCAAAAAACAGTGGCAAGAAAAAAAAACCAGGCGGGCCAATCTAGGCTGTTCCTGGCAGCAGCCCAAGCGATAATGACACTCCAGCCAAATGATATTCCTAAATAAAGTTGCGGTGCATCAATGATTCTTTTAGTCAATGGATAACTCAGTGCTAAAAAAGCTCCAGGTACACAAAGAAAAATAGCGTATTTATTTAATTGTAACCCCAGCAATAAAGCCAAAAACAATAAAACAAACAATAAAAAAACCGAATGAATAATCGATATGGCTTTTCTGGCCAATGGGCGGGAGCGGGTACGTTCAACATGGGGATCAATGTTACGATCAGCAAGATCATTGGCAACACAACCCGCCGAACGCATTAAAAAGGTTCCGATAACGATGATTATAAAAAGCTTGAAATCGGGAAAGCCAACAGAAGCTCCCATTAAAGACCACAATCCCGGCCACAACAGCAACCATATCCCGACGGGACGATCAACCCGCATGAGCAACAACGATTCTCGCACGGTGGCATAGGGAATTTTATCAATCCATGTATGTTTCATGGAACCGGACTGGAAAAAGGCAACACAGAAGGAAATATTTCAACGATCCGTGCCCGTAATCGTTCATTAACATGGAACATGGAACGCCGACACCAACAAGGAGCTGTCCCGCCAAATTTTAAAAAATTTGATGAATTTTGCGTAAAAATTCTTCGCAATTGCAACCATTCTCGTTTAAGACGACCATTTTTTTCCATGAAAAAATAACCCAAAGCTTGATCTCCAGCCATGATGGCCTGACGATCACTTACAGGCAAATCGTTTAAAACAATCTCGGAGTGGGCAAATACATAACGATTTCCATCCAAAACCAACCAGGCATCACGAATTAAAATGTCAACACCAAGTTCATTTGCATCCGGTTGGGTCCAAAATGGGGTATTTTGCGGCCATGAAGATTGGTTTTCGTGGTTTATTAATTGCAATTCAACCCTTTCCCCAATAATGTCTTCCAAACGCTGAGTCAAAGATCCACGCCAAGTCAAAAGCTCGCGTAAGGATGGACTTAAATTTTCACCCCATGCAGCAAGCAGTTGGTCAGGTTCGCTCCAGGGGTCGATAAACTGAATACCCGAAAAAAATGATGGGGTTCTTTGTTTGGAATCCATGTTCCCTTAGAGTAAAAGAATGAACTGGCAGCCAGTTCCATGTGATAATGGTGCTGGGATCAAACACGGGTTGCTGACCGAAAACCCGCTCCCAAACTTTCCGGAAATCCACCGACGTCGATGAAACCACGTTTATACATCAAAGCCAATCTTGAAAATGGTGCCCAGATCATCCTTGACTCGGAATCGAGACATTACCTGATCCATACGCTTCGCCGAAAGCCAGGATCGAACGTTTTACTTTTTAACGGTTCGACACCGGAATTTGAGTGGGAAGCGACCCTTGTTGCAACTCATCCAGAGGCGCATCTGCAAGTTCAGGCTGCGATACCGGTTACCCGGGAATCCACCCTTAGGGTTACCTTGGCTGTAGGATTAATCAAGGGAGACGCCATGGAATGGATTATCCAAAAAGCGGTGGAACTTGGGGTATTTTCATTGATTCCTCTGCAAACGCAAAGGACTGTTGTACGCATATCCCAGGAACGATGGCCCGCAAAAGAACGACGCTGGAGTAAAATCATCCAGGAGGCGGCAGAACAATGCCAACGGGTACGCCTCATGCACCTTTATCCTCCAACGGAATTATCACATTTGCAACCCTTGCTCCCCACAGGCCCAAGGTATTTGTTTTGGGAGCAGAATCAGGAGGGTTTGCCACGTTTGGGATCCATGTCCCCCCCTGGACCGGAAATTACCCTGCTAACCGGTCCGGAAGGTGGGTTTTCGGCGCAAGAGGTGCAGTTGGCAAAAGACCGCTTCGATTTTAAAACATTGACTTTGGGTCCGCGAATATTACGTGCTGAAACGGCTGCTCTGGCTGCTGTGACTGCGGTACAAACCCTTTGGGGCGACCTGGGTTGAGGGGAAGGGAGCGTGGAAATGCAGAGTTTTTCCATTAAAAAATGGGTGCCGTGGTTTTTGCCGCTGGTGTTGGTTTTTTGGTTTTTTGGGAAAAAACCATCTGAACCATCTGTGGAACAAGTCCATTCCACCACCCGTTTGGCTATGGGTACCCTGGTCACTGTTTCGACCTGGGGGGTAAAAGGTCCTTCGGAGGAAAAAGCGGTCGATCGGGTTTTTACCAGGATCAGCCAGATAGAATCATTGGCCAGTCGTCAGGATAAATCCAGTCCTGTTTACAAAATCAATCATGCGCCCACAAAAAAGACATGGCCTGTGCCGGAAGAATTGGCAACCATCGTTCAAAAAGGATTGGAAATAAAAAAAATATCTCATGGTGCTTTCGACCCGGGTTTGGTTTTTCTGCTGGATCTTTGGGGTTTTGCCAATGGTGTACCCGATGTTGGCAAAATCCCCGAATCCCAGGCGATTTCTTCTTGGCTTGAAAACAGAAAAAACCATCTTGAGGAGGGGATACGCGTGGAAAAATCTCCGGATGGAACCTATACCCTGCAATTGGACGATGTCAGTTTTGCTTTGGATCTCGGGGCCATTGCCAAGGGCTATGCCCTGGACAAGGCCATGGAAACCATGAAACAGGCGGGAGTGGCCAATGCTTTAATCATCGGTGGCGGTGATATGGTCATTGCCGGCTCCAAAGGGGGTAAACCTTGGCGCATTGGCATTCAGCATCCCAGAGACCATGATAAAATCATGGCTTTTTCCGAAATTGTCGGAGATATGTCCATGGCGACTTCGGGAGACTATGAACGATTTTTCATGGTTGATGGGGAACGCCAACACCACATACTCGATCCCGAAACAGGCAGGCCATCGCGCTCAGGATTGATTTCTGTCTCCATTCAGGCCAAAGAAGGGATGTTGGCCGATGCACTGAGTACCGCAGTGTTTGTAATGGGTATGGAGAAGGGAAAGGCGTTCATTGAAAAATGGGAGGGTATCGAAGGCATGTTGGTTGCGGAAAATGGAGAGCGATGGAAAAGTGTCGGATTTAAAGGCCAATGGTTGGACGGACCATGAATTGGCTTGATGGTTGGCGTCGGTGTACCCATGCCAGCGATCGTTGGCTTATCCTGATTTCAGCGTTGGGGGTCTTGGGTCCATGTCTTTGGACCCTTCGCGATCAACCGGAAAGAATGGTAATCATCCGCGATGCCGACGCCAAGGAGATCCAATGGCCTTTGGACCGGAACACCGTCATTGAGGTTCGCGGACGTTTGGGACCGGTTCAAGTGGAAATTCGTGATCGGCGGGTGCGATTATTGGAATACCAAAGCCCGCGACTGTTGGGAACCATGACCGGATGGATTGAAAAATCGGGACAATTGACCGCTTGTGTCCCCTGTGCCGTTATCGTTCAGGTCAAGGCACTGACGTCGGATGGGGAATCTTCATCTCCAACCGGTTATGATGGAATTGCCCGATGAAACTATTGGAAAAAATTATTGCGGGGGTCCGGGGAGGATCATCTCAATGCCATTAATTTAAGCTTCTACCGACCCCGTTTATACGCTGGACGAACCCGGGTTCCAATGCCAGGATGCAATCTTCGAGCAAATTTTTTACCTGGTCAAACGTAACCATTCAGTCCCCCCCCTCTTTTTCTAAGATTGAAACTATTGTGGGGGTCCGGGGGGGATCATCCCCCCCGGTGGGGGTTTGGGGGCAAAGCCCCCAAGGTTCTTCTTTTGACTTTGATTTTGATTTTACTGCCCCCCAAGGGGGGTCTAGGGGCGCAGCCCCAGGGTTTTGATTTTGATTCTTTTGCCTGAAGGGCATAATGTCC
>JACSDG010000154.1 GCA_015660855.1 Magnetococcales bacterium
CGACGCCCTCCACGGTCGCACCGCCGAAAAACGGACCCTGTACCGTGAGCAGGTGCTCAACGTCACCCTGGAATCCATGCGTCGCGTCAGTCATCTCTACCTGAATCAGAGTGATGCTGCGTTTGCCGTGGTGGGGAGTGCCGTTGCTCTGGATCGTGAGGTTGATTCCACTTGGTATCGGCAATCGCTTTGATAATTTCAAAGGGTGATTATTTCGGACTGGCCTTTTTTCCAGGTATACGCTATCATGGTCACTATGATTGTTGTGATAGACGCCAGCGTCTTTATCGCTGCTCTGATTGGGTGCCAATGGGACCAATAGAGAAGTTGTTCGCCGATGTCTGTATCAACACTTTCAACCCCTCATGGGAGCCTCTCTTTTGGCCGAATATGAGGGTGTTCTACGTCGGGAAACGATTTTTGCAGGCAGTCCGGTGTCGCGCGAGGAACGATGGGAACTTTTTGAATCGTTGTTGTCGGTTTTTAAGTGGACGAAAGTTTCTTTCGGATGGCGGCCCAACTTAAGGGATGGGTTCGATAATAACTTGGTCGAGCTTGCCGTAGCTGGGAATGCTTCCGCGATAATCACGAATAATATAAGTGACTTCGCTGGCTTAAGAGTTACTCTTTAATAGTTTTCAAGTGCTGACTCCAGCCCAATAGATCAAGGGGTTTCCGTAATGGGGACACCCGCATTTTGCCCTTCCGATGATAAACATCAGCATTTAATAAATATGGCCACGTCCCTTAGCAAACCGATGGAGGAACTCATAGTAGCCGCATCGGCGCAGTTTGATATGGAAACCCGTTTCAGATTGCTGGCATCCAGGGGGTCCGTTGAAAAGGGCCTTGGTATTTTCTGTTCTGAAGTGTTTTGTGGTAGAAAAATTCAGAATGTTTTATGTGGAGAACAATGATGTCACGCACTGAGGCTGTCTTTGGTGTGATAAATGCTCGTGATGCCAATGCGGGTAAGGATCTGTGCATTATTTCTGTTCCAGGTGATTTGCGAGATGAGGATTGGAGTGGTCGATTCGGAAAGGTGCAGAAAGAGGTTTTGAATGCACCTGAAGCATGTTTAATAATACTGGATCTGACGATTACCACATGGATGGATCCCTTGCCAACGCTTTCGTTAGCCATCCTTCTTCAACAGAGATACGACCAACACCAAATTAAATCACACATTTTTATTGGTAAGGGAGGGCGCGATCAACAGACAGAAGAGCATCGGAGGTTACTCAAATTTCTCGCGACACAGGGATTTTTGAAAATTTTCCAACAATGTTGTGATTTCCTTTGGGATCATACGGTGTTGGATTTTGACAGGATGATAATAACGTACTGCGCACTAGACTACCCACTTCGCTATCGTGATCCAGATTGCATTCTGGCAGAGATGTTGAATCTGGAAGATGAATCGGAGTTGGAAAGTTTAGTCCAGAGACTGGTGCAACAAGCGCGAATGAGAGCACTTAACGATTGGTTAGCCAGAACACCAGCCTTATGCGACCAAACATGTCATATGCTGCATGGAATGCTTACTGAATTACTACTGAATATCAAGGAACATGCCTATACAGACACATCTAAGAAATATGCTGGGATCTATGCCCGTATCCGTCTCCCAAAACCTGCCGAACGTGATGAAAGCGCAATTTGGGATAGGTTGCGCAAAAAAGAAGATGATTTTTGCCCAACCATCAAGTATGCGGAAATTTCACCAAGTGATTCCTGGCTGGAGTTTTTCCTTTGCGATCTCGGGGTTGGATTATGCCATAATCTTGCACAATGGCCTGCACCAGAAGATAATCCAGATGCAGCTAAGTTGTTGAAAAAAGCGGCACAATCTCCTGCACCACTCAAGGAACTCGTGAAGTGTCTTTTTCATATGGCTATTTCTTCCAAAAACCAACCGCGATCCAACCAAGTTACAGGGTTGCAACAGGTGGGATTCCTGCTGAATTTCCAGAAGGACTTCATTCGCATCTATTCGGGTGGTGAATGGGTTGGGGAACGCATGCCATGGCAAAGGGCAGAACATAATGGAGCCATGCGTATTTCTGCCTTGTCTCGATATGCAGCTTTGGATGCAGTAACCAGTGGAACCCATTACGGTATCATCCTTCGTCCAGCGCGTGAACGCCTAAGCTATCCAGACGACCATTGGATACCTTACGCTCCAGAAACGAAGCCTAATTATTCTCTTTCACAAGCTTTGGTCTCCTCTCCGCTGGAAGCGGTTCCTGCAACTATCTGCTCAATAGATCAAAGGGCCGCAGAAGTGGAGCCGGATTTTTTAAAAGAAGTTTCTCTCCGACAAGAAACAGAGAGTAAAGATCATAATAATTTATTGATAAATAATATTAATACAATACTATGGTTGCCCGCCAGCTCAGTTGGGAAACGAGATATTTTTGGCATCCGTGACAGAATAGCAAGAACCGATCGTTTTGAGCATGTGGATCGGTTGATCATTGCAGATGTAGAGCGTCATGTAGGCATCTATCTTGGATGGTTAATGACCAAGATGAAAGAGAGATCAGGTAAGCGTTTGGAGGTGTGTCTGATCACACGAGATTGGGCTGTGTCATGTTTTGTCAAGGATGAGAATAAAACAACATTTTATTTTAATAAGGAAAAGACGCAGGATTTTCTAAGTGGTGCTGTGGATGAAGTAAATTCGGTTGCGTATGTCTTTCGTCTGCTGAGGCACATGGATTCAAAGTTTTTCTGGGAAACACTCACGAATTCTCCGGCGGATGAAGAGCATAACGTGTTTGTGAAAGAGTGGATTGATTGGTTTGAAAATCCCAAGGATGAAAAATTCAAGTTGTGCGGCTATCTTGATTTCGCCCAGGCACTTACCAATCCGGTTCGCATGGAAATATGTCAGCGCGCTGTTTTGCGGACTGCCAACGCCTTAGGCCATTGGCGGATCTATCCAGCCGATGATTTGGCTCGTTCGGTTCTGATCCGCACGGGACGTTTATGGGATATTGCTCAAGTTTCTGGAACACATGCATGTGACTGTGAGGCTATTGCTCTAGGAAGCGTTTATGTAACAGGCAGTACACAGAGGCAATTGGAGAACCGGAAAGACATTTGCCTCAGGGGTCAAATGGCTGTACTTAGAAATCCTTACAGCAAAAATCTTATCGGAGAATCCAGGAACGATTCATTTCATATCGCTACGGCTTTGGATTGGATTCCTAAACCGGATATTAATTCTGAGTGGTCGCCCCCCCCCAATGAATTACCTTACTGTCGCATCCCCGATACGCCATTCATTTGTCGTGGTGGAGAGGATTTTCAGTCCCTTCCCCGTTTCGAGATATCCCAGGATGGTAGAGAGCTTGTATCTTTGTATGGACAATCCCCCAAGGATGCCTATGAGACATGGTATCGGCTCGGAGTCTTGAAACTCGGACACTGGGTCTATAATGAACGCCATGATTTGCTGACCATCAATTTGGAACGCGCTTATCTCCTTGATACAATGAGGCATGGTGAAATATGTAAGTGGATCGAAAACACCCTAGAATACTATTTTCAGCCTGCACAGAAAAATGGCAAACCCTCAGATTCTGCGCTGGCACAAATCCTGGTCTACCCCTCACATACAGTGACAGATCGGATCGTTCAGGACATGGGGCGACTCTACCAAAATTTACTGCAAGGCATTTCAATCATCCCATTCAAATTTCTCCTTGGTCGGCATGCGGTATCTCCGATGCGCATCTCCCCATTGACCGAGGAGAGACTCAGGAAATCCATTGCCTTACATACCGGGAGTGTAAGTCAGAAAAGTGGAGTCGTGGTCTTTGATGATGGGACTGTCACGGGAAAGGTATTCCGGGAACTGACATTGATGATTAGGAGCATGGGGGCGGACAAAGTCTATCGAATGGCCTTGCTAGATCGGAGCGGACTGCCCATCCATCGGGAGATGTCAAAGATGTTTGTCGAGGAACATCGACGCCTGTGGCGCTGGGATGTGCCGGATTTGGGGCAAAAACGTTCATGCCCATTGTGTCATACTTTGGATTTAGTCAAGGATATTAGGGAAACTAACAGCAATAATCAAACTCGAAAGCGTCTTGACGAGTGGTTTGACCAATGGACACCCCATAGCGTTGCAGATTCTTGGGAGTTGGCGGGATGGTCTGGTCACGTCATTACCGATAGCGAGGTGGGGAAACAACGTTTCGGCATTATTCATCCCACAAAGGGGAGAAGTGGTACTCCTGTGCATCACTCTTCAGTAACGGGTACTCAGGAGGGTGATGACCAAGAAAAACCTTCCACCCCACTGGAACATAACGTTATTCACCTATCCTCTACCAGCCTGTCAGCGATGACTGTAGAGATACGGAGAAGCACCACCAATCGGGCCTACCCCCAACGTAAGGCCAATGGCCCAAACAAATTTTCTGTAGAAACACGACTAGAAATCCTGTGTACACAGTTGTTATTATTTTTCGATGAGATGAGGTTGCCAGATAAGAAATCTTACCTTGCTGATATCCTTAAGTGGCTTTGGAAGGTGGATGATGATACTCCTATTTCAGCATTAGCTGGATTATGCATGGGACTGGTAGATGATCGTCTTGCGAGAGAGATGCAACAAGAGATTGACAAATACCTCACATCTCCGCTTCCTAAATCTCTTGATCCGTTGTTGGCACTTGGATTACTCCAGAAACACACAAAAATTCCTCCTGTAACATCTTCGTCCATGGCAACAACCGATCTGAACAAGCAGGATGTCGCCCTTGCTCTGGCACTCTTATTTAGTAATCATAAAGAGGAGAAGTCCGCCTTACGTTCCTTGTTTCAGATCTTGGGGGCAACCAGCAGGGATGGTCATAATAGCCCATTGCGAACCGCTTTGCTTGAGACTGTTAATAATGACGATCCCCTCCTGCAAAGGGTGCTGATGGTCCAGATTTACCTAAACGGGTTGAGGGAAGCATTATTGCATTTGCCGCCGATTTTTTTCCGATTGGTTGATGCGGTCGTGCCGAATACACAAGAGCATGCAGAGAAATTACAAGCTTTTATTAATGAGATGCAAATTTTTCGTAGAACACTCTCTGTTGATCCGTACCAAATTTCTGAAACTTTAAATAATATACGTATCTTTCTGTATGGAATAGATAAAACAATAGGTCAAGGTATCTCTAGTCAGTACTGGAAATCACTTATTATGGATGTCAATACTGACACAGCTATTGGCGTAGATTTTAAAAAACATGTTTTAGATAATGTGCTGAATGGGGCTGAAGGAAAAATTTCCAAGAAATATAGGAACAAAGAACATTTGGATGCTACAACCCTGAATGCATGGTTTCAAACTGAAGGCACGCTCCGTCAATTTCATCTAGAATGTATGAATGACCGCAAGTGGGAGAAAAGTTCGGTTATATTTCTACCATCTTTTGTACTTATTTGCTTGCGGGACATCATCCTCAACGGTATCCATGCCGATGCAATGATTCGTAATCCACAACAATCACATATAAGCACTGTTGCTCATATGTGGTATGACATAACTATTGAAAACAATCAAGTTGTTTTCCATTTTTTTAATGCTTGCAAAGACCCTGATTTCACTCCAAAGTTAGACATCTATTTCGGTATGTTAGAGCGTTTTGGTGGCAAAACAACAAAGCCAAAAAAGGTTGACGAGAAACCGCTTAATTACAATGGCTCGCCAATTAATGACCGCACACTCGTCAAAATTACACTGACCACTCTTACTTTAATCGCAGCGATTGGAAAATCGATATGAAAACTCGTATTCTTGTTATTGACGATGAGGTCAATGATCGACAGGATAATTATAACATTATTAAAGACATGGAATGCGCGGGAGAACCAATTGAATTGGTCTTTCCTTGTTCCCCGCAGGAATTTACCCAGCTTCTTTCATGCCAGCAATTCGATGCCTTCATCGTAGACGTAATTTTATCGAAAAACAAATGGGACATGAGAATGTCTCAAGTATTCCGTGTAATCAATGGCAAAGGACCTGTTTTCTTGGTGAGTAGCCAATGGGACAGTACTTCCATGACGGAGGCCCGTGAATTTATATACCGTGATAACCTCAAGGGACTTTTCTCTTGGAGTGAGTTCCTTTGTCCAGAAAAACATAAGCAAACCATTTGGTTCCAATTGGAATCAGCTATTTGCGAATGGAAGGGGCTTGATAAGAAGCTCAGATTGGATCACAACGAGAAGATAACCATTCTGCACTTGTCGGACCTTCAGTTTGGTGCCGCACGCACTCCCCATTCCAAACTCGAATGGCAGGATGTGAAAAACACAATTACATATGAATGGTCTAAAGGTCCTACGTTCATCGCTATCACAGGGGATATCACGGAAAATGGGTTGCCAAACGAGTTTAATCAAGCCGAAGAGTGGATGAAAAATTTAGTAAAGGATTGGAATGGATGGGAGTTGCCAAATAACCGTTTATTGTTGGTTCCGGGAAATCATGACGCATTATTGCCCCTATCCGTTGCAGACTATATGGAATATGCCAGAACAACAAGGAAGATCCAATGGAAAGATTCGCTACCGGACTCACCTTCTATGACGGCCTTCGCGTTTACTCCATTCCTTCAATTTGCTCAAGCCATGAGTGGGGAAAATGATTGGATTCGTCCCGATCGTCAATATTGGATTCGCGAACAGTTCAAGCATCTTGGGGTCATATTCTTCGGTTGTAACACCGCGTCTAAATTCGCACCTCAAGGAGGAGTAGAAAAAGGCACAATTTTGGAAAACGATTTTTTATCCGTTTCACAAAAGTTGAGATCATTAGCAACAGAGAACACATTGCCTGATTGCATTGTTATAGGATTGGGGCATCATCCTCCCTTTGATTTATCCACAACCAATGAGAACACATGCAATGGATATACTAAATTGTGTACTATGAATACGCCGATATCTTCTAAGGTCGGTTATGTTGAGTATGCCTACGTGCCCAGGATTCTTCTGCACGGTCACATTCATAAACGGGAGTTCAGTATCCATAAGGCAACTTCTGAGATGAGTACTGTGTCCATAGCTGCCTCAACTCCATCTTTGCCGGATGGAAGCCGATTCCAAGATGCTGCCAGAGGATTCAACATGATTGAATTATTGCGCACCGATGGCACTTTCAAGGAAATGAAGTGCTGGGCATATGAATGGGATCAGGAGCGCTTGGAAAAGAAAAAGGAAATATCCTTTTCCAGAAACAAGAGAGGAGGTTTTACGAATTCTTAATATTGTACAGAATTCCGGGGACGCCTGATTGATTTATTCGGGCCAGTGCCGAATTGCGGGTCAATGACAACGGACATGGATTGGCCATGAGTGCCGCCAGCAGTTTCAGCTCCCCAACGGGGTATCTCCACGAGCTTTGGAGCGGCATGTCGGCCATTCAACGATTGAAAAAATTGGATGAATCCCTGGACGACCCTGGTGAGCTTACCCTTCTTTCCCAACGTTTTCAGTCCATCCAATATCAACTCCTCAAGGGTCCGCGGCAGTTGCTGGTCGTTGGGGAAAAGGATGATTTTGGGCCTATGGAGCATTCCTTGGCCCGCCTTTGGTCGGACCCCAACGCCGATGCCTTTGATCCTTTGCATCCCAGGTTTGTCCAGGCCCGACGCAATCTGGGCTGGGAAATTGTCACCACGGTCAATTTTTGCGCCCGGGTCAACCGTTGCGTCCCCTTTTCCCACCCCGATGCCCCGGCCTTGTCGGTGTTGGGGCAATATTTGAAAAACGGATTTTTGCACCGTGCCATCCGCGAACGGGGTGGGGCCTATGGTGGTGGTGCTGGTTATGATTCCGATACGGCTTCTTTCCGTTTTTATTCGTATCGTGATCCAAGGCTTGCGGAAACGATTCAGGATTTTCAACATTCCCTGGAATGGCTTCACAGCGATCAGCACCCTCCCAGGGCTTTGGAAGAGGCCATTTTAGGGGTCATCGGAGCCATTGACCGTCCGGCCTCCCCGGCGGGTGAGGCCAGGCGGGCCTTTCACGACGCCCTCCACGGTCGCACCGCCGAAAAACGGACCCTGTACCGTGAGCAGGTGCTCAACGTCACCCTGGAATCCATGCGTCGCGTCAGTCATCTCTATGATCCTTAATCAGGCAGGATTTTTTCATTGAGCACCCCTCTTGAAAATTTCAAGGGGTGATTGTTTTGGATTAGCCTTTTTTCCAGGCATACGCTATCATGGTCGCCATGATTATCGTGCTGGACACCAGTGTCTTTATCGCCGCTCTGATAAGTGCCAATGGGACCAACAGGGAGGTTCTTCGCCGATGTCTGTATCAACACTTTCAGCCCCTTATGGGGGCCTCTCTTTTGGCCGAATATGAGGATGTTCTGAGTCGGGAAACAATTTTTGCCGGCAGCCCGGTGTCGCGTGAGGAACGATGGGAGCTTTTTGAATCGTTGTTGTCGGTTTCAAAGTGGACGAATGTTTTTTTTGGATGGCGGCCCAACTTAAGGGATGAGTCTGATAATCACCTGGTCGAACTTGCCGTGGCTGGGAATGCTTCCGCGATAGTCACGAATAATATAAGGGACTTTGCTGGCTCAGAGTTACTTTTCAATAGTTTTCAAGTTTTGACTCCGGCCCAATTGATCAAGGGGGTTCCATAATGGGTACACTCACATTTCGCCCTTCCGAACAACAGCATTTAATAAGTGTCGCCACGTCCCTTGATAAACCGATGGAGGAACGCACAGCAGCCGCATCGGCGCAGTTTGATATGGAAACCCGTTTCAGATTGCTGGCCTCCAGGGGGTCCGTTGAAAAGGGTCTTGGTATCCTTGATACCATTGACCAAAAGTTCGCTTGACGTTTTGGACAAGCGGGGCAATTGTGTAAAAACTGTTGATCGCGGACCGGTTTTAGCCTACGCTGTCGTTGAGGGTGCTTGTTGTCTTGATCTCACGGAGCCATGGGTCCAGCCTGATAGGAAAAAAATATGCCAGAAACATTGACCGAGCCTGAGATGCGGGCAAAAAAAGATGAAATTTTTAAAGAGATTCACCGGACCGGAACCGAGGCTGCCCGGCAAGGTACAAGCAATGCTGGTGAAGGATTGCTCGCTCCGAAGGTTAGTATCGACCTGCTGCGGCAGATATGCCTATCTCACAGGACATAGATGGCGTCGTGCAATCTTTTTGGCAAAAATTAGAACTTCATAAATCGGAAAACCTTGAAACCATCCTCAATGCCTCCTCTGCCAAAGGAGTCATAGCTTCCTGGCGTGGTTTTGTGGTCGGTGGGTATCGGGATGTGTATCACCGGCTGCTTGAGGATGACGCAGTCAAAAATGCTGTCGATCTGAACGAAACTTTGCTCTATACCGCTCTCGAATCTGCGTATGTTGATCTGGACGCTGCGGAGCATATCCACACCCACAAGCTCAGCCCTGCCCCCTACAAAATAGCCGATGCAATTTCATGCTGGATTAACCGCATCAGACCGATACAGTTGGCCCATGATATTCCTGGAAATACTAAAGTTGCATTCATCAATCCTCATTTTGCGCTTGTTACCGGTCTCCACTATATTTACGCTGCTCACCTGGAAAAGTATCGTGTGGATGTTCCGAGGGATAAGACTCTTGTTCCAGCAGATGAAATTCTTCGAGAGAGCAGGTTTGCAAACGACGTTCTTTATCAAATGACTTGGCGTAATCCGAGCTATAAAGAACTGTCTTTGTTGTTTCCGCTTCTCACGCGGAATATTTCGTAACTATATCAGTTCCACACTTTTTTTTTCAAGGTTGAAACTATTGCGGGGGTCAAGGGGGGGATTATCTCTCTCTTGATCCTCGCAACGATTAAAAACTATTTGCGAAAAGAAAGGGAGAGGGGCTGAATGGTTATGTCTGGACGGGGGGGTTGGGTTGGGTAAAAAATTTTTACATTGTATTTTGGTGCTCGCCATTGCCCGTGAGATGGCCGCCATGACTTGGTTGGCGGTGGAGGTTGCCCGATGGAATCCGCAGGCGGGGATTTTGACGCTGCGCCAGGAACTCGATTGGACCGATCCTCTCGTAACCCGCATGACGCCGGGATTGGACTGGCTGGGGCGGCTGTTCGGGGAATCGGCTGTGGTCAAGGATGTCTCTTTGGGAATGGATCGTACTCAGTTGGATGGCCTGCCCGATTCACCATTGAATCTTTTGTTGATTGGTATTTTGTATCATGATGATCCGGCCCGAAGCTTGGCTGCTTTTCTTGATCCTTTCGGCAAGGAACGGGTGCGGCGTACCGGGGCCACGGTGGTTGAGGGGGCCAAACTGGTTGCCATCCTTCAGGATCGGGTGTTGTTGCTCAGAAATGGCGTGCGCGAACAATTACGCTTGCCCAATGAAGGGCAGAGGGAAATCCTGACCCGTTTTCGTAATCGCGTTACGCAACAGCGTGAAGTCAGTCGTGTGTGGCAAACCTTTGCCAAAAAACCTGAAGAAGTATTGAAAATGGTGCGGTTGAATCCGGCGGAAAAAGACGGCAAGTTGATCGGTGTGCGCTTGGGTCACGGCCAGGACCAGGAGTTTTTGGGGCGTTTTGGTTTGAAACCGGGGGATATTGTTACCTGGTTGAATGGAGAAAAGTTGGACTCCTACGAAAAAGGGATGCAATCCTTGCGCAAGTTGACCACGGCGCAATCGATGCGGTTTAAGGTGTTGCGTGGCGAAGAAACCCTGGAGTTTACTTACAACCGAACGAGTGATGAAAAGATGGATGATGCGGCCATGGGATGGGCGGGGGTGAAATAGTCGTTTTGCAAAATTATTGTGGGGGTCCGGGGGGTGTGTCCGAGAGGTTCCAATATTCAAATTGACTGAAAGGTGTCAATCCGGGGAATTGTCCGTTCGTCCGGTAGC
>JACSDG010000155.1 GCA_015660855.1 Magnetococcales bacterium
TGAGGGGGTGCTGGAAACGGGTTGAAAGACACCGCGCCTGTGCTCTACTCTACGGATCATCCCCCCCGGCGGGGTTTGGGGCAGCGCCCCAAGGTTTTGTTTTTGAATTTGATTTTGATTTTGACTTTCCTGCCCCCCAAGGGGGGTCAGGGGCGCAGCCCCAAGATTTTGATTTTGTTTTTTTGCCCGCAGGGCATCATGTTCCTCTGACAAGCAAAAGCTGACATGACTGTTGAAGATCCTTCTTGGATCGCCGCTGAAATAATCCGATTGGGTGGGGTTGTTTCCGGTGAGCGTTTCATGGAGTTGGCGTTGTCTCACCCTGAGTATGGCTATTACCAAAGGGTTGGCGATGCCATCGGCAGAGATGGGGATTATGTTACCAGCCCGGTGATGACATCCTTGTTTGGTGAGTTGTTGACCCTTCAGTTTATCGAAGTTTGGGAACTTCTGGGTTGTCCGGAAAAGTTTGTGCTGATTGAGGCTGGACCTGGCACAGGTCATCTGGCGGTGGATGTTCTCAAAACTGCGAGGCGATTTCCCCGGTTTGACGCCGCTTTGCACTATCGTTTGGTGGAAACCTCTCCCAAATTGCACATCATGCAAAGACAAAGATTGGAAAATGATCATCTTGTGCATCGTTGCGCCTGGTTTTCCACTCTGGTGGAGGCGGGAGGGGAGGGTATTGAGGGGATCATTTTTGGTAATGAATTTCTTGATGCCCTGCCGGTTCGATGGTTGGAAATGACGGCTGGGGGATTGGCTGAGGTTGGGGTGCAGGTGCTGAGTGATGGAACCTTGGCCACAAAAACCCTGCCGTTGGCTTGTGGTATGGATTCCGATTATTTTAAACGATTGCGGCTTGATCTTCCCGTGGGCATGCGAACGGAGGTAGGGGTTCGCGCCCAGGAATGGATGCGGAGTGCTGGGCAGGTGTTGCGTCGGGGGTTGGTGTTGATGATTGACTATGGTTATACGGCCAGGGATTATTACCATGCAGAGCGGTTGCAGGGGACGTTGGTGGGGCACCATCGGCATCGGCGGGTGGATGATCCGTTGGCCTGTCCTGGGGAGATGGATTTGACGGCGCACGTGGATTTCAGTGCTATGGCCCGTGCTGGAGGCGAAGGGGCGTTGGATCTTTGTGGCTATGTCAGCCAGGGTTGGTTTTTAATGGGTTTGGGATTGCTTGAGCGTTTGCAGGGTGTGGTGGTGCAGGGCAAGGGTGGGGGGGGATTGGGGAAAGATATTCGCCAAACCGCTTTGCGCCTGATCCTGCCTGAGGAGATGGGCGAAAAGTTCAAGGTTTTGGCCATGACGGTGGGATTGGAAAAGCCTGAATTGTCAGGCTTTCGCTTGAAAAATCAGTGGAACGAATTGTAGAATGTCGGCCCGTTGTGGAGAAGGGGTGCGTGGAATCTTCATCGAGGGCATTATGTATTTCCATGTCATAGCTTGGTTTCGGGCACGGAATGGGTTACTGCCTTAACCTTCCAGGTTGTGTCATCAGCATTGTGAATGAGAGGTGAGGGTCATGCGGTGGATGGATGGAAAAAAAGGTTTGATTTTTGGTGTTGCCAACGAAAGAAGTTTGGCTTGGGGCATTGCTCGCTCTTGCCACCGTGAGGGGGCAGAGTTGGGTTTTACCTATTTGGGAGAAGCTTTGCAAAAGCGGGTTGTGCCTCTGGCGGAACAACTGCATTCCGATTTTGTCCTTCCTTGCGATCTGAACAAGGACGAAGACATTGAAAATATTTTCAATGCGGTGGCTGCACGTTGGGGGCAGTTGGACTTTGTGGTGCATTCGGTGGCTTTCGCCAAAAAAAATGAGTTGTCTGGGAAATATTATGAAACCTCCCGCGAAGGGTTTCGGGTGGCGTTGGAATCCTCGGTTTATTCGTTGACGGCGTTATGTGCCAAGGCGGCTCCTCACTTGAAGGATGGGGGCAGTGTGGTCACGCTCTCTTATTTGGGTGCTGAAAGGGTGGTGCCCCATTATAATGTCATGGGTGTGGCCAAGGCGGCTTTGGAGGCCAGTGTGCGTTATCTGGCAGCCGATTTTGGTCAGAGGGGGATCAGGGTTAACGCTATCTCCGCCGGCCCTGCCAAAACACTGGCGGCGTCGGGCATTGGAGATTTCAAGGAAATTCTCAACTGGAACCGGGATAACTCTCCCATGCGACGCAACATTACCCAGGATGAGGTGGGGGATGTTGCCATGTTTTTGCTTTCCAATCTTGCCAGTGGAATCACCGGGGAGGTTGTTCATGTGGATGCTGGGTATCACATTGTCGGTATGCGGGCCGTCACCGAAGAAGAAGAGGTGGCGCACAAGGCCAGGAGCATGGAATAGGGGGTTGTGATTTTTGGAGAGGGCTATTGGGGGGGAGGGTGTAGCGATAAAATACAAAAATAAAAGGTAAAAAATAAATATATTCTTCCATTGGATGTTTTTTGGATTATTATTTTTCCGATTATGGTATTGTCATCACGAACAAGCGGATACAATGAGGCCTGAGAGTAATAATTTTGTTTGGAGATGAAGCATGTCAGGGAATATGTTCGGCAAGATGTTTCGCATGATTACTTTTGGTGAGAGTCACGGGCCGGAGATTGGTGCGGTGGTGGATGGATGTCCAGCGGGAATGGCTTTGTCTGAGTCGGATATTCAGGTGGATTTGGATCGACGGCGTCCCGGACAGAGTCGGTTCACGACGCAACGGCGAGAGGATGATCTGGTCAAGATTGTATCGGGCGTTTTTGAAGGTAAGACGACGGGGACGCCGATAGGGTTGATCATAGAAAATCAAGATCAAAGATCGCGGGACTACACGGAGATTCAGGATTTATTTCGTCCTGGGCATGCGGATTGGACTTATTTGAAGAAATATGGGCGGCGGGATTATCGTGGAGGTGGGCGTGCTTCGGCGCGGGAGACGGCCATGCGTGTGGCTTCGGGAGCCATAGCCAGGAAGGTGTTGAAAGCCCAGGGTGTGCAGATTCAGGGATGCCTGATTGCCATGGGGCCGGAAAGGGTTGATCGGGAACGCTGGGATTGGGGGGAGGTGGAAAAAAATCCATTTTTTTGTCCCGATCCTGAGGCCGCTGTTCGGTTTGAAGCTTTGTTGGATGCGTGTCGCAGCCGTGGGGATTCGGTGGGTGCCATGTTGGAGGTGGTGGCCAAGGGGGTAGGGGTTGGTTGGGGGGAACCGGTTTATGGGCGTTTGGATGCCGATTTGGCCGGGGGGATGATGGGGATCAACGCGGTTAAATCGGTGGAGATTGGTGCGGGCAGTCGGGTGGCATCGGGGTACGGATCGCAATTTTGCGACGAAATGGTTGTGGATGGGGAGAGGCGGGAAGGTGTACGGTTTTTGACTAACCATTCCGGTGGAATATTGGGTGGAATTTCCAATGGCGACGATATTGTTGTACGGCTGGCGGTCAAGCCGACTCCTTCCATCCATACAGAATTGCGAACCGTGGACACCTTTGGCAATCCCCGGACGATTAAAACACGAGGACGACATGATCCCTGTGTGGGGATACGTGCGGTTCCTGTTGCCGAGGCTATGATGGCTTTGGTATTGGTTGACCATTATCTTCGTCATCGGGCATGCGCTGGGGTTTTTTCGGGGAGGGATGATTGATATTGGGGGGTTGGATTGGTTTTGATATTCTAAAATGGTCTGCAACGTGGAAAATAAAAATGTCCAACGAAATGATAAAACATACGGTTGATATTGTTATCGCCTATCTTAACAAGAACCAGATGGCTGTTCGTGAACTGGAGATTTTGATAGAAAATGTTTTTTCTGTTCTTCAGGGTTTATCCAGGGGCGAGGAATTGATTCCTCGCGAAAGGAAACCAGAGGATCAAATTTTGACACCTGGAAAAATTTCCGAAGGGGGAACATTGAAGCCGGTGGTTCCTTTGGCAGATGCGGTGACCAGAGACGAGGTGGTGTGTCTGATTTGCGGCAAACGTGGCAAAGCTCTTAAAGGACACCTAACCCGCTCCCACAAAATGCGCCTGGATGAATATCGCAAAGCTTTCGACCTTCCCAAGGATTTCCGGATGGTTGCCCCTTCCTACTCCGAAAAAAGGCGACAGTTGGCTATTGATGCGGGGCTGGGTGAAAAACTTCAAGGGGGGGGAACCAAGGAAAAGAAGGTTCTTGTCGAAAGTTTGGGCGGTGTTCCAACTTGAAAAAAATGGGGGGGGACCGAATGGTTACTTGCCAATAGCCTTTCGGAAACCTTATGGTACATGGTCGGAGTGGGGCGGCGGAAAGGTTTAAGTCAATGTTGGCCAGAGTGTCTTTGGTTTTTTCAAAATATCCTGGTTGGGGAATGCCATGTCGGTAACAGTCAACGGCTCGGTCAAATGGTTCAACGGTTCGAAGGGGTATGGGTTCATCGCCCCGGACGATGGCAGCGAAGATGTGTTTGTCCACTTTTCCGCCATTCAGTCGGAAGGTTTTAAATCACTTCAAGAAGGACAAAAGGTTGCTTTTGAGGTTGTGCGCGGACTCAAGGGGCTGCAAGCCGCCAACGTCCGTCCCACCTGATTTGATTTCCTTCGCAATCTTTCATAGACTCAACGACCGCCTGTGATCCTTAGCGTTTGCGGGCGGTTTTTTATTTGCGTAGCTCATGACCATGAATCATTCCTTCTCTGAGAAAGAGTTTTTTCTCGAAATTTTTCGCGGAAAAACTTTGTGTTTTTCGCTCATTTCCTACGATGGCACCAACACCCTACCCGCCTTTATCCAATGTCTTCAAGATCTGGCCAAAGCCGATATCCGTTCGGTATTGTTTGTCGATGGGAGCGACAGCAAACGGCGTGAATTGGCATTTTCTGCCTTGAGAGACCACGATATACACTGCAACCATCTCCAACTCGACGCCCCCCCCAATTTGCCCCCCGATCTGTGGAAGAAAAAAAATGGAATATTCCCAATGGTCATCGAAGCCAGAAATTCATCAACCTTTCTGGATCGCATCATTACCCTGTCCCTGTCCTGGCGCATTTCACGCATGATGTTGATTGATGAACACGGTGGCTTCAAGGATGAACATGGCAATCTTCTGAGTTTCATTAATTTTCAAAAACTATCCGAGTTGACCACACATTCGGAGGGATATTTTCACCCTCTACAAGAAAAAATATTGAAAGCCACCTTTACCCTCCTTTCGCACGGTGTCGGGGCCATAGGACTGTGCCGCATGGCAGACCTGCATCGGGAATTATTTACCTACGAAGGTAACGGTACCTTTTTTTCGTGCAGGCATTATTGTGAGGTAAGAGAACTTTCCTGGGATGATTTTCCCAGGGTGGCGGCATTGATTCATCAAGGGGTCAAGGAAGGATACCTTCTGCCGCGCTCCGAAGAACAGATATCGAAAATATTGCTCAACGGTTTTGGTGCTTTCATTTCTGGACAGCATCTGGCGGGGGTGTGTGGTTTATTTACAGAAGGGTACGAAAAAGAAAAAGCCGGTGAGGTGGTGGCACTGTACGCCTTGACGCGTTTTCAAGGGGAGGGGATTGGAGCCAGACTGATCCAGCAACTTAAGGAGGAAAGCGAAAAGAAAGGTTTGAATATATTGTTTGCCTGTACTCAGCAAACGAAAGTGATGGAATTTTTCCAAAGGCAAAATTTTGTTCCGGTGGAGGCCTCTGCGATTCCCTCGGCCAAGTGGCGCAGCTACGACATGGAAAGAAAAAAATCGGCCCATTGTTTTATTTATGATTTGAAAGGGAATTGACCCATGGACAACATTTGCATCGTTGGAGCGGGAGTCATGGGGACGGCAGTGGCGCATCGACTGCTTCAGCGGGGATTTTCGGTGACGCTGTTGGAGAAGGCACTCCCTGGGGCCGAATCTTCGGCAGCGGCGGCAGGAATACTGGGTGCCCAGTCGGAAGTTTCGGGAGCCGGAGCGTTTTTTGAACTGTGCCTCGCCAGTCGGGCCATGTTTGTGGACTATGTGCGGGAATTGGAGGAAGTTTCGGGAGTTTGTTGTGATTTTGAAGGCTCCGGGGTGTTGGAAGTGGCCTTGACTCCCGCAGAGGGGCGTCTGGCTGTAGGCCGGGCGCAGTGGATGATGGAACGAGGGCTTAAGGTGGAGGTGTTGGACCGCGACGCAGCCAAACGCCTGGAACCGACCTTGACCGACCGTATGGTGGGGGCCAACTATTATCCAGAAGATTGCCAGCTTGATCCCATGCGCCTTGCCAGTGCCCTGGCGGCGACAGTCAGTCGCCTGGGTGGCCGTTTTCAAACCGGTACTCAAGTCCAGGGAATTGAAACACACCAGGGAAAAGTAACGGGGGTACGCACGACGAGCGGCGTCATTCACGCGGATGCTGTAGTCATCGCAGGTGGAGCCTGGAGTACAGGTTTATCCAACCTGCCTGCCATCCGCACCACCATCAAACCCATGTCTGGCCAGATCGTGCAGGTTCAAACTCGCCCTTCCACCCTGCGCCATGTCCTTTATGGCTATCAAGGTTATATTGTCCCCCGTCGCGATGGTCGGGTTCTTCTGGGATCCACCCTGGAAGAACGTGGATTTGACAAGGCCGTTACCTTGGATGGTATTCACCGAATTACTGGCATGGCCAGGGAGATGGTACCCACGCTCGGAGAGGCAAGACTTGCGACGACCTGGTCCGGGTTGCGCCCTGCTTCGGGAGATGGATTGCCCCTCCTGGGTGAGTCGCGCCATCTTCAGGGGCTGTTTTTTGCGACGGGGCATTATCGCAATGGAATCCTTTTGACGCCGATTACCGGACTTGTCATTGCCGATCTGGTGGAGAAAAAAACTCCCGCCATTGCCATTGATGCGTTTTTACCATGACCGACATGTCATCTGTGGCCTCCTCGGCAACCCAACGCGTGGCCGTAGCCATGTCCGGAGGGGTGGATTCATCCGTTGCAGCGGCGTGGTTGGTAGATCAAGGGTATGAAGTGATCGGATTGACCATGCGGTTGTGGGACTGCGAGGATCGGGCCAATGGTTTGATGTATCGCAGTTGTTGCGGTTCGGAGGATGTGGAAGATGCTCGACGGGTGGCACAAACGTTGGGAATCGCCTTCTATGTTGTTGACATGCGCCAAGAATTTCTGCGTGATGTGGTCAACCCGTTTTTGCAGGCCTATGCCGGTGGTCGTACCCCCAATCCGTGTATGCTGTGTAACCAGGAAATCAAGTTTAAACATTTGTTAAACCAGACCCAATCCTTGGGAATTCAATTTTTGGCCACGGGACATTATGCAGAAATAAAATGGACAGAGGATCAGCAACCGCAATTGTTTTGCGGCCAGGATTCTCGCAAGGATCAATCTTATTTTTTGGCGAGCACGCCTCTGGAAATGCTGGCACACCTACGATTTCCATTGGGTGGGGTGTCCAAGGAAGAGACGCGAAGGTTGGCGAAAAAATGGGGATTGCATCTTGCGGAGAAAAAAGAAAGTCAGGATGTATGTTTCGTCCCCGATGGAGATTATGGTACTTTTTTTCGCCGCCATGGAGTCGTTGACCGTCCCGGGCTTATCAAAGGGGTGGATGGAAAGGATTTGGGGCGACATCAAGGTATTCACGGCTATACCATCGGTCAAAGACGCGGGTTGGGGATTTCGTCCTCCCGACCGATGTTTGTCGTGGCCATGGATGTTGAGAAAAATCTGTTGATCGTCGGTCCAGAGGATGCTTTGTATGGCCAAAACGCCCGATTAAACCGGATCAATTGGCTGATCCCCCGAGTTTTATCGCACCAAAAATTCAGGGTTCATGCCAAGATTCGTTATGCTTCTCCCCCGGTTCCTGCTACTCTGGAATTGGGGTCCACCCCGCAACAGGGAGTGATTTACTTTGATTCCCTGCAAAGAGCCATTACTCCCGGCCAGGCATGTGTTTTTTACGAAGGGCGGCAGGTTTTAGGGGCTGGATGGATCGAGTCGGAGCCGATGATAAGGGAAGACTTAAAGATTTCGGAAAAATAAAGTTTGGCAAAAATTTTTGCGGGGGTCCGGGGGGTGTGTCCGAGAGGTTCCAATATTCAAATTGACTGAAAGGTGTCAATCCGGGGAATT
>JACSDG010000156.1 GCA_015660855.1 Magnetococcales bacterium
AAGGCGGTAGCCAAGGCAGTGGCCAAGGCAGTGGCCAAGGCAGTGGCCAAGGCAGTGGCCAAGGCGGTAGCCAAGGCAGTGGCCAAGGCGGTAGCCAAGGCAGTGGCCAAGGCGGTAGCCAAGGCAGTGGCCAAGGCAGCAGCCAAGGCAGCAGCCAAGGCGGTAGCCAAGGCAGTGGCCAAGGCAGTGGCCAAGGCAACAGCCAAGGCAGTGGCCAAGGCAGTGGCCAAGGCAACAGCCAAGGCAGTGGAAGTGAACAGGGTGTCGCCGAGGGTGGCAATGGAAACGAAGTTGAGTTGGATATTGGCTTTGCCCTGTCAGACACCGACGGCTCCGAAAGATTGTCAGGCAGCATCATTCTGACGGATGTTCCCGAAGGAGCGACTCTGAGCGTTGGCGAGGCTGGTCCAGACCATACCTGGGTGATTTCCCCTGACAATCTGGAAGTGACCGAAACCAATGATGCCGGAGATGCCATTGCCTGGAGGGTTCCCGATCTGACCATAGCCCTGGCCGATGGCACCGACAGTGACTTTTCCCTGGGGGTCCAAGTAACCACCCAAGATGGCGACGATACCCACACATCTGTCGGATCCATAGCTGTCGATGTACCCGAAGCCGTAGCCGATACGCCAACTTTGAATGTTACGCTCGGGGATGTTTCTCTGATCGGAGGTCCCGAACACGTCAGCATCACCGCCGATAATTTCTCCGAGACGGAATCAGGATTCCGTATAACGGCTCAGAATATTGAAGGTTCTGGTGACAGTGCCCAGATGGGAGCAGCCTCGGCGGCCAACGTTGGCACGGTATCGGATGGTTTTGGTGCCTCGGGTCATACGACAGGGACGACGAACGCGACCGGGTTTGACAAACAGTCGGGACTTTCGGAAAAATTGATCGTCGAGTTTGACAACGACATCAAAGAAGCCACGGTCGCATTGGACAAAATGCAGAAAAACGAGGAAGGCCATTACGATCTGTACAAGGACGGTGAACTGGTAGGATCCGGGGATTTCAAAGGGGCCAAAGCAAACAAGGTAGAGCTGGATATTGAACACGAAGGCGGGTTTGACAAGATTGTTTTCTCGGCGTCCGCAGATACGTCAGGCAATTCCTCGGATTTCACGATCACTCAGATTGATTTTGTCAACGAACTGCCGGAGGAAGAACAACAGTATCAGGTACCGTTGGTTATCGAAACTTCACTGACCGATACGGATGGTTCGGAATCCTTGAGCATTCAGGTTGCCGGCATTCCCGATGGAGCCACCCTGTCTGCGGGGACTGATAATGGTGATGGAACCTGGACCCTTACCGCCGATGACCTGAACGGACTCACCATTTCAGGGGATAAGGAAACGATGGCCGTGCCGTTTGAACTGGATGTCACGGCCACTGCCACGGAAGCCCAAGGAGGTGACACCGCCTCCCTCACCCAGGGAGTCACGGTGGATGTTCTTGACAGTTACACCCCTGAGGATGCCATCACCGGGGGCGGTAATCTGACGGGGACCAGCGGCGATGATGTCATCATCGGCGCGGATACCGGTGTCACACTGGACGGCAAAGCCGGCGACGACGTTATTCATGGGGGCGACGGCAACGACACCCTGAAGGGAGGCGATGGCAATGACATCCTCGCCGGGGGTGACGGCAATGATCAACTCAAGGGTGAAGCAGGAAACGACACCCTTTCAGGTGGCAATGGCAACGATACCCTGGAAGGGGGTGCCGGAAATGACGATCTGCGAGGAGACGCTGGCAATGACACCCTCTCCGGTGGCGACGGCAACGACATCCTGGACGGTGGTGCAGGCAATGACACCATGACCGGTGGTGCGGGGGATGATTTGTTCATCTTCGGCAGCGGCGACGGCGCAGATCATGTGGACGGTGGTTCGGGTGACGGTTGGCTGGACGCCATTCAGTTGGAAAATGTTTCAGGCGGCCCGGTGGATAACATCGAAGGGGTTGGCGACTGGACCTTGGATACCGACAGCAGTTACACCATGGATGCCGACGGTCACATTGACTTCGATGACCCCAACGCCTCCGGCACCATCACCCTGGAGGACGGTACCACCATCGATTTCACCAATATCGATCAGATCAACTGGTAGATTCCCCCGTTTATCCTCCCGTTCCCTTGTCGTGAAAGGGGAACGGGGGGAGAAAGAAAGTTAATTTTTTACCATCCCATTCCCTGCCATGCCACAACGGAGGAAAGGTAGTCCCACAGCCCGGCAGAATCGGGAAGAAGGGGGACAGACAGGAGGATGGCAAAATAGACCCCCAGGGTGGGGAAAAGGTCGGGGCTACGAAACTTGAGCGCACTGCCCAGGGAATGACGAATTCCGCGAAACCCGAACATGTTCAGGCTGGTGACTTCGTCCAGGATCAGGTGAACCATATACCCCAGCCAGACAAAGCCACCTCCCAGCCATGCCGACCGGATGTGCCATCCAAACAAACGGTGCAAAAGCAAAACCGCCAACAGCCCCCCCAACACCGCCGCCGGGATAGAGTGAAATATGCCACGGTGCGTTGTCAAACGGGTAACAACTCCGAAAACGGCCCATTTGAAGAACAGATAACACCCCAACCACAGAGAAACAAGTTGCACCGCATCGAACCGATCACTCTGGCTAAACATGACCAAAAAGGAAACGATCATCGCCGCCACGGTCATCGCCAAAGCCAGCAAGGTGGAATTATCGGCATCCACATCGGGCAGCAGTCCACCCAAAATCGCCAGGAAAAAACCCGCCAACACCCCCTGGGGTTCCAAGAGTTGCTCCTGCAACAGGTGCGTGCCCACCAGCCCCCCCACAGCGGCCGCAGTCACGAAATGCGCTTTGAAACCTGCCATGCCAATTTTCTCAATTGCCCCTTGAATTTTTACACGGTGCAAACCTGATATTCCCGCACCCAAACGCCCCCAAAGACCGTTTCCGCGCAAGGCTTGCGGCAACCACTTGCAAACATTGTGCAATTGGTTCATCCTTCCCCGTACTTTCTTTCTATGAAGGATGATGCCCCCATGATCGTGATGCGTCCGTTTTTGTTTTTCATTGTCTGGCTGCTCTGTAGCCAAAATGCCCTTGCGGCCCACGGAATCAGCCTGGATGGCCAACTGAAATATCCAGCCGGTTTTGCCGGGTTTGATTATACCTCAAGCCAAGCCACCACCGGGGGAGAACTAACCCTTGGCAGTGTGGGCAGTTTTGACAAGATGAATCCCTATACCCTCAAGGGAATAGCCCCCGACATGCTCGGTTCCCTCCTGTTTGAGACTCTCATGGTCCAATCCAAGGATGAACCTTTTTCCCAGTATGGCCTGTTGCTGCAAAACATTGAAGTCGCCGAAGACCGCATGTCGGTACGCGCCACGTTGCGCCCGGAAGCCCGGTTTTCCAACGGGCAAAAAATCACCGCATCCGACGTACAATTTTCCCTGGAGATTTTAAAATCCAACAAAGCGCATCCACTCTACGCCAGTTATTTCAATGACATCAGCAAGGTTGAAATCATCACCCCCGAAGAAGTCCGTTTTCATTTTGTTCGCAAAAACCGGGAATTGCCCTTAATCCTCGGTGAGTTGCCCATCCTCAGCCGGGATTATTTCCAAACCCATGATTTTGAAGGGGGAGCCATGGAAATTCCCGTGGGGTCCGGCCCCTACTTGGTAGAAAATTTTCAGGCGGGCAAAATCATCACCTACAAGCGAAACCCCAACTATTGGGGCTGGAAAGTGCCGGTCAATCGGGGAATGTACAATTTTGAACGCATCACCATCAAATATTTCAAGGATCCCGTCGTCGCCCTGGAAGGGTTCAAGGCGCGCGAATTTGATTTTATCTTTGAAAACAATTCCAAACAGTGGGCCAGAGATTACCAGGGGGAAAAGTTTGACCGTGGCGACATCGTCAAGGAAACCCTGGCGCATCAAAACGGCACCGGAATGCAGGGGTTTGTCTTCAATCTACGCCGCCCCATCTTCCAGGACATCAAAATTCGCCAGGCCCTCATGCTGGCCTTTGATTTTGAGTGGAGCAACCAAAATTTGTTCCACGGACAATATGTCCGATCCAACAGCTATTTTTCCAATTCAGAACTGGCCGCCCAAGGCAAACCCTCCCCCGAAGAACTGGCCTTGCTGGAACCTTTGAAAGACAAACTGGATCCGGCTGTTTTCGGAACGGTGGTCCCCCCACCCACCACCACGGGCCCCGACGGGTTGCGCGGCAATTTGCGCAAGGCGGTGGAATTGTTACGCCAGGGCGGATGGAAACTGGGCAAAGATCGCATCCTGGTCAACGACAGCGGCAAACGCTTTGAAATAGAAATGCTGTTGAGTTCTCCCGCCTTTGAACGGGTCATGGCACCGTTTGCCGCCACTCTGGAAAAACTGGGCATCCACTTAAACTATCGCACCGTGGACCCCACCCTCTACCAACGCCGCACCGACAGCTTTGACTTTGACATGGTGGTCGGAGTTTTCGGACAATCCCTCTCCCCCGGCAACGAACAGCGGGATATGTGGCATTCCCAAAGTGCCGACGTGCAAGGGAGTCGCAATCTGCTTGGTTTAAAAGATCCGGCGGTGGACGCCCTGGTGGAAAAAATCATCTACGCCGAAAACCGCAAAGATCTCGTCACCGCCTGTCACGCCCTGGACCGGGTGTTGTTGGCCGGGGCCTATCTCATCCCCAACTGGCATCTGAACTACCATCGCATCGCCTATTGGAACCGATTTGAACGCCCGAAAACATTGCCCCTCTACTTCAGCCCGGAAGGATGGCTGATGGCCTGGTGGCTGAAACAGGAACCACGGTAGATCCACCATGGCCGTCTATATTCTCAGGCGTCTTCTGCTGATGATACCAACCCTGTTCGGGGTCATGGCGGTCACTTTTCTGGTCATTCAGTTTGTCCCAGGGGGACCGGTGGAACGGATGGTTTCGCTCCTGGAAAAAGGTCACAACGCTGTCGGCGGCGAGGTGTCTTCCGGGGCCTCACCGACCACAGGCAACTATCGTGGTGCCCAAGGGCTGGATCCCGAACAAGTTGAACAATTGCGCCGTCTCTATGGATTCGACAAACCGCCCCTGGAACGTTTTTTTGGCATGATATGGAATTATCTGCGCTTTGATTTTGGGGAGTCCTACTATTATCATCGAACGGTCGTCGATCTGGTGCTGGAAAAAATGCCGGTGTCGATTTCACTGGGCCTGTGGACTTTCCTTTTGACCTATCTGATCAGTATCCCACTGGGGATAAAAAAAGCGGTGCGGCACCAAAGCCGGTTTGACTCCTGGACCTCGACCGTTATCCTGGCAGGATATTCCATTCCAGGATTTGTGCTGGGGATCCTGTTGATCGTTTTGTTCGGGGGGGGGAGCTTTTGGAATTTATTTCCCATGCGCGGCCTGGTTTCAGACCATTGGCAAGATCTGTCCCTCATGGGAAAAATATTGGATTATCTCTGGCACATGGTCCTGCCCATCACCGCCTCGGTCATCGGTTCCTTCGCGGTCATGACCATGTTGACCAAAAACAGTTTTCTTGAAGAAATCTCCAAACAATATGTCCTCACCGCCCGCGCCAAAGGATTGGGGGAAAACGCGGTGCTCTACCGCCATGTCTTTCGCAATGCCATGATTCCCCTGGTGACCGGGTTTCCCGGCTCCTTTGTGGCCGCTTTTTTCAGCGGCAGCCTGTTGATCGAAACCATTTTCAGCCTCGACGGCCTGGGATTGTTGGGCTATGAATCGGTCATCAACCGCGATTATCCCGTGGTCATGGCCACCCTTTATTTTTTTACTTTGTTGGGCCTTTTGACCAAGCTGTTGACAGACATCACCTACGTCATGGTTGATCCGCGCATCACGTTTGAAAAAGCCAAATAACCCCCCCCCAACGAAAACACCCTGTAATTTTAAACGCCCATGGAATCCAGGGCCATGGTCGCAAGGGCAACGACACGCGGTATGGGTTTGTCTCCATGGTCATAGTAGGCCACCATGCGCCGACTGATGCCCAAAGCAACCGCCGCAGCATCAAGCGTCAAAGATTTTTTCTTACGCCAACTTTGAAACGCCTCGGCAGTCATGGTCGCTCCCGACTGCTCCTGCGCCAGCCGCCACAAGGCATCCGCAGACATGTCCAATTCATCGGACCACGTTACATCCGTACCCTGTTCGCCCACCCCCACTTGCCCAAACAATGCCGCAGACTGCCGCAATGGCGCATAGACCCGGAACGTTTGGATGGGACCAGAAACGTCCACAAAGCTTTCACCACCCCGTTCCCACCGTACATGCAAAGTATAAGGCCGCGCACCAACCCAAACCGCCGCAATGCGTGGCAAATGTTTTTTAGGCATGGCTATCCCCTTTCGTTCAATTCCAACCATTTAAGCAAGAGAAGCCCTCACGATTGCCACGCACCCACATCATGGCATCGTCCATCTGCGCGGCACTAGCCTCCCCTTTGATTACCACCCAATCCGAAATCCGCACAAGCACCTAAAAATCCACCCCCACAACGTGGACATGGGGCGGGTGATGATCATCGGCATACATACGCACACTGACAGCACCAAAACGTTTCAGAGTCGGCATCCAACCTCATAGTGCAACTATTGCATTTTTTATCGGAAAGAGCCAGTTTTTTCCAATGGGTCATCCCAAACGACCTCACCCGCATAGTCCACCCGCGTCAGATACAACCCCCACGGAGGTGCCGTGGCGGCCGCCTGGGTGCGATCCCGACTTATGAATATTTTTTCAAATTGTTGCACCGAGTATCGCCCGGAACCCACCTGCACCAAACTGCCCACCATGTTGCGAACTTGGTGGTGCAAAAAACCATTGGCACCGAAAACCAGGTGCAATTCCGCCTCCCTCTGAATCAGCTCCAGTCGATACATCACCCTGACCGGGCTTTTTGACTGACACGAAGCGGCCCGGAAGGCGGAAAAATCATGGGTTCCCAACAGAACACTGGCCGCCTTTTCCATGGCAACCGCATCCAACGGCAAACCCACATGCCACAACCGCTCACGGTTGAGGGCCGAAGGTTGCGGACGCAAATGGAGGCGATACAGATATTCCCGATACCTGGCCGAATAACGGGCGTGAAACTCCGGTGGGACTTGGCAACACGCAAGGACCGTCAAGCTTCTGGGCGTTGTCGCATTCAGGGCGCGGACGAACACATCCCCCGCCCTGGGGTTGGAGGTGTCAAAGTGGGCCACCTGCCCCAAGGCATGGACCCCCGTATCGGTACGCCCTGCCCCCACCACCTGCACCGGATGGCCGCACAACACCCCCAGACGCTGCTCCAGATGCCCCTGGACAGTCGCCACATGGGGCTGCCGCTGCCATCCGAAAAAATGGCCCCCGTCATACTCCAAAAGCAGACGATACCTTGGCAAAGTCACCCATCCGGTCAAATCGGGTCAAATATCTTTCTGCTTTTTCGCAGCGACACGCTGTTTGGCCGCAGTCTTTTTCTCAGCCTTCGACTCCTCAGCGTCGGAATCATCGGCGTCGGCACCGTCCCCCTCTTTGCCAGCCCGATCTTTTTTGGGAGGTTTTCCCAGAGCGGGACGGTAAATCTCCAACCGGTCTCCCGGATGAACCACCTGGTCGGGTTCGATAATCTTGCCATAAACACCGATCTTTGAACCCTTAAGGTCAATGTGGGGAAATTTGGCCAGAATGCCGGAACGCTCTATCGCCTCAACGGCTGTAGCTCCATCATTGACCTCACATTCAAAAACCATCTGTTTTTTAGCTTCGGCATAAGCAACAGCGACTTTCATCGGAACCTATCTCCCTGATTGGCCAAACGCAGAACATGATGCCCTTCGGGCAAAAAAACAAAATCAAAACCCTGGGGCTGCGCCCCTAGACCCCCCTTAGGGGGCAGTAAAATCAAAATCAAAGTCAAAATCAAATTCAAAAACAAAACCTTGGAGGCTCCGCCTCCAAACCTCCGCCGGGGGGGATGATCCGTAGAGTAGAGCACAGGCGCGGTGTCTTTCAACCCGTTTCCAGCACCCCC
>JACSDG010000015.1 GCA_015660855.1 Magnetococcales bacterium
GGGGGCGAAGCCCCCAAGGTTTTGATTTCTGCCCGGAGGGCATGATGTTCCGATAAATTGTCATTTCTGACTTCTAGAAAAGTATCGTAAATTCAAACTGTTGAAACTTGCGTGTAACGGTATGCCTTTAACCACCACAATGTTTACCACATCCCATCCTGTCCCTGGTCCGGCAGTCCCCTTGGCCACAGTTTCAAAGGTTCGGGTGGTCGCTGCCGCAGGGCCGTCGCAGAGCAGGCCCCCTTGGCAATGTAGGACAGTGCCGTAGCCAGGGAAGATTCAGACGCATCCCCCAACTCATGAGCCATGTCATCTTTGGCACTACATGTGGGGGCAAGGCCATTATAATAGTCAGCCTCGCGGTTGGCGTTCATGATCTCAAAAGAGACCGCAGCCAATACTTGGTCGGCGAACGGTACCAAATCCATACCTACAGGTTTGCCGCACGTCGTGGAACCCACCGTCACTACAGTAACGTAAGGCTTTAGTCCCTGAATGACCATTTCACTGGCGGAACAGGTCGAAGACGTGGTGATGACAATCACCCGGGAAAGATTAAGGTCGGTGGACAATCGCGTATAACTTAAATAGTTATCAGAGGTGTTATGGCGATCGTTATAACGCATGATGGCAAAGATATCTTTGTCCGAGGCGTCCCGCAGCAAACTCGCCAAATAGGCGGCGACATCAATCAAACCGCCGCTGTTATATCTTAGATCAAGTATTATTTCAGTGACCCCGTTGTCCTTGAAGGTTGCAAACGCTTTTGCCAAAGAAAGGTAAGAAGCGTTGGTAAAGGAATCATAAACCAAATAGGCGATTTTTGTTCCCCCCTGCTGCATCACCTGACTGACTTGCACCGCATCCAAAGAAAAAGTGCTTTTGACCAGCTTGAATTCCATTTCGGTGGCACCATCGCGCTGTATCATCAACGTGACTTCCACCCCGGCGGCATCGGCACCAAAAGCATCGTCCCATCCTTTGCTGGCGTTGATTTCGGCGACGGTGCGACCGTTGATTTTTAAAATGCGATCACCCCGGCGAATGCCCTTCTTGGCCGCTGGAGAGTCGGAAAAAACTTGCCTGATCCACAGCTTTGCGTCACTGTCCTGGGAGGTGCGAACGCCAATGCCGGTAAACTCGCCCGTCGATAAATGTGCGGTGAGTTCCTCCATGGAGATGATATAGCTCCACTTGTCCCGTTCACTGAAACGGGCCGCTTCCAATAATTCCTCCGGCGAAGCATACCTACTGGCGTCAAGATTGGAAGGAATGCGATCGTACCACAAATACCATTCACGCATCCGGCGCAACACAAATTCATTTTTCTCTACCGTGGTCCAGGTATTTCCAGTTGCCGCCGATGCCCCTCCGAAACTTTCATCCGCGCTTCGTCCAACACTCCCGCTATCACCACCACTACCACCCCTACTGCTACTTCCATCGCCACTACCACTACCACCACAACCACTGGCCAATAAAATCGTCCAGAAGCCCCATGCCAACACCGCCAGAATTCGGAAACACGCGACCAACCCGAACCCTTTCCTGACAACGGCAACTCGAACACATTCCTTGATGCAAGATTGGGATTCTTGCCTGGAAGTTTCTGTTATATCACCCGCTATTAAAAAAAGATTCATCATTTAAAGTGTCTCTATGAAGGCCATAACCTTCCAAATTTTTTTTTCCGGCAGGAAACTTGAAAAAGAAGGCATTTCCGTGTCAAGCATTTTTCCCCCCTCGGCAATGGTCCAAAACAGATAGGCATCTTTTTGCAAAATTCCTTCACCGGCAACGTCCAACCGTCCTGGGACATGCCGCAGAGAGGGAGAGTCGGGACCAAACCCTTTGCCATCGTGACCATGGCAGCGTTCGCAAAATTCTTTAAAAATTTGCCGTCCCTCGTCAATACCGTCCAAGTCCATGGAAAATCTGTTGAGTTTGGCAGGTGTGTTCATGCAGCTGCCCAGATAATTTTTGCAATAATAGCCATCCATGTTGTTCGCGAAATAATATTCGCGGCGCAAAACACGGATTTTTTTTTGATTTTGCTGTTTTTTCTCCAAATCAGAAGCATCTTGCACAGGGGGAACGACGGCAATGGGGACCGCCTGAGGGAATTCATGCTCCCGGGAAAAATGCGTTTGGGTCGCTACAATATAAGACAACCCGGCACCCAACGCCAAGAATACCCCTACCGACACCATGGACCAAGCCAAAACTGACCGGCGGAAATTTTTTTTCGGGCGTTTCGTGGAAAGATTCCGGGGAAAAGCCACCGGGGGAGAAAAGGATGGGGAGGGTTTGGGAGGATTTGGCTCGGCTCCCGTTTGTAACCTGGACGCAAATTCTATGGCTGTATCCAGGGTCTGTCCCGCCACGGGCGAAGAAAGATTTCCACCATCCAGGATGACTTTGTAAACACTGACCAACGGGTTTTTGTCAATCAACCCATCGGCCAACAAAACAATATAAAAATCAACCAGAAATTTAGCGAAAATCAATACTTTCGCTGGATCGGCATGCTTGCGTTCATACCAAACAAGAAAGTCGTACAATTCGACAGAGGTGGCCTGGGTCATGGCTTTCTGCTTTCCCGTTAAAAAACGGGCCAGAACGACAATATTTCCGGCGGCAGCCCTTTTTTCTGAGGCACGACCGGTTTTATCCAGATATGCAAAAAAGGCCTGCTGGCATAACTCGGGAACGGAAGCCGTCGTCGTTCTGACCCATTCCCCCCGACGATCCATTCCTCGGCGACGTTTCGATTCATCCGCAGGTTGGTTGCGGCGATCCCCTGTCTCCCGCCGCAGATCCTCGGACGAAGGTGATTCCGACGACGACCCGTCCCGGGCAACAGTTCTGTCCGACCACGGATCCTGACCCTCCCCACCCCTGATTTGCAGTTTATCCAAAACAGCCTCACATGATTTTTAAATTATTCAGGTCAGTTACAAGGAATCGCCAATGGCGTAAGGTGATGGCTCAGGCCCGCGGTTGCTGTAGGTGTAGCCGGAAAAAGTTCCCTTTTTGGCCAATAATCCGATACGCGCATGGTCGGGGATGGGGATGGCAATTTCCTCGATTTCCTGGAAGCCACACATTTCCAACCAGCTCAATACGGCTTTTCGTGACGGAAGATGGGAGACGTTGCTCTGAATCGAAAGCGATTGTTCCGGTTCCGGTACCACCTTGCTTAAAATCAACTGTTGGTCATTTTCCCCCGTTCTGAGGCAGAGTTGCGACTTGGGCCAAAGAATTTCAACGCAATTGTGATTTTTCAACGCGGGATGCCGTGTCAAAGATGTTTCCAGTAACAACAGTCCTCCGGGTTGCAACAGGTTAAACAAACGTTTGATGAACCGCAAAGGTTCTGGATTATGATAAAGTACTCCGGTGCACCAGATAAGGTCAAAACGGCCCAATGCTTTCAATTCATCAGGGGCCAGATAGAGTATGTTGCCTTCCTTATAGGATTTTCCAGGTAAAACGATGGATTGAAACCAGGAGGGAAGGTGTTGCCTTGGGGTGATGGAATGGGAGGTGACGTTGAGCGTATATTCGGCTGGGATATCCATCATGACCAAAGACTCAGGCCCCAGCGATGCCAGTCGGTGGGAATCCTTTCCATCCTTGGGACCGATTTCCAAAACCCTTTGGCCATGAAGGTCGGGTTTTATGCGGGTCAGGGCATCAAACATCACCGTTCGGTAATTGGGCAGATCAAAAGGGGTCAGCAAACCCAGTTTTTCCAATAGGGGCCTTACAGCCCTTTTCAAGGATCGTATCATGATGTTTCCTTAAGGTGATGCGCGATGGGGGTCAGCAGCCCACTGTAAAAGTACCACGGTTTCAAATAAGGGCAATCCTACAACACCCGTATAGGATCCCTCAATTCGTGCCACCAGAAAAGCCCCCAATCCCTGAATACCATAGGCACCTGCTTTGTCCATGGATTCACCGGAGGCAACGTAGGCGTCAATTTCCTGGTCGCTGGCGTTTTTCATCCAAACGGTGGTTGTTGAAACCATACTCCGGGTGAGTGGTGGATCTCCGATCACTACCGCCACGGCCGTCAATACCTGGTGGCTGCGACCCGCCAGGTATTTCAAGGTGTGCCGCGCCTGCATGCCATTCTCAGGCTTGCCGAAAACCACGCCATCCAGCGTTACCACCGTATCGGCACCCAGACACGGTTCCGGTCCGGCCCCCCATGCAGCCTTGGTGCGGGCCATGCGCTCCACATACGCGACCGGAGACTCCCCTGACCGTTGGGTTTCATCTACATCGGGGGGGATCACGGTCGGTTCCAAACCCACCTGACGCAACAACTCCAACCGTCGGGGCGATTGTGAAGCCAAACGCAACTTTCCCAAACCTTCCAGGCCTGGGGGTCGTGAAAAATGCAATGTCATGGAAACCCCAAAGAAAACAGTTCCGCCCATGGTGCACCAAACCAGTATTCTGGAAAAACAGGGCACCCCCGCGCATCAAAACCCATGCGATTTTTTTTCGCAAGACTTGGCCGGATTTCTTCCAATAGGCACTCCACAGTCCGTGACGGAGCGATGTTTTTTACTTCGCGAAGGTTCCGAATACGGTATGAACACTTGACGACACGGATAACCTGGACTTAATCTCCGGTTTCCAAGGCGAACCCGAGCGAATGTTGCAGTGTACGCCGTAAACCTAAGTCCATGCGACCTAAGATGAAAACCGCCCCACGGATTTTTCCCTAAATGGATGCTTTCGTCCAGTCTCATGCTCAAGAAGCACCCCGCCATCAGGGCCGGTCGGTTCGTAGTCAGGACCAATCGGTGCTTGACTATCTGCATGACGTCATCGGTACCGATTTGGGTGAAACCAACGAGGTCATTCTGGAAAAACTGGATTCCCAGGTTCCTTTGATTCCCGAGTTGGGTTCTCACCTGATCAACAGCGGCGGTAAACGGCTCAGGCCAATTCTGACGCTGCTGTCAACCCGTATGTTCGGTTATCGGGGGAAACAACATCATACCCTGGCTGCCGTGGTTGAGTTTATCCATACCGCGACCCTCCTGCATGACGATGTGGTGGATGAATCCCTGACGCGCAGGGGGCGGCAGACCGCCAATGCCGTCTGGGGCAGCAAGGCTCCCGTCCTTGTCGGCGACTTTCTTTTTTCGCGTGCCTTCCAAATGCTGGTCGATCACGGTGACCTCCGGGTTCTGAAAGTGATCGCCGACGCCTGCGCTGTCATCTCCGAAGGGGAAGTCATGCAATTGCTGGCCAGCAATAATTTGGCCACCGACGAAAATCAATACATGGAAGTCGTCGCCAGAAAAACGGCAACTTTGTTTGCCGCCGCTGCCCGCATGGGTGCCATTCTGAATCTTCGCCCGGCAGAAGACGAAGAAAATCTGGCACGCTACGGTCTGCTCCTGGGACAGGCCTACCAGGTTGTGGACGATACCCTCGACTATTCCGCAACGCGGGAAACCCTGGGAAAAGGGATCGGCGACGATTTCCAGGAGGGCAAGATCACTCTACCTCTGATCCATGCCTACCATCATGGTTCCGAGGAGGAACGCCGATTTTGGGTCAGTTGCATCGAAGACAGGAACCAACCACCGGGGAGCCTTGAGCGTGCCATCGAGCTGGTTCGCCAAAGGGGGTCTCTGGACTACGCCATGGGACGCGCGCGCAGTTTGGCCGACGAGGCTGCTGCTACCGCCGTCCGTTTTCCAGCTTCACGCGAACGCGATGCCCTTGTCAAACTGGCCACTTTTTCCGTTGATCGCCACCACTGAAATTCAGGCACCGTAATATTATTGTGGGGGTTCGGGGGGGATCATCCTTCCGGCACACTAGGTCATCGGTGATAAGGCAACCCCTTCAAAATGCTCATGGCGCGATAGAGTTGCTCCAATAACAGCACCCGCACCAACATGTGAGGATAGGTCATCGGCCCCAAAGAAAAAACCCATGGGTTGTGATCCAGCAGCGCAGGATCCAGGCCGTCTGGGCCACCGATGACGAAGGCCAGCTGCCGCACCCCTTGTTCCATGAATTTTTCCAAACGCCGGGACAACGCTTCGGAAGACAGTGCCACCCCCCCGCTGTCCAAGGGAACCACCATGGCCCCCTCGGGAAGTTTGGCGTGGATACGTTTGGCCTCGCGGGCCATGGCCTCGGCTTTTCGTCCTCCCTGGCCGGGGTTGCGCCGTTCCTCGGCCACCTCCACCAACTCAACCGGCAGCATGCGCTGGAGACGCCCCAGATAATCCTTGGCCAGATGCGCGACCGCCGGGTCCATCCCCCGACCCACGGCGACGACGGAGAATTTCACCCTTCCATGGCCAGGGAGACCGATTCCGGGGTGGTCAACAGCATGGTTTTCGGACTCCAAAGTTTTTCCAGGTTGAAAAAAGATCGCGTCTGGCTTTGAAACAGGTGGACCACCACATCCCCCAGATCCAGCAACACCCAGGATGCTTCACCCATTCCCTCGGTACCCAAAACGTTGACCCGATGCGTCGTCGCCACCCGATCCACTTCATTGGCCATGGCGGCAACATGGGTACTGGATGTCCCGGTGGCCAACAGAAAAAAATCGGTAAACATGGTTCGCTCACGCAAATCGATGACCTGGATATCTAACCCCTTCTTGTCATCCAACCCCTGCTTCAAGGCATTGAGAAACGCTTCACTCTGCATATCATCTCCATGGAGGTCTTCCCTCCCCTTGCCCCCCGACTAGGGAGCCTGAACATTATTACGATACAGACCATGGTCGTGGATATAATCCACCACCGATTCCGCAGTCAAAAAACGGATGGATCTCCCCGATTGAACCCGGCTGCGAATATCCGAAGAACTGATGGTCAACTGGGTGATGGGTAATTGAACAAACCCAAACCGACTATCCGGAGATGCCGTCCGCAAATCGGTACGTCGATGCCGGTGCAACCATTCTTCCACTTCCCTGGAAGGCCCCGGCCCAGCCGCCGATCCAGGACGCATCATCTGGCAAAGATGGGCAAGATCCAATAAGCTTCGCCATGATTTCCACAGGTGCAACTCGTTCAATAAATCGCTTCCCAGCAAAAAAACCGGTGCGTAGGCCGGGAAACGGGCCGCCAACTGGGTCAGGGTATCTACCGTGAAGGCGGTCGTTGATCGGACTGTTTCAATATCACACAGTTCCAGCCCCGCATCCCCGGCACAGGCAAGTCCGGTCATGGCGAGACGATGCCTGGCATCGGCCAAAAGGTCGCTTCCCTTGAAGGGGTGCCGACCGGAGGGCATGAGCAGCACTTTTTCCAATCCAAGCCCTTCCCTGGCCTCCAGGGCGGCGCGCAGATGGCCGAAGTGTGGTGGATTGAAAGCCCCGCCCAAAATGCCCAGCAAACGGCTCATCCCCGCGTTTGACCCGTTCCCATGACAATATATTTCAAGGTGGTCAATCCTTCCAGTCCCACCGGACCGCGCACATGCAGCTTGTCGGTGGAAATACCCATTTCCGCCCCCAAACCATATTCAAAACCATCGCTGAAACGGCTGGAGGCGTTCACCATGACCGAAGAGGAATCCACCTCCCGAATAAATTGCATGGCACGCGCATGGTTTTGGGTCACAATGACATCGGTATGCTGGGAACCATGTTTTTCAATGTGGTCTATCGCCTCTTCCAGGCTGGCTACGACCCGTATGGCAAGGATGGCATCCAAATATTCGGTATCCCAATCCGCCTCGGTGGCCGGAATGCCGCCCAACGGGGCAAGGTGACGCAACGATTCGGGGCAACACCGCATGACACAACCCGTCTCTTTGAGCTTTTGTCCGACCACGGGGAGAAAACTTGCCGCCATGGAGGCGTGGACCAGCAGGGTTTCGGTGGCGTTGCAGACTCCGGTTCGCTGCATTTTGCCATTGAGGGTCAAGGTCACGGCCATGTCAGGATGGGCATCCTGATCGATATAGGTATGGCAGATGCCATCAAGATGTTTGATCACCGGAATGCGAGATTCGGCAATGATGCGTTCAATCAGCCCTTTGCCGCCCCTGGGGATGATGACATCCACGTAGCGATCCATGGAGAGGAGTGCCCCCACGGCGGCACGGTCGGTGGTGTTGACAAATTGCACCGCATCCTGGGGAAGTTTGGCCTTTTCCAGCCCTTCGACCAATATCTGGACGATGGCGCGATTGGAATTCAACGCCTCCGATCCGCCGCGCAGAATGACGGCGTTTCCCGACTTGACTGCCAGGGCGGCGGCATCGGCGGTGACGTTGGGGCGTGATTCGTAAATGATGCCGATCACCCCCAGGGGTACGCGCATGCGTCCGATCAACAAACCGTTGGGACGTGGTTTCATCCCGGTGATTTCTCCCACCGGATCTTCCAGGGCAACCACCTGGATAATTCCCTCGGCCATTCCTTTGATGCGGGCATCGGTCAGGTTCAAACGGTCGAGCATGGCCGCAGACAAACCTTTTTCTTGGCCCGCATGGAGATCCTTGGCATTTTCCTGGCGCAAACTGGCCGCACCACGCAGCAAACCATCCGCCATGGCGGTCAGAGCCGCGTTTTTGGCGGCCCCCGATACCCGCGCCAACTGTCGTGCTGCAGATCGCGCCCGTTGGCCAATCTGGGTCATTTCCCTAACCGGATCCATCGTGTTTCCTCCCGTTGCGGCCTGGGTTCATTGTGTTGCGTGGCCTGTTTGCACAAGGTTGGTAACCATTCAGTCCCCCCCTCTTTTTTTAAGGTTGAAATTATTGCGGGGGTCCGGGGGGAGGTTCTCCCCCCGGCGGAGGTTTGGAGGCAGAGCCTCCAAGGTTTTTCTTTTGACTTTGATTTTGATTTTACTGCCCCCCAAGGGGGGTCTAGGGGCGCAGCCCCAGGGTTTTGATTAGGGTATAATATTCATGATGCCCTTCAGGCAAGAACCAAAACCTTGGGGGCTTCGCCCCCAAACCCCCATAGACAATGAAGCTTTTTGTTTAAATTCAAAAACAAAACCTTGGAGGCTCCGCCTCCAAACCTCCGCCGGGGGGGATGATCCCCCCCGGACCCCCGCAATAGTTTCAACCTTAAAGGAAAAGGGGGGGACTGAGCGGTTGCAAAGGTTGTCAACCATCACGAGTCATCCTGGGCGACAGAGTCGGCGGCCTTTGGGTTCGACGGGGTTATCATGGCCATATGATCGCGATGAATAATCTCTGGGTCGCCGAGGAATCCAAGGATCGCCTCGAAATCGTCGCTGTGCCGTCCGGCAATGCGCCTGATGTCGGCGGCGGGATAATTGACCTGCCCCTTGGCCACCCGAACCCCATCCGGATCTAGGCAGAATACGGCATCGCCACGGTCAAAATCGCCATCCACCGCAATGATTCCCCGTGCCAGCAAACTTTTTCCCTTACGCAGTGCCGTGATCGCCCCAGCATCCAAGGTTAATTCTCCCCTGGAAAGACGGGAATTGGCAAGCCATCTTTTATGGGCATTCAGGGGAGAAGATGCCGGTAAAAACAGCGTCCCCACCGGTTGACCGCTGAATACTGTCAGGATGGGATGCTCGGAAAAACCGTTGGTCAATACCATGGGACAACCACTGAGGGAAGCCATTTTGGCCGCCTGCAACTTGGTGATCATGCCCCCCAACCCCACCGCTGAACCACTGCCGCCCGCCAGTTTTTCCACCTCCGCAGTGACCTTCGCCACCAGGGGTATGGGACGGGCATGGGGGTTGTTGCGGGGATCGGCATCAAACAATCCGTCCACATCGGAAAGTAAAATTAAAAGTTCGGCATCCACCAGATCAGCTACGTTGGCCGACAAGGTATCGTTATCGCCAAATTTGATTTGTTCCACCCGCACCGTATCGTTTTCGTTGACGATGGGAACCAAACCAAAGCCCAATAAAGTTTTGAGGGTATCACGGGCATTGAGGTAGCGACGGCGATTTTCTACATCATCCCGGGTGAGCAACACCTGGGCGGTATGGATACCGTGAGCGGCGAAGACCGATTCGTAGCAACCCATGAGAACCGCCTGTCCAGCGGAAGCGGCTGCCTGTTTTTCGCGCAAAAGCTTGGGCCGGGCCGACAGTCCCAGGCGCGGATACCCCGCCGCCACCGCCCCCGAAGTCACAATCACCACCCGCCGCCCCTGGCGAATCAGTTGCACCATTTCCAGGGCACGAGCGGCAATCCAATCCCGGTTGAGGCCATTGCCAGGGGTTGTCAACAGGTTGGAGCCAATCTTGACCACCAAGGTCCGGGCGGCGCAGACCTTCCGCCAGGCCGGCTCCGACAAAGCGTTCAAATCAGGACACCCAGACACATTCCACCCCTTCATCCTGGTCTTCATCGTCCGGATCATCATCCCTGTCCACTTCGTGATGGACCTGGGTGGCACCCGCACGGGTCGGCGCATCTTCAAGACTGGTCCTTTGCGTGTCTTCCAGTTGGGCTTTGCGAACACGGCCTGCCAGTTTTCCGAGCCAATCTTCAAGCCCTTGCCCGGTGACACTGGAAAGTGTGGTGACTTTCTCCCCCAGTTTGGCCAATTTTTTTTCCAACCGCAGGCGTTGCTTGTCGTCGATCAGGTCGCCCTTGCTTACGACAATCCAACGTGGTTTGGCAGCGAGGGTGCTGGAGTAGGCGACCAGTTCCTGTTCGATGACATGCAGGTTGGCCACCGGGTCTGAATCGTCCGGGGGGAGGGCTTCCACCAAGTGCACCAGAAGCCGACAGCGTTCCACATGTTTGAGGAACAGGTGTCCCAAACCGGCACCGTCATGGGCACCCTCGATCAGACCGGGAATGTCGGCGACGACATAACTGAAATCGTCATGTCGGACCACGCCCAGATTGGGGGTAATGGTGGTAAACGGATAGTCGGCAATTTTGGGGCGGGCTGCGGAAATTCGGGAGATCAGGGTCGATTTTCCGGCATTGGGCATGCCGATGAGGCCGACATCGGCCAACAGTTTGAGTTCCAGGCGCAAGGTGCGCTCTTCACCGGGATAGCCAGGATCGGCCCGCCGTGGAGCGCGGTTGGTCGAGGTTTTAAAGTGCTGGTTGCCCCGACCACCATCTCCCCCCTTGGCGGCCAGATATTGTTGTCCGGGATTAGCTAGGTCGCACAAAATCTCGCCCGATATCTCGTCACGGACCAGGGTTCCCACCGGCACCCGGACCACGATGGTGGCCGCCGACGGGCCGGTACGACTCTGCCCCATGCCGGACACCCCGTTTCGGGCTTTGACATGGGGGCGATAGCGATAATCGATCAGGGTGTTGAGTTGGGCATCGGCCAACAGCACGACATCACCACCCCGTCCGCCATCGCCGCCGTCGGGACCGCCGTAAGGGATAAACTTTTCACGCCGAAAGGAGACAGCACCGTTGCCGCCGTCTCCGGAGCGTACATAGATTTTGACTTCGTCCAGAAAGCGCATGGATCACGTCACGCGGGATGGGTCGTCGTTAGCCCGAAGAACTCCCGTAAGCTTCCTGTCTGGAAGCTGTTCGGGAATGCTGCGGACAAGGGCCACCTTGACCCGGTCGTCATCCTTGCCAAAGGTAACAATGGCCCGAACGCTAAGAACCGGTTTTCAGGAGGCGATCACATTGACGAATTGACGATTGTTGCGTTTGCTGAAGGCAACCCGACCGCCGACGAGGGCGAAAAGGGTATGGTCCCGACCGATACCGACCCCATGGCCGGGAAACATGCGGGTACCGCGTTGGCGGACGATAATGTTGCCAGGGATGACCGCCTCGCCACCGAATTTTTTAACGCCCAGGCGCCGCCCTTCGGAGTCGCGCCCGTTACGGGTCGAGCCACCCGCTTTTTTGTGTGCCATGGTGATTGCTCCTGTTTGTTTATAAATTCAACGCAGCCGCCGTCGTTTTTATTGGATGGCGGTAATTTTAAGTTCGGTAAGATTCTGCCTGTGTCCCTGCCGCCGGCGATAATTTTTACGGCGTCTTTTTTTGAAGACCAGCACTTTCTTGGTGCGAACCTGCTGCATGATGCGACCGGTCACGCGGGCGGCAGTGATCTCGCTACCGGTCCTGGGGCCTTGCTCGTCTGAGAGCATGACCACATCGTTCAAGAAGACCTCGTCGCCTTTGGTTCCTGGGAGGAGTTCCACCCGCAGGATATCGTTGACCGCGACTTTGTACTGTTTGCCGCCTGTGCGGACTATTGCATACACTTGGGCACTCATTTCGGAAGTTCCTCCCAGCCAGCCCTGATCTCGTCAGCCGGCCCATCTACGTTTGATAGTGTTCTACGCAGCCGTCTCGTTTTTTGTTTCCGAAGACGACTTGAGGCCGCCCAGGGATGGTTTTGCTACCCGATTCTACCCCAACCGGAACCGAGTAATTATTATGATTTCGACCGAAAAGTCAAGTGGCGAGTCAACACTCAACCGCATTTTGCTGTGCAAGGGTTCCTTTTTTTCTCCAAGAACTCCCTGCAAAAACAAAAAAAGTCACGGAAATACATCGACGTCTAAGGTTCGGATGGCGATTACTAGGCGTGGTCGCATTTCTTTCCTTTCTTGCGGTGAATCTGTTTTTTGGCGAAGGGAAACCGGGAATGGTTTTTGTTGCTGCTGCGATAAGAACCTTCCTGCCACGTACCTGCCCGCCAGAGTCAGTGGTATTACGAGCAATAGATGTAAATTATTTACATGCTATTGACTGACCTTTAATTTATATTATATTTCTTATTTTTGTACATTTTTCTTGATTTGCACAGCGTTTCTCTGATACCGTTGCCAAAGTGGTTCTCTTGTCCCAGCGGCAGTTGCTTCCTTTTGAGTCTGGAGTTTGCATTATGGGTGTTGCCAATTTTTTTCGTGATCTGACCATTGTTAAAAAAATGGCCTTCGGTTTTGGCCTTGTGGGAATCCTGCTTTTGGGAGTCATCTGGAAATATCAAACCACCTTGAATCATACCGAGTCCAGCTATGGCAGGCTCCTTTCGGTGGAAGAAGCCTCGAAAAGTGCCGCCATGACCATTTCCGAGGCCATGTTACTGGCCCGTCGTGCCGAGAAGGATTTTTTGCTGCGCAAAGATCCGAAATATATCGCAAAAGTAGCCGAAATGGTACAAAAAGTCGAAGCCCAGGCTAGCCTTCTGTCCGACATCAGCCGGAAGGCGGATCTGCCAGGGCAGGCGACGGCTGCCCTGGATATGGCCGCCGCCATCAAGGACTACGGCGATGCTTTTGCCAACCTGGCAAAATCCATGGAACGCTCAGGGTTGACACCCGAGGCCGGTTTTGAGGGAGATTTCCGTAAAGCCGCCCACGGCCTGGAACAACGGCTCAGAGATTTCGATACCGATATGCTCATGGTCCAGTTACTCCAGGCTCGCCGGGCCGAAAAGGATTTCCGGTTGCGCGGCGATGATAAGTATGTCGCCAAATACGGGGAAATCATGGCTGCCGTCCGTTTGGAAATCGAGGTCTCCTTGCTGGCCGATACCACAAAAAACCAACTTCGTGAAAGCTTGCTCCCCTACGAAAATGCCTTTGCCCGCACTGTAACCGAGCACCAGGCGAACGGATCGGCCAGTAAAGAAACGGCATCCGTACTGAGCGAAACAGCCCGCGCCGCAGAAAAAATTCTGGAAGAACACTATGTTGCTGATGCCTGGCGCAACTATCTGTTCGCCCGTCGTCACGAAAAGGATTACCTTCTCAGGGGGGATGCCCAGTACATTAAAAAACTTGCTGGTTCGATAAAGGAATTGCAGACGTCGGTCCAGGAGTCCAAAATTCCGGACAATGTCAAAGAGCAAGTCCAAAAAGATGTTGCCAGTTACCAAAAGGCCTTCACCTCGCTGGAACAGGAGAAAAGCCGTGTCAACGAACTGACTGAGGTTATGCGTGGTGCCGTTCACCGTATCGAGCCGCTGATTGAAAAAACGGCCCAGGATGCCGATACTTCCATGGTTGCCATAGTCCAGGTTACAGCCACGGAAATCCAGGAAGGCAAGCGAATTTCCCTGATTATGGCTGGCATTGCTTTCGTTGTGGGTATGTTCGTAGCCTGGTTGGTCAGCACGTCCATCAGTTCCAGCACCCAACGCATGGCGCGATTTGTCAGCCGTTTCGGCGAGGGCGATTTGACTTCGGTTTGCAGTATCTCCGGAAAGGACGAGTTTGGCCGCATGGGTCAAGCTCTCAATGCCGCCACCAACCAACTTCGTAAAACTTTCGAGGAAATCAAAGCCTCTGCCCAGCAGGTTGCGGCTGGCAGTGCCGAGCTTTCCGATACCTCCCAGCAAATGGCCCAGAGGACTACAGAACAAGCGGCCTCCATTGAAGAAACCTCTGCGGCCATGGAGCAGATGAAATCTAGTATCCAGCAAAACACCGACAATTCACAAGCCACCGAAATCATTTCCAAGAAGGCCGCCAAAGATGCCGAGGAGAGTGGCAAGGCGGTGGGTGAGGCGGTGAAAGCCATGAAGGAAATTGCTTCAAAAATTTCCATTATCGAGGAAATTGCCCGTCAAACCAACCTTTTGGCCTTGAATGCCGCCATTGAAGCTGCACGGGCTGGGGAGCATGGCAAAGGTTTTGCCGTGGTTGCTGCGGAAGTACGCAAACTTGCCGAACGCAGCCAACATGCCGCCGGGGAAATTGGTCATTTGTCGGCGTCCAGTGTGGAAGTGGCTGAACGCACCGGGGCCATGCTGCAACAACTTGTACCCAACATCCAGAAAACGGCGGAACTGGTTCAGGAAATTTCCGCTGCCAGTCGCGAGCAAAACCAGGGAGTGACCCAAATCAACCAAGCTATTCAACAACTGGATGGAATCATTCAGAAAAGTGCTGGTGGTGCCGAGGAAATGGCGGCCACCTCCGAGGAACTTTCTTCCCAGGCTGAGATTTTGACCCAGGCTATCAGTGCCTTCAAAACAGGCGAACCTGGGTTTTCCCAGGCAAGGGATGTCAAGAGGAAAGCCGCAGCCCAACCGTCCCGGAGTGTGGCATCGACTGTTACAAAAAAAACGGTGGCACGCGCCCTTCCTGCTCCCGGAGGCGTCAAAAAGACGTCGGAGACATCCGATGAGGAATTTGAAAGCTTTTGATTTTACGACTTGGAAGGGTAATCATTCAGACCCCGTCATTCCCGCGAAAGCGGGAATCTAGGATTTGCGGGACTTCCCTGGATCCCCGCTTTCGCGGGGATGACGTTTGTTAAAGGGGGGGGTGAACGGTTACCTTGGAAGGTTGGTGGGGGATCGGCAATTTCCCCCGCAATATCTTTAAGAAGGAAAAGAACCGGTACTGTTCATCCCGGCAACACCGGACCCGCATTGCCCCAGCAAAGCATGGCACCGCGTCCCGGAATGTCATAAAGATCAATCCGATCCAGTTGGGCAAGACGGTCGGTCATGCCACTCCTGATCCAGTACAACAGACTTTTGAGGTCGGCATCGGCCATTCCTTGCACCTCGTTGAGATGGTTGTGATCCAGTTGGGCATAGAGTGGATGAAACAATCTTTTGACATCACCATAGTCCACAGTCCATCCCATTACCGTGTTTAAAGGTGCCGACAGATGGAGGCGAAGGAGGTAGCTGTGACCGTGGAGAACCTGGCGGGGATCGTTGGCCGGAGACCTTGCCAACCTTAGAGCGGCTTCAAAGCGTTGTTCTTTCCATATTCGATAGTGATGACCATCAAAATGACATCCGGCTGAAACTGTCTCGTAGACGCTGACCCAGGACAGTTCGGGAAGTTTTGGGCGCAAACGCTGCCAAATCCACGCGGAAAGCATCTCACTGGTGGGATTTTCCAGTCCGGGAAGCTCGTTGAGGCAGCGATGGTGCAACAGGTCGTGGAATGGATTCCATACCTGTTGGAGATGATCAAAATCCACTCCCATGTCGCTATGCCGAAGATTTTGATGGGCATGCAGAATCACTTCAAATCCATGGCCATGCATTCGCCCGCAGGGGTGATCCTGGGCCACGTTGGGCAGGCGGTGAGCCGCCTCAAAACGAAAACGCCGCCAGATATGGGCATGATCCCGACCGTTAAGGTCGGCCCCCTGATCGCGTGTGCTCTGGATGCCGACAGATTCGAGTCCCGGAACATCCAGGTTTTTCCAAACCCAACGGGCTAGGTTTTCATCCGTGGGCGGCTCGATTCGATCATTGAGCAATGAATAGTCGAGAGCGGAAATTACAGTCTTCAATGCTTCGGCGAGTGTCTCGGCCTCGGCTCCAGGGAAAGGTTCCCAGTCGGGTGGCAATTCGGCCCTGATTCGGGCCATGAAACTGTGTCCATGGAGGTTGTGCGAACGGTGAGTCGCAGGCAGAATGGTGACTCTGCGGGCCGCTTCAAATGGGGCCGACGCCGTATGGTAAAGTTTTTCACTCACTTAAAAATCCTTCAACTCCGCAACTTAACAGGCCAAGGGTTCATGTATCGGGAAAATAAAGTTTGGCAAAAATTATTGCGGGGGTCCGGGGGGGATCATCCTCCCCGGCGGAGGTTTGGAGGCGGAGCCTCCAAGGTTTTGGTTTTGACTTTATGCCAAAGGGGCATCATGTCCTGAAAAAATTAACCTCCCAATCCCGACATGGCATGGTTTGGATTTTTATTTTCTTCGTGATGAAACTGGTGTCCCTGAGGTTTTTTTTGCACCGCATGGAGGATCAATTCTCGCAATTGATCGTTGCTGGCTCCCGAGCGCATGGGATCTTTCAAATCCATACGGCCAGAGTTGCCCAGACAAAAGACCAACTCTCCTCGCGACGTTAAACGCATACGATTGCATTTTTCGCAAAAGTTACGGGATTTTGCCGATATGATTCCCACTGTCGTTCCGCTTGGGGTGTGGCAAAAATAATTGGCCGGGCCGTTGCCAACCAAATCGGTTCCCGTCGTCCATACCGAATCACCACCCATTCCTGCTTGTACCCTGGTCAGAATCTCTGCGGCGGGCATGTAACTGGCATCCATCTGCATACCCGCCTTGCCGATGGGCATGGTCTCGATAAAGCGCAAAATCAGGCCGTTTTCTTTGGCAAAGGCCACCATGGCGGGAATTTCCGTATCGTTGACGCCCCCCATCACCACCATATTGACTTTGACGGGATGCAATCCGGCGGCGACAGCCGCACGTATCCCCCGTAAAACCACCTCCAACTGGCCACCACGGGTGATTTTGGCGAACGTTTCAGGATTCAACGAATCCAGGGAAATGTTGACCCGCCTGACTCCGGCTTGTTGCAACTCGTTGGCATAACGTTCCAAAAGTACCGCATTGGTGGAAAGAGAAACTTCCCGCAGGTGCGGGTTTGCCGTCAATTTTTCAATCAGGTTGACAAGGTGTCGGCGCAGCAAAGGTTCACCACCGGTGAGACGTATTTTTTCAATTCCAAGCACGGAAAAAATTTCAATCAGTCGCGCCAGTTCTTCCAGCGAGAGCAGTTCATGATTTTCAACGGATATCCGTTCATCGCCCACACGGCAGTAAAGACACTTCAGATTACACCGGTCGGTTACCGAGACACGGAGATACGAAATGGTTCTGCCAAATGAATCTATAAGAGACATGATGTATCCCAGGTGGACGGCCTTGAACCCAATAGTTTTCCTTTGTGGATCAGTTCAGGTCCAAAGCCTCAAGCAAAGGAAAAAGTTCGTTTTCTTCACGATCAATACGCCAAAGCAATTGGTCTGCGATCTTGTGACTGTCTGCCACAAAAGCATCCCAATGACCAATCAGTTCCTGCTCTGACTGCCATCTGTGAATATACTCGGAAAACTCAAACCCCAATCCCCCCATTTCCTTTGTGAACAGCGAGGCTGTTTTCCTGATTTCGGGATGTCTGTCCGTTAGCAATCCGGGATAGAGCAACTGATCTTCCTGAGTCAGGTGCAGAAGGACTCTTTGATCCAACACTTTTAATAGTTCACGCACCTTTTGCAGACACTTCAGGCTGAATGGTCTGTTAAGTTGCTCCCTCAGTTTGATCAGATCACGCAGAATTTCAGAATGTTGGACTTTTAATAGTTCCGAAACGATAGGAATGATTTTTTTTTCCATAATTCCTTTGGAACGAATTCCCTCCCCGAATTTTGTTTTTCCGATACACGGACATGACGCCCTGCGGAAAAAAAAACATCGTCGTTCAAGGGAATGTCATTGAGAGTCAGGGGCTGAACGCAAAAAGTGTCCGCTTCGCCCTCCCGATTTTTCCAGCAGACCGATCCCCTCGATCGACATTTCTCTGTCTATCGCTTTGCACATGTCATAAATGGTCAGACCCGTTATCGCTACCGCCGTCAATGCTTCCATTTCGACCCCTGTGGGACCATGGCAGCGCACACGGGCAACGATCTTGACGATGCCTTCATCCGGGATTGGCTCAAAAGAAATATCCACCGAGGAAAGGTTCAGGGAATGGCACAGGGGGATCAGGTCGTCTACCCGCTTGGCGGCCATGATACCTGCAAGCCGAGCGACTTCCAATACATCGCCTTTGGCCATTTTCCGGTCCAGAATTAATTTCAGGGTTTCCTTGCGCATGCGTACTCGTCCCCCAGCCACAGCCAGGCGGCTTGTGGATGGTTTTTCCGTCACATCCACCATGCAGGACGCCCCGTTGGCATCGAAGTGGGTCAACCCTCCAGCATTAGTCATCGTCGATCATCCATACGGTTACTCGATCTGCGGAGGTGATGGTTACCGGACCTTCGGGGATAACGATCAAGGCGTTGGCGGCAGACAGGCTGGTCAAAATGCCCGAGCCTTGCGGGCCGGTCGTTTCGACATTCACGCCATCGACAGTAAAACGAACGATAGCGCGTAAAAATTCTTTTCGCGAATGTTTTTTGGAAAAATGTCCCTTGAAGGTGGCTTGGAACATTTTTTTTGGCCACGTTCCGCCGCCCATGAGGCGAAAAAGGGCCGGACGGATCAACAGGTAGAACACTGTCAGCCCCGAAACGGGATTGCCGGGAAGCCCAAAAAAGGCGGCCCGGCCCAGCCGACCGTAGGCCTGTGGTTTTCCCGGTTTCATGGCGACTTTCCAAAAATTGACGTTGCCTTTGTTTTCCAGTGCCAGGCGTACCAGGTCATAGTCACCCACGGAAACACCGCCGGTACTGATGATGGCGTCAGCTGTGTGGGAGGCACGTTCCAGGGCTGTTTCGATGGTGGCCAGATGATCCCCGACAATCCCAAAATCCATGACCTCACAACCCATGGCGCGCAAAGCCGCCTTGAGTCCGGCACGATTGCTGTCATAGACCTGTCCGGGACGAATGGGGCTGGCAATTTCTACCACTTCGTTGCCGGTGGAAAGAACCGCAACCCGTATGCGCCGGAATACCCGGCCCTGGGAAATTCCCTGGGCTGCCAGGACACCGACATCGGCGGGCCGCAGACGCCTGCCGGTCGCAAAAATTTTGTCACCCACCTTCATGTCCTCACCCGCACTGCGAACATGTTCCCCTGGTTTGCAACCGCAGGGGACGGTAACCCAATCCTGGTTTCGGCGGCAGATCTCTTGGATCACCACCGCATCGGCCCCTGGGGGGATTGGCGCACCCGTCATGATGCGAACGGCTTCGCCCTGATTCAAGATTGAAGAATGGTATCCACCGGCGGCGAGGTCGGACACCACCCGCAATCGTACTTCTCCCGTCCCCGCCAGATCGACGCTACGCACCGCATAGCCGTCCATGGCCGAATTGTCATGGTTGGGTACGTTCATTCCGGCTGTCACATCGCCTGCCAGCACTCGGCCCGGCAGGTGTTCCAGGTCTACAACTTCCGTCTCTGTCACCGCCACCATGCCGGCAAGAATTTTTTCTCCGGCTTCTTCGAAGGAAAGCATCGTCTCCATGCCTGCCAGTTTGTCAACCATGTCCTCCTCCTTTGGCCATTGACAAGGCATGGGGGACCAGATCGGCCACCACCCCCAGGCTGTGCAACGCCCCTCGTGTCGAGCCGGGTAAATTGATGATCAGGGTTTCACCGCGAAACGCTGCAATACCCCGGGTCAACAACGCCGATCGTACCTGGCGCAAGCCTTCCCTGCGAATCGTCTCGGCAAACCCCGGCATTTCCCGTTGCGTAACCGTGCGGGTCGCTTCCGGGGTGACATCGCGTGGACCCGGACCCGTCCCCCCCGTGGTCAGAATGACATCGATTTTTTCCGCGTCGGACCAGGATACCAGGAGACGCTCGATTTCCTCCCTTTCATCACGGATGACCCAGCGGACAACCCTTTTGACCCCGTAACCCCGAATTGTTTTTTCCAGACCATCACCACTCTTGTCCGTGGCCAGATTTCGCGTATCCGAGAGGGTCAGTATACCCACCGACAACCCCGTCCAATCGGCCCTCTGTGTTGGTTGCTCTTCGGGCGAACGGTCAGGTTGGTGTCCATGTTCGTGTTGCGGGGAATGCTTTTCTTTGTGACAATGATCATCGGTGCGATGCGGCACCGACGCGAAATCCTGCCAGTGGGTTGCTGCGGCTATGCACCCGGGACAGGAATGGACCCAGCGTTGCGTTCCGGAGGCTAGGATTTCCTTTTTCCAGAACGTGGCAAATATTTTCAAATGATCGATGACATGGCGACAGGCATCGAAAGCGGTCGCACGGTGGGCGGCGGCGGCGATGACCAGCACAATATTTTCTTCCAGGTTCAGACGCCCCACCCTGTGAACTACCAGCAAGGCCTCAAGGTCGAAGCGTTGACGGGCCTGAACTTCAATTTTTTCCAGTTGTCCCTCGGTCATGCCCGGATAGTGTTCCAGACTCATCGCCACAACCGACTCATCCTGGGTCTGATCCTGGGCCAGATCGCGAACGGTCCCCACAAAGGCGACCACCCCCCCCACGCGATGCAATCCCCGGGTGAGGCGTGTCATTTCTTCCTGAATGGAAAAATCTTCCCGTTGTATGCGAATCATGTTTCACCGTCCCGATCCAACGTTGTCGCCTGGTTGGTCAAAATTATTTCGTCACCCTGGTTATTAGGAAAGGGTTATAGGAAAGTATCGATTGTCCGTTCCTACGCTATGGTTTATCATGGATCCTTCTCGCTGCTCAATGCCGACCCGTGGCGTTGCTGTCGAAGTCACCTGGAAAACCAAAGCTTCAAGTTGCCCTGGATCGCCGTGATTCATTTTTTTTCCAACCGCTGGTTCCTCATTTCCATTCTGACGGCAGCTTTCTTACTGGCTGACGGGGCCGCCTTGCTGCGTCCTCTGGAGATGGTGACCTACGATTGGGGCGTGCAGATGTCTCAGCATCCCGGCGATAAACGAATTGTTGCGATTGTCGTCGATGACAAATCACTGGCTGCCTTGGGAAGTTGGCCGTGGGATGGGAGACACGAACTTCAACTTATTCGCACACTGGTTCACGGCAACCCGAAGCTGATTGTGGATACGCGTGTGGCCACGTTCAAGAGGGACAAACCCTCTCTGGAAATCCTCTCCCAGGCCAGGAAAAAGCTGGAAAGTATCCGCTATCGAACCCAGACCCATGCGGCCTCCGAGAATCCCGGTTTTATCAAGTCCATGTCCGAACTGGAAGAGATTCTGACCGATGGTGTGAAACAATTGGGCGTGACCAGGGAGTATGTCAAAATCATGGGTTTGGCTGGAAACATGATTTTCGCCATGGAGGGGGTTGATTTTCAATACGGTCAGGCTCCGGCCCCCGAATTATCCGGGGAAATTGTTAAACACGCCATCCAACCCGCCGCATCCTCGATGGTTGGTTTGCCCGAAATCGCTATCATCCAGACGCCACCTTTGGAGATTGCCAGTCAATCGTTGGCCCTGGGGGTTACCATCGTTGCGCCAGTCCATGCCCACAGCACCACGCGCACAACCCATCTTGGGTATCGGGTTTCCGGTAAGCTTTTTCCATCGTTGGCACTCATCACCGCAGCGAGAAGTCTTAATATTCCGTCGTCCGAACTGCGTTTTGTCGCCAATAAACCCTTTACCCTGGGACAATGGGCGGTTCCCCATGATCAGAACTTTGCCATTCTGACCAGTTTTTATCACGGTAATGGATCGCAAAGCCCTTTTTCCACCTTTTCTTTTGTCGACGTGTTGGAGAACAAAATACCGGCGACTGCGTTTCGCAATCAGATCGTCCTCATTGGTTTGACAGCCTCCGGTCTGGTTGCCAAGCATGATACGCCGCTCAATCAAACCTTGGCACCCGTTGAAATGCTGGCCCATGAGGTTGCCACCATCCTCAACCAGGATGCTTATGTCCAGCCATCGTGGACCCCCAAGGCCAAGATGGCCTTGTATTTGGGCGTGGGGCTGTTTTTAATGCTTATCCTTTCCTGGCTGCCGCGTGCCATAGGCATGATCCTGGGCTTGGGGATGGCGTCGGCTTTGGTTGCGGGTCAAATGTACATGATGATCCAATATACCCTTTGGATTCCTGCGACAGGTTCGTCTGTCCTGCTTTTAACGGGAACTTTTGTTCTGGCGTTCATGACCAGCGGGAAGCGACGTCGGCGTGTTTTTCCCTATTCCGAAGTTGATAGCAGCAACCGCATGCTGGGATTGGCCCTCCAGGGACAGGGACGACTGGACCTAGCTTTTGAGCGGTTTCGCCGGTGTCGGGCTGACGATGTGACCCTGAATCTTCTTTACGATCTGGGTTTGGAGTTCGAGAAGCGTCGTTGCTTTGAGGATGCCATGGGTATTTTTGCCTACATCGAGCAAAAACAGCCCGGCTTTCGGGACTGCGGAAAAAAAATGGAATTGGACCGGATTGCGGTGGCGGGGCAGACAGATTCACAAAAGTTGGGACATTTACCATCCATGTACCAGGAAAGTGTGGCACTCTTGGAGCGTTACCGACTCGAAGGAGAACTTGGCAGGGGGTTGTTTGGAACCGTATGGCATGGTTACGACGACGCCAAACATCGGGAAGTCGCCGTCAAGATCATTCCTCTTCAGGAACGATCTATGGACGAAAAATCGTTTCTCCTGGCCAAATCCATTTTTAATCGCATGGCCGATCAATACGCGATTTTACGCCATCCGAACATCATCCGGGTAGAGGAATCACAGGTTCTTGAAGGCAAGGGGGTTCTGGTCATGGAAATTCATGCTGGCCACAGTATCGAACAGTATACCTCGCACCAAAAACGGTTACCTTTGCCGTGGGTCATCCAGGTGATCGCCAAAATGGCTATGGCTTTGGACCATGCCCATCGGCTTAAAATTTTTCACGGTGGACTTAAACCCGGGAATGTCCTTTTCAATGAATATTCTCATGAAATTAAACTAACCGGATTCGGCCAGGTCATGCTCCTGGAGGTGCTTCCCTTTCCCGAAGGCAACCATCCGTGGCAAAGGGTCATGGTGCACATGGCCCCGGAACAGATCAAGGGCGAACTGCCGACACGTAGGAGCGATATTTATGCACTGGGAAGGATTTTTTTCCAACTGGTGACCGGCTCTCCGCCACCTGTGGAACCTGTTTCTGGTAAAGAGTTTTCTGCGGAGATTCCGGAATGCTTGCGGCGTATCATCCAAAAATGTTTGGAACCTCGGCCGGAAAAACGTTTTGCCAACTGTATCGATTTGGCCAGAGATTTGGTGGGCTGCGTGAAATCACAGGTGTCCACGTGACCCCTATTTCTCCGGCCACGATCAAATTCTTACCTCAACCAGGGTGATGTCATCGTCCTGGGTATCGGAGCCGGTATAGGCTTCGAGTCGTTTGAGGAGATTTTCCAGGGGGGCACCGCTGGCGGCGAGGTCGGTTAAAAATTTTTCCAGCCGTTCTACACCGAACATGTCATTGTGGAGTCCCCTGGCTTCGGTAATGCCATCGGAATAGAGATACAGGCGGTCATCCTTTTCCAGGTCCAGGGTTGCCTGGGCTTCTCCCATGTCCAGCGACATGGTGACGCCCAGGGGGGGGAGCATGGATGGAAAACGATTCACAATCTGGCCTTGTCGCAGCAACAAAGCTTCAGGGATCGCAGCATTCCATATCTTTGCCTGGTGTCGTTGTGCCGATATTTCTAGCAACAGTGCCGCAAAAAAGAGTCCTGTAGGCAGGCGGGAGAAAAGTTGACTGTTGATCTGTTCAAGAATGGCCAAACCGGGGGATTCCATGCGGGCCTGTTCGTGCAGGATGTAGGTGACCAGGGGTCCACCGATGGCGGCCGGCAGTCCGTGACCGGTAAAGTCACCCAGCAGGACCAACTGTCGCCCTTCGGGGGTGAAGGTGGACAGGAGCATGTCGCCTGCCGTTTGTTCAACGGGGGCGATGATGTGACGCAAATAACGCTCATCCAAAACATCGGCACCACGCATCTTGGTGATGATGTTTTCGATCAATTCGCGTTCGTACAGCAAATTTTGATTGTTTTTTTTCAGGGTGCGGGTGGCAAATCGAAGTTCCAGATGGGTTTTGATGCGTGCCTGGACAATGGGGATGCTGAAAGGTTTGGTGATGTAATCCACCGCGCCAAGTTTCAACCCCATGATTTCATCGGCTTCTTCTGCTTTGGCGGTAACGAAGATTACCGGAATGTCACAGGTCAGTTTGTTCTGTTTGAGCCTGTTACAAACCTCATACCCATCCATGCCGGGCATCATGATATCCAACAGCACCAGGTCGGGGTGGGGAGGGACCATGGCGGCTTTCAAGGCAATCTGGCCGTTGGGGGCGGGGCGAACCGTATAATCGTCGATCAATGCCCCTTTCAGGACATCGATGTTTTCAGGAGTGTCATCCACCACCAGAATGATGGGACGCCTCCCCTTGTCGCGGAACATAGTGTGTTTCCCATCTTGACGAATGACAAGTTTTCCTTGCCTGGCAAAAACCTTTCCACAATGATTTTGTTCCAACCACATTGGAAAAGGTCCGGTGACTGTATCGGATATCAATACCCTTGCGCAATCCATGCCAATGGCAGCCGGGGTCAAGGGACGATGTCGGTCCGGGGGCATTCGGCAACGTATCAAAGGTCGTTTTTGGTTTTTTGATTTTGTTTTGACTTTTTTTTGCGCGAAAGGCACCATGCCCTCCATGACTCTTTCTGCGGATGAATTATCTCAGGCCATAGCCTGCCTGAAAAAGAACCCTCCTGAAGTTTCTCAGGCGCTGGCTGTTCTTGAAGGCCAAGCGATGTCCATGGGATGGATAGACAAGGCCAGGGATGCCGTGACTGGTCTGCTTGGGCGCATGAATCAGACCCTGGTGACCATGGATGGGATTGACCGACGCGTGCGTCGGTTGGGAGAGGAGATAGACCAAAATCCTTCACCTGCGCAGTTGCTCGACATAAAAACCATGTTGTTGCATGAGGTTGGTCATTTTACAAAAGCGGGCGATGTTTTGACCCTGGAGATAAAAAAACATGAACATGGTTTAAAACAGGCTTGTAACACAGGCTTGCCTGTTTTGGAAACTTGTGCCAGCGAGTCTGCCCATGTGGGTGTTTTGGTTGATGCCTCCTTAATCGGTCCCGGTTCCCCTGAACCGGCGATCATCGACCCGGATCAGCTCCGGAGTGACGTGTCTTCTTCGCAAGCTGACATAAGCGCATACTCTCTTTCCTCCGCCGAAGCTTTGCCGGGAGAGTTGTCGGGATTGTCACCTTTGTGTCAAAAGTTTGCCCAGTGTGGTTTTGCCCATCCGAAACAGTTTGAAGCTCAGGTTTCCTCTGGTATGACCACTGGACAGCCCTCGGCTCTGATTGTTATTCAGATGGCGAACATCCAAAAGCTTGTTGCACGCACCTCATCCAATACCGTCGAAAGGTTGGCGGATCACATCAAGGGAAGGCTTAAGCTTGAGGCGAAAAATAAGGATGTATTTGGGCTGTTGGATGATGAACATATCGGGTTATTTTTGTGTAACATCCTGCCTCCGGTAGCCACGGCACTGGCGCGGCGTATTGCGGCGCAACTGGCGGTCAAGGTTAAGGGACAGGATGGCCAGGCACATACGCTGGAGATTCGGACCTCAGTGCAAATTTTGAAAAAAGACGACGACAGCCAATCTTTATTGAGTCGGGGCTTGGCGTCCGTCCAAACGGGACAAAACAAAAAAACCGGTGTTTTGACGGGGCGGGCCAACCGATAGCGGACCCGTGGACCATACTGTCCACAGGGCATCATGTTTTCTTTGATGCGAAATATTCTTCCACTCTGGTTATTGTTGTGGCAATTTCCGTCGCGTAGGTTGCGTTGCTTTCCAACTTTAATTGCGCGATTTTTTTTGGGATCCTCTCCCGAATTCCTTCCAGTAGGCTGGGATGAACATATTCAACTTTGGCCGTCATTTGATCATCAAAACGGGTTGCCAAAAGCCCGGTTGCGGTCATGGCCAGGATCCACCCTTGAAAATAAAATTCCGAGCCTGGGGGCAACGCCATGGATTGGCACAAATCGGCCAAATCCAGGCTTTTTTTAGCCCCAAAAGCCAGTACTGCCGCGTACAATAGCACCAACCCCATAGGCGCACTGGTATCAAGCACGCGCATGGGCAATTCGCTCTGATCGGTGCCTGTTTGGTCATGCCTGCCCCCTTCCGATTCTGAGCCTTGCAATAGCGTCAGGGAGTGCATTTCGCTACTTAGACGTTGGGATTCTTCGCGGATAAGCTTTGACAGGGTATCAAATTCTCTGGCGACATCAGGCCGGACATCCATTCGATGGGCACTTTCCTGGATTTGGTTTGAAATCCGTTCGACGTCCTTGAGCATGGTAGGAATGGTTGTGTTGCTTAAAAATACGTAAACGATCGATAAAATGGAGATAGCCAAGGCGGAAATGATCATGGCATAGGTCAAGCGTCGGAGAAAATCAATATCGCCGAAGTCAATAGTCACAATAGCACCAAAGCAAGTCAGTGCGATAACTATCAGATAGGTGATGTGAATTGTGGAGGGTGTTTTCAAGAATATCTCCGTTGTTCAAGGTCACTTAAAATAATGGAATCATGGGGGTGAATTCAAGATCGTTGGTAGGCCAAGTGTAAAATGGGGCGACCGGCGGATTCTCCTTTTTGTTGGAAGCGGGTCGGTTGCCAAAGATCGGGTTCGGGGGCGGGTTGGCGGGGACCGTGGGGGTTGGTGAATGCGGGGTGGACCTCCAGGTGGTCCTGCATCCAGACGCCATAGTCGGGCCAGTCGGTGGCCAAGGTCAACAAACCACCCGGGGTCATGGCGGTGGCGAGGCGGTCCAAAAAATCGGTTTGGATCAAACGGCGTTTGTGATGGCGTTTTTTCGGCCAGGGATCGGGAAAATTGATCATCACCCGGTCCAACAGAGCCTCAATTTTTCTGGTTTCCAATATTTCCAGGGCATGGCCCGCCTCTACCGCCACATTGTGCAGGTTCATCCGTTCGATCCGGCGCAGCAAGGCGGAAAAACCTTCCATGAAAACATCAATGCCGATCAAACGGTCTTGGGGATGGTGCAGAGCCATGTGGGTGAGGGTATCCCCATTGCCGAAGCCAATCTCCAGCCACAAGCGGGCGGTTCCGGGATCGGCTTGCCATCGGGTCAGGGTTTCGTGGCGTGTGGTTGCCCATGGGGGAGACAGTTCCTGCAACCGTTGCGGCAGCCAGTCGGTTTCTCCGCGCTTGAGAATGCCTTTTTTGCGTCCATGCACCTTGAAACGGCTACGCTGGATCCAGGCATCTTTGGCGGTATCGTCGGTCATGGATGTCACGGGCGGCTCCTTGCCAGGATTTACAGGGAAAATTCATGGTGCGCCTGCCGGACCAGATCGGCAATGGGCAACGCCTGGGGGCAGCGGGCAAGGCAATCGCCGCAACGGGTGCACAGATGACCACGGGCACCAGGAATCCAATGGTCGTCCGGTTGCATCATTTCATAACGAAAACGGGCGAAATGATCCATGTCCAGGGTGTCGCGCAAATGTTTCAAGCGCAGCACTGTGGGGATGTCGATTTGGACCGGGCAGGGTAAACACAGGCGGCAGGGGCCGCAACGTTGCAATGGCGAGCGGGACAAGGCCTGGATCAGGTCGGCCTGGATTTGGCGTTCGTTGCCTTGCCAAAAGGGTCGGGGGTTCAGGCTTTCCAGATGAATGTCCATGTGTTGCGGGAGGCTGAGACCCAGGCTCAATGTGTGGACTTGGGGTTGGGAGAGGAGCCAGCGTTCATTGAAATGGACCGGATGCAGGGGATGGGTTAATTGTGCCAGTTTGGGGGGGGGTTGATAAAGGAGTCCCCCTTTTTCATTGGGGGAAATGATGAAAACTCCCATCCCCAAGGCGGTGGCCAAATCGACGGCGGCGCGATTTTCCTGGCGAAAAAAGTTGTAGTGCAGGTTGACGAAGGCGAAGGCTCGGGTGGCAATGGTGGTCAGGAGCAAGGGGAGGGGGGCGTGACTGGAAAAACCGATGGCCCCGATCAATCCTTCTCTTTGGGCTTGTTGGAGGGCGGCAAGGCAACCTCCTGGACGCATGGCCAGATCGTGGCGTTGTTGGTTGTTGAGACCATGCAGGGCGAAAAGATCCACGCGGTTAAGCCCCAGGAGTCTCAGGGATTCTTCCAGATTTTTGCGCATTTCTGCGGCGGTTTCGGTCGGCTGGGCCTTGGTGGTGATGACCAGGTTGGACCGGGGGATGTCCAGATGGGAAAGTACTTGACCGATGAGTCCCTCGCTTTTGCCATAGCTGCGGGCGGTTTCAATATGGTTGATGCCCGCTTTGAGGGCCGCAGTGATGACACTGTGGGCATTTTCAATGGATTCTTCGGGCAGATGATCGTGCGGCGCGTCCCAACCATTGAGAAAACGCATGGTCCCCAGGGTGAATACCGAAAGATGACAGCCGGTGGCTCCAAATTTTCGCCGTTCCATAGGTTCAACCCAGTCGATTGATGGCGCGGCGGATGAACGGGGGGAGTTCCCCCGCCCTGAGGCCGGGGGCACCGCCGAGGGCCAGGGCTGCGGTTTCAGCGGCTTCGCCGTGGACGCGCACACCGGCGCGGACGGCACTTTCCACGGGCCAGCCGCGTGCCAGCAACCCGGCGATGACGCCGGTGAGCACATCGCCACTGCCACCGGCGGAAAGGCCGGAATTGCCGCTGTCGTTGATCCAGATCCGGCCATCGGGGGCGGCAATGACGCTATCGGCCCCCTTGAGGACGACCCAACTGTGTAAATGGGTGGCCAATGTTTTGGCGGCAGCCATTCGGTTTTCCTGGATGGTGGCGACGGGCAGGCCCAGCAGTCGGGACATTTCTCCGGGATGGGGGGTGAGGACGGTGGCTGCGGTCCTGGTTTTGGGGAGAATATTTTTATGGTCGCGGGCCAGGGCGTTCAGGCCGTCGGCATCGATGACTGCGGGGATGTCGTGCCAATGGTTGAGGAGGCCGGTGACGACGGCGGCGGTACCGTCACCCGCTCCCAGACCGGGGCCGATGGCCAGGGCGGAGGGGCGGATGGGGTGGTTGAGGAGGGCGGTGAGGGCTTTGGGGTCGATGCAGGCGATACCATCATCGGGCAAGGGCAGGGTCATGGCTTCCAGCAGCTTGGAGGCCACGGCGGATTGAACGATGCCGGGGGTGGCGACGGTGACAAGTCCCGGGCCGACGCATTGTGCTCCCAGGGCGGTGAGGGCGGCGGCACCTTCTTTTCCCACCGAACCGGCGACGATGAAAAGATGGCCAAAGTGGCCTTTGTGGCTGTCGCGGGGGCGTTGGGGTATGCTGAGATCGTGGGTCAGGTTGCGGGCCACGGTGTGTTGGGGGATATCGAGGTAGGATGAGGGAATGCCAATGTCCACGCAGGTCAGTTGTCCGCAAAGCCCGGCCCCGGGATACAGGCGATGACCGATTTTTTCGGCGGCGAAGGTGACGGTCCAGGTGGCATGGATGGCGGTTCCCATGATTCGGCCATCGTCGGCGTTGATCCCGGAGGGAATGTCTATGGCCAGCACCGGTTTTTTTGCCTGATTGACCAGGTCGATGGCGGTGGCGATGACGCCGGTGATCGGACGCATGAGTCCGGTTCCGAAGATGGCATCGACGATGATTCCGGAGTGGAGCAATCGGCTTTTAAAACCGTTGAGGTCTTCGGGTTGGACGATTTCGTGGATGGGTCCTCCCAGGCGGTGGTAGACCTGGTGGTTGATGGCGGCATCGCCTTTAAGGTTTTGGCCTTGGCCGAAAAGGATGACCTCGGTGGCGATGCCATCCTGCAACAGCCGGCGTGCCACCACAAAACCGTCGCCGCCGTTGTTGCCTGCGCCGGCCAGGATCAAAAGGCGTTGATTTTTTTCCTCGGCTAGGTGGTCTTTGAGGATTCTGACGGTTTCCTGGCCGGCGTTTTCCATGAGTACAACGCCGGGCAGCCCCAGTTCTTCGATGGTCCGCCGGTCGGCTTCCCGCATTTGGGTGCTTGTGAGTAGTTTTGCCATGATGACTCCATCCGGGTTGGTTGCCGTCGCACGACGACCGGGGGAAAAAACCCAAGGCGGCCATTGATAAAATGATCGCATGCCACCAAGATACGGGTATTTTTTGTCTCTGCAACTCCAAAAAGACAGGTCTGCCATGCAACCGACGATCATTTTTGCATCCAATCTGACCAAACGCTATGGGGAAAGGGTTGTGGTGGACGGCATCGACTTTGAGGTTCGCCAGGGGGAATGTTTTGGATTTTTAGGACCCAATGGGGCGGGCAAGAGTACCATTATGCGCATGATCATCGGTTTGACCCCGCGAGATGGGGGAAAGCTTTCGGTGTTGGGGCGCAATGTGGTCCCGGAGGATCCTGCCATTGCGGCACAGTTGGGCATTGTCCCCCAGGAGAACAATTTGGACACCGACCTGGAGGTTGGCGAAAACCTGGAGGTTTATTGTCGCTATTTTGGGTTGACGGCCAAGGTGCGGGAGGAAAGAATTGAGCAACTGTTGCAATTTGCCCAATTGAGCGACCGTCGCCACACCCCGGTGCATACACTTTCCGGCGGCATGATGCGGCGTCTGGTGATTGCCAGATCCCTGGTGGCGCAACCGAAAATGGTCATCCTGGACGAACCCACCACCGGACTGGATCCCCAGGCACGGCATCTGATCTGGCAGCGGTTGGCGAAGCTTAAGGAAAATGGCATCACCCTGCTTTTGACCACCCACTATATGGAAGAGGCGGCCCGTTTGTGTGACCGTCTGTTGATTCTTGATCAGGGTCGCATTCTTGACCAGGGGAGTCCGGAAACTCTCGTGCGTCGGCATGTGGAACCGGAGGTTTTGGAAGTTTGGGGGCGGGAAGGGGATCGGGGTTTGGCGGAGCTTGGAACCTTGGGGGGACGTTGGGAGCGGGTGGGTGATACCTTTTACGTTTACGGTTTTCAACTGGAATCGGTGCGGCAACGGGTGCTTGAGCGCGAAGGGTGTTCGTGTCTTCTGCGTCCGGCCAATCTTGAGGATGTGTTTTTGCGCTTGACGGGCCACGATCTGGGGGAGGGATCATGAGGGTGATTCGAGGGTTTATTCCTTCCAGGGGGTCTGTTCAGGTGTGGCGGCGACATTTTTTGGTTTGGAAAAAAAACGCCGTGGCCTCTCTGGCGGGAAGTTTGGGGGAACCCCTTTTGTATCTTTTGGGGTTGGGGTACGGTTTGGGTCGGTTTGTCGGGGCGATTGGCGACAAGAATTACATGGTCTATGTGGCCTCGGGCATCTTGGCGGCCAACAGCATGAATTCCGCCACCTTTGAAGCCATTTATGGCGGTTTTACCCGCATGACGCGCCAGAACACCTTCCATGCCATGCTGGCTACCCCCCTGACCGTCGCCGATGTGGTGGCGGGAGAGATCGCCTGGGCTGCGACCCGCTCTTTGATTTCGGGGACCGCTATTTTTTTGGTCGGTTGGTCGTTGGGGGCTTTCTCCCTGGGGTCGGTGTTGGTGGCGTTGCCGGTGGTCGTCCTTGCGGGATTGGCTTTCGGGGCCATGGCGATGGTGGTGACCGCCATCTCTCCGAGCTATGATTTTTTTCTCTATTATTTCACCCTGGTGACGACGCCCATGTTTCTTTTTTGTGGGGTGTTTTATCCCGTGGCCTCTTTGCCGATTCTGGTCCAGGCTTTCGTTGCGGTGATGCCGCTGACCCATGTGGTGGCGTTGCTGCGTCCCGAGGCTTCCGGTTTTGTATTTGCGGAGGTTGGTGTGCATCTGGCGGTGATCGGTGTTTATGCCGTGGCCTCCTTCATCGCCGCTGTCGCTCTGGTACGTCGCAGGATCATCGTGTGAAAGGGGGCGTATTCGGTCATCCGGTATTTTTTACTTTGGAAGGGGAAGATCGGGATTGTAAAACAGGTTGCGATGAGGTATGGTGAGTCGCATTTTTGGTGTGAGGGGATGATTGAAAAGATTAACAAAACCAAGGATCAATCTTGCTTTTTAGGCAAGGGCGGGGAACCTTGGGAACGGTGCGCTTGAACTGGGTGAGTCTCTTCCTGTCCCCTGGTGGGAGGGCGGTGGTGTACGGTATCCCGCCTTGGGGCGCGTGTGTAACCTGTCTCGTATACTGGAAAAGGAACTGAAATGGCCGAATTGTTTTCCGCAGGATGGATGAATCGTTTTCATGAAGAGTGGAACAAGGAAAAAGAGCTTTCCGACGCCTTGGCAGAGATCGATTTCAACTCGACCATCGCTTACGGTTTTGAGGGCGACGACAAACCTGTCGGGGTGATTGTGGTGCAAAAAGGCAAAGTTGTAAAAAGTGGTGCTTACAGCGGGGAACCTGTCAATTGGGATCTGCGCGCCAGCAAGGCCAACTGGGAAAAGTGGATCGCCAAGGGGATTGGCATGATGGGGTTGGGGATGGCTTATACCTCGCGCAAGCTTAAGTTTAACGTGGGTGATTATGGTGCGATGATCAAGGATCCGCGTATGGCCGGGCCTTTCATCAAATCTTTTTCTGTGATGGGTCGCGTCTGAAGCCGACTGGGTTACTTCCCCCCGTGATACGGTATGGCCGTTTGTTGTGTGTCATCCTGCTTTCGAGGTGGTTTGTTCCATGAGGAAATTCATCACACTGGTGACTTTATTGTTGGCACTGGCGGTCTGGGTTGTGCGACCGGACAGGCCGTGGGCGGCTGGTGACGGCCCCCCGGCCAATGCTCCAACCGGACGAGTTCCGGCTGGAAATCGGGTGATCACTGTGGAAGAAGCGGCCATTGGGGCGACGACCACTCTGGGTGGGACGGTTGTACCGTACCGGGAGGTTTCATTTTCGGCGCAGATGCCGGGACGGGTGGAATACATTGCTGGCGTGGAGGGGGATTGGTTTAAAAAGGGGGTGGTTTTGGTAGCCCTGGACGAGGACGACCTATTGGCCAAGCACAAGTCGGCGCAGGCGGCCTTGGCGACGGCGAGTGCCAATTGGCGCAATGCACGGGTGCAGTATACCCGTCAGGTCTATTCGGGTTCGAGCATGGCCTCGGACAACATGGGGATGGACATGCCGCGCATGTTTGACCGGGTGCTTACTCGGCCTATGTCCGACATGGTCGGGCTGGACAATCCCGAGCTGACCCGCAGGGCACAGATTTATGCCCAGGGAACCCAGATTGACCAGGCGCGTTATTCTCTGGCCCAGGCCCAGGCGGCACTTCAGGAACTGGAAGCCAAGTTGCGCGATACCCGTTCCATCGCGCCCTTTGCCGGGGTGATTGTCGCCAAACACATTGAGGTTGGCGATACGGTGCAGCCGGGGATGCCTCTCGTAAGTTTTGCCGATACCCGGCATCTTCAAATCAAGGTAGACGTTCCTGCCCGTCTCATGCCTGGCATCAAGAAGGGTATGTTGATTTCTGCGAGGCTTGATGTGGGCGGTGTCGAGGCGGAAGCCGAGGTGGCTCAGGTGTTTCCCATGGCCGATCCACAACGCCATACGGTGACCGTCAAGCTTGATTTGGCCAAGGGTTCGCCGGGGGGGCCGGGGATGTATGCCGAGGTGATGGTTCCCGACATTACCACTCCTGTGCGCAACCTGCCGACCATTCCCAAGACCTCTGTGATTTGGCGAGGGTCTTTGCCGGCTGTTCTCGTTGCCACGGAGGGGAAGGAGCCGGAGTTGCGCATGATCAGGCTGGGTGGTTTTGTGGAGATGGATTCGGTTAGCGTGCTGTCGGGTCTCCAGGTCGGGGAAAAAATTTATGCCGAACCGCCTGCGGGCATGGTGGGTGGCTGGGATCCCCAGGGCAAGACGGAAGAAAAAACGGTGCCATCGTTTTGAGGTATCGGAAAATAAAGTTTGGCAAAAATTATTGCGGGGGTGGCCTAGGTTTTTGTTTCGGCCATGGGTTGCGCGTGGAGACAGGAAAACTATTAAAAAAAAAGAAGGGGTCTGGGGAATTCTTTCCCCAGGGTTTTGACTTTAAACAAAAAAGCTTTCATGCCCCGTTTTTGACCTTTGCTTTTGACTTTGAACAAAAAGCTTGCTTTTGTGTTTAAACAAAAAGCTGCGTTGCAATGGGGGTTTGGGGGCGAGAGTACCCAAGGATTTATTTTTCGCCCGAAAGGCATAAAGTACCAAAAAATGAGCAGCAGCGATTTCTGGGCATCCATCCAATGTTTGGTCGGGGCGGTGGGGCCTACTCATACACCTTTAATTTCCGTTTGCGACAGGGACCATGACCAAAGCCTCCAAACCCAACGGTAGCACGCTGCCTCCACCACCTGAAAAGATGGAGGGGCCTCACCATGACCTTGGCGTGGCCGGCAATATGGCCAAGGCCTTCATTCATTCTCCTCTTTCGCCTTTGTTTTTGTTTGCGTGTCTGGCCATGGGGATCATGGGTCTGTTGATGACCCCGCGACAGGAGGATCCGCAGATTTCGGTTCCCATGGTGGACATTTTTGTCCAATACCCTGGGGCTTCTTCGGAACAGGTTGCGACCCTGGTTACCGATCCCCTGGAACGGATCATGAGTGAAATCGCCGGGGTGAAGCATGTGTATTCTGCTTCCATGCGCGGGTCCGCCATGATCACGGTGGAATATGATGTGGGACAGGATCTGGAGGCCTCCCTGGTTAAACTCTACGACCGAATCCATTCCAATATGGATAAGGTTCCCCCTGGGGTGCAGCCTCCCCTGGTGAAGCCCAAGGCGGTGGATGATGTCCCCATTGTGACGTTGACGTTGTGGTCCGAGGATGTCAACGACAGTGCGTTGCGTGCCCTGACCCTGGATGTGTTGCAACAGATCAAGCAGGTTGAAAATACCAGTCAGGGGTTCATTGTTGGCGGTCGTGCCGAGCAGATCCGGGTGGAAATTTTCCCCGAGCGGTTGTCGGGTTTTGGGTTGAGTCTGGATCAGATTGCCCAGACCATCAAGACGGCCAACAGCGAGCAGGGGATGGGTCACCTTGAGAGCGGAGACCAGGGTTTTACCCTTTATACCGGCTCTTTTCTCAAGAATGCCCAGGATGTCTCTCGCCTGATGGTGGGAACCCGGTTTAATTCGCCGGTCTATGTTCGTGACGTGGCTCAGGTGTTTTCTGGACCGGAAGAGACCCGACAGGTGGTGACCTATACCACGGGTCCCGCCTACAAGGGGAATACGCCGCCAGCCAATGGGGTGCCGGCGGTTACGTTGGCCATTGCCAAGAAGAAAGGTTCCAACGGTGTGACGGTAGCCGATGGGGTGTTGACCAAGGTAGAGGAATTGAAGGGGCACCTCATCCCCAAGAATGTCCAGGTGTCGGTGACGCGCAACTATGGCGAGACGGCCAACGAAAAGGTTAACGAGCTGCTGTTCAAGCTGATGATCGCCACCATGGCGGTGACATTTTTGGTTTGGTATTCCCTGGGTTTCAAGCCGGCCATCGTGACTTTGGTGGTGATCCCTGTGGTGATTTTGATGACGGTGTTTGCCGCTTGGATCATGGGTTACACCATCGACCGTGTGTCGTTGTTTGCCTTGATTTTTTCCATTGGCATTTTGGTGGACGACGCCATTGTGGTGGTGGAAAATATTTATCGACGCTGGTTATTGGAGGACAGGTGCTGTCACCTGATTTCCATCGATGCGGTACGGGAGGTGGGAAATCCCACGATTCTGGCCACGTTTACCGTGATTGCCGCCCTTTTGCCCATGGGGTTTGTGCGTGGCATGATGGGGCCGTACATGTTGCCGATTCCGGCGTTGGGGTCGGTGGCCATGTTGTTTTCGCTGTTTGCCGCTTTTATTTTTACCCCGTGGCTGGCGCAACTTATCAAACCCAGCATGCGTTCGCTGCACATGCACTCGGAGAAAGAGCACCGGGGTGCTGAGCGGTTGGAGCGGTTTTATCGTTGGATTATTCCGGGCCTTTTGGATAGCCGGGTCAAGGGATTTGCCTTTTTGGGTCTTTTGGTGGCGGGATTTTTTGGGTCGATGCTTTTGTTTTACACCACCGATGTGACGGTGAAAATTCTCCCCCTGGACAACAAACCGGAATTCAACGTTGTCATCAACATGCCCGAGGGGACGGCGTTACCCAGGACGGTCAATGTGGCCAATCGCATGACCGAAATGCTCAAGGAAAAGATTCCGGAAGTTACCGCCTTGCAGACGTATGTTGGTACGGCATCGCCGTTTAACTTTAACGGCATGGTGCGGCATTATTACATGCGGCGTAATTCCTGGGAGGCGGATATCCAGGTGCAACTGTTGCACAAAAAGCAGCGCGAGCGTACCAGCCATGATTTGGCGATTGCGGCCCGGGAGCTTTTGACTCCCTATGCCAAGCAGATGGGGGCGCGGGTCCAGGTGGTTGAGATGCCTCCGGGACCGCCGGTGTTGCAGTCGGTGGTGGCGGAGGTGACGGGTCCGACGGCTACGGTTCGGCGGGAGGTGGCCGAGCATATGACACGGTTGTTCGAGAAGTCCGAGAGTATTGTGGATGTGGACAATTATATCCAGCAGCCTTTTGAATATTGGCGTTTCGAGGTGGATACCGAAAAGGCGGTGCGTCGGGGCATATCGGTGGACGCCATCAACCGTAATCTGGCCATGGCCATGGGGGGGGCGCAGCTGGGGGATGTCAAGGGAGGGAGTATTTTGGAACCGACCTACATTGTCATCCAGGTGCCGTTGGAAATTCGCTCCAAGGTGTCGAGCATGAGCGATCTGCCCATTTCCACCCCGGAGGGGTCGGCGGTTCCGTTGGGGGAACTGGGTCGGTTCGTCAAGGATTTCCAGGATCATATCATTTACCACAAGGATTTGCGCCCGGTGGAGTTTGTCACTGGGGAGGTGACGGGACGTTTGGATGCACCGATCTACGGCATGTCGGAGGTGCAGAAAATGCTGGACTCCTATACGACGCCTGATGGTGTGATCATGTCGGGGAATTATCTTGGGCCGCCGACGAGTTATGGTCAGTCCGGTTTTGAATGGACGGGTGAGTGGACTGTGACCTATGAAACGTTTCGCGACATGGGCATGGCTTTTGGAGCGGCGTTGATATTGATCTACATGTTGGTGGTCTGGGAGTTTGGCAATTTTATCCTGCCGGCCATTATCATGGCCCCCATTCCGTTGACATTGTTGGGGATCATTCCTGGCCATTGGTTGTTGAATGCCAAGTTTACCGCGACTTCGATGATTGGTTTTATCGCCCTGGCGGGGATCATTGTTCGCAACTCCATTTTGTTGGTGGACTTTGCCCAGCAGGAAATTCTTAGAGGGGTATCGGTACGCGATGCGGTCATATTGTCGTGCAAGGCGAGAACCCGTCCGATTTTGATCACAGCTTTTGCCCTTGTGGCGGGGTCCAGTGTGATTCTCGGCGACTTTATTTTTCAGGGGATGGCCATATCGCTGCTGTTTGGTGCCTTGGTTTCCACTCTTTTGACGTTGCTGGTGATTCCTTTGGGTTGCGTGACGGCGCAGGGTGGTTTCAAGCGTCCTGAGCCGGAAAGTTCTTCCGGATTGGGTGGTTTTGGTGCCAGCAGTCCTGCGTGTGATCCCGACTTGCCGGCTCCGGTGGAACTGGGTGGTGCGGACAGTGATTCCTATACCGCAGCCAAAAACGAGTTGCGCCGGGTGGTGGCCAGCAAGGATGTGTCGAGTGACGATATAGGTGGGGGGAAGGGGAGGTCGTCGAATCGTAGATCCCGGTCTGCCGCGCCGGTTTCGGTGAAGTCTGTGCCTGCCGAGGCTGTGGTTGAGGAAGCGGTCGTCCAGGTACCCCAGGAGGTGGAGCCGGTGGTAGAGGTTTCGGTTCCGATGCCGGAGGCCAGGGATAGTGGAGCTTGGGTGGGTGAAGAACCTAGCGTGGAAAGTGTGGAAGTCAAGAATCAGGAAGGGAGTGACGATGCGCATGCTTCGCGGCAGTCGCAGGGGCGTGTCAAGGGGCAGGGGGCTTCTTCTGGCAATGCGGCGGGTGGTCGGCGCGGCATTCGCTTGAAGACAAAGGGCCAAGGTGAAGGGGCTGGCGAGGAATCGTGATGCACCATCGAGGCTACGGGAAAAGGTTGTTTTCCTTGTTGGGAGCTTTAAGTCTGCTGCCGGTGCTGGCTGTGGCGGAGGACAGTCCGGGCGAGGGGCCGCGCAAGGGTTTGGTTGCGAGCGGTCGGGAGGTGGCCTCGGGTGAAAGTGTTCCCCCTTCGGGGTTTGTGCGCATGGGGGAGAAGGGCAGGGAGTCTGGCGACCGCAGTTGGAGGGGAAATCCGGGTGGTCGTGGGGATGCCGTGGAGAATTCTGGTGCTGCGGCGACTGGCTGGAAGGAGTCGACCACGGGGTTGCCACCGCCGATGGCGGTTCCGGAGCGGGGATGGGGTGGTGGTTCTCGGGATGCGAGTCGTTATTGGGATCCGCCGCCGGGATTCAGGGGTGAAGCCGGGGGCGAAGGGGAGGGGGCGGTGGGGCCCGATCCCGAGGGGGAGGGCGTTGATCGCCTGCCTGGGCGTCGGTTTGGGGATGGAGGAGGTTTGGGAGGCGGGGCTGGTTTGCGGGAGGAAGCGGCTGGGGGTGGTTCTCAGGGGACTTTGGCTTCGGACAGGTATCATGATTCGGAGACCCTTGATCCTCGGCGGGAGATCGACCCGTATTTTCTCCGAAAACAGCGGCGCGACGGTTATGCGGGTTCAGGACGGTCCTGGTCTGGTGACGCCGGTCGGGGGTACGGCGGGGAGGATGGTTATCGCGGGCGTCCGGGGATTGATTCGCGTTATGATGATTCGGCGGATCGGGGTTGGCGTTATCGGGATGGCGGGATTGATGCGGAGGGGCGGGGCTATCGTGGTCAAGGGTTTTCCGAGGATGATCGTTCTTATCCGGATCGTCGTGGGGAGGGTAGTGGACCTTATCGGGGACGGGGTGAGGAAGGCTATTGGGGGCGGGGGGATCCCAGGGAGGAGGGGAATGGTGGGGGTGGGTCATTTTCGTGGAACAGTCGTTATGATTGGGGGAATCGGGGTGGCCGGGGATGGGGGATGCCTGTGCCTGGGTGGAATTCTTCCTCCAGCGATTGGATGAGGCCGTGGGATGGATGGCGGAATGGTGACGGGGGTTATGGGTCTGGGTATGATTCGTATCTCAGGCCGGATGATTTTAATTTGAACGAAGGAAGTGGCCGTGGCCCGTGGCGATGAGCTTTTTCTGGGCACCTGTGGGCATTTCAGGGACCGGGAGGTTTGGGAGGGGTGGTGTTGGGTTCAGGGTGTGGTGGGTTGGTGTTTCATGTCGTCGATTTTGTGGGCAGTGTTGTGGGCGGTATTGTTTTTTGCGTTTGCCGGTGATGGGCAGGCGGGTGATTTGCCTTGGGGGAGCCAGTATTATCGTGTGAGGCCTGAGGGGTTGAAGGGGTCTGCCGTGCCGGATGTGCCATCGCAGGGGCAGGGTGCTGCGGTTCGACCATGGGGTGAGGTTCCCCTGGAGTGGCGTGAGGGAGGGGCGGATCGGCGGGTGCCGTCGCGCGGTGTTGGTGAGGATCGGCGGTTGGTTCCGGGGTGGGGATATGGTGGCCGCTGGGATGAGAGGGTTTCTCCGGGTTGGTTGTCGCCGCGTGGCGATGGCCCGGGTGCCTTTGGTGGTGCGGATGGGTTTGGGTGGGGATATGGGGATCCATGGCGGGGGGAGTGGGAGATGGAAGCCCAGCCGTTTTATCCTGGGCCGTTTGGTTGGTGAGTGGTAACTATTGAGTCCCTCCCTTTTTATTTTTGGGCTGAAACTGTTGCGGGAGACCGGGGGGATCATTCTCCCCGGCTTGGGTTTGGGGCAGTGCCCCAAGGTTTTGGTTTTTGCTCGAAGGGCATAATGTCCACCGTTCCCTCAGGCGTTTTTTCATGAAATTTTTTCGTGTTTTTTTCAGTTCTGGCTTGGTGCACCGGATGGTATTCGTGTGTTTTTTGGTTTTGTCGTGTCAGGTTTGGGTGGGGAGGGCGAAGGCTGAGGAAAAGGTCAAGGTGGAAGGGTTGGTGCAGGAGTTTTCCGCCGATGTGGTGCGCAAGGATGCCAAGGGGGGGCAAGGGGTGAGTCGCGGGAAGATGTATGTCGGTCGGCACGGAGTTCGGACAGAAGGGGAGCGGATGGGGCAGCCGGTCTGGATGATTTTCCGACCGCAGGAAAAACGGGTATGGACATTGTTTCCGCAGGAAAAAGGGTATACACAGACCGAGGGGAAGGATATTGGGCGGCCCCCCATGCCGGATGAACCGGAGAGTCCGTGTCGTAAGGATAAGCAGTTTATTTGTCGCGACATGGGACCGCAGGTCATGGCAGGACGTGAAACGCGGGTGTGGGATATTGCCATGAATTTACCCCAGGGGGGTGTGCAGGCTTATGCGCGGATGTGGGTGGATGTATCGCTCAAAATAGCGATACGTGAGTTGTACGCCGACGGACTGGAGGTCACCTTGGAGAATGTGCGTCAGGAAGTGCAATCTGCGACATTGTTTGAGGTTCCGGAGGGGTTTCGGCAGATCAGTACCCCAGTGGCGGGGGAGGGGGTGGAAAAAAGGTGAGAGGAGGTTGATTTTTTTCTTGCGTGGGGCTGTGCTTGTCTGTATATTAGAAATTAATAATATTCTGAATAATAACGATTTCCAGATTTCTGTCCTGGTTTTTGAATGGGATCGTGAACATAATATGCCAGAGTGGGGGGCGTTGGATGCAACATGGGGATGGGGAAAATTCCCCGCCGGGCGACATGGTCAATGGTTTGCTGACACGGTTGGTATCCTTGGGGGTTTTTGCTCTGGCTGATTTTGAGGATCTTTCGGGAGCTTCAGGATATGGGGGAGCGGTTTGGCAAGTTCATGGGTTCGTTTGTACAGGAGATGGGGCAGACTGCGGCGAATCGGGACAAGGGGGGGGGGACTAGTGCAGGGGGAGAAGGGTTGGAGTGGAATCGAAGGGGATCTGGGCGGGGCGAGTGGGGATCCAACTTCCGGGGTGAGGAAAGGAATGCGCCGTGGGATAGGGGGCGGGGGCGGAGTTATCGCGGGGCCGTTCCCATGTACGATCCGTGGGGTGCCAATCAATGGGGGTATTGGAATTCACCACTGATGGAATATGATCCCTGGATGTCTTCGTCGGCTCGGGCCGACAGGGATTGGGAGGCATGGCGGGGTTATTATGGTGCTGGGGCAGTAGCACCTTGGGAGCATGAAGCTCCGTGGCCGCCGGGAGGCGATCGGTTTGGTCCTTACGACGGCCATGGTCCCGGCTCCTATGGGGGGTGGTATGGGAATGGACTTGGCAATGGTGGCTATGGACCGTCTTATGGGTTGGGGGAACGTTCCTGGGGCGAAGGGGGTTATTATCCGGGGACCAGGACTTGGTAGCATGTCCCATCGGGGGTTTTCCTTAGGGTTTCTGCGATTGTTTGGAATGATGGAGCGTTTGCAATGGGTTGAGTGCGTGGGGGCGAGATTTTCACATGTGGGGTTGCGTGTGAGGCCTTTCCTTTCATTCTAAACCGCAACCATCTTGGGATACGTAGTTTTCAAACGTCATCCCCGCGAAAGCGGGGATCCAGGGCGTTGATTGGTAGCTTCGAGTTCTGGATCCCCGCTTTCGCGGGGATGACGGAAACTACACATCCCAAGCCGGGAGCGGTTTAACATTTTCTTTCCGGCTTTCATTGTAATCCATAGAAACATCCCATGTTGAGACCCCTGTGGCGTCTTGGCGGGTCTTGGACGAGGCTTTTTTTCTGTTAGGGCGAGGAGTTTACAGTCATGAAGAAAAAAGTGCAGGTGATGGTTTTTGCGGCTCTGGTGGGTGCTATTGGCACTCTGGTTCCTGGGGAGTCTGTGGCATGGTGGGGTCCGGGATGGGGCGATGGGCCGGGTTGGAATAACGGAGGCAACAATTGGGGCAACAATTGGAACAATGATGGGAGAGGGCGGGGGTCTGGCCGGTTGAATTTTACTGTTGATGCCGATTTTGAAGGGTTTACCCGTAACGGCTGGGATAATATGTGGAACAACGGCTGGAATAATGGCTATGGTGGACCGGGAGGTTGGGGTGGACCGGGAGGATGGGGTGGACCGGGAGGATGGGGTGGACCGGGAGGATGGGGTGGACCGGGAGGTTGGGGTAGGCCGGGAGGTTGGGGATGGTAGGCTGATAGCGGGAAAAGTTTCCTGAGATTTTGTTATTTTTATCAACCATGGAGAGAGGAACTATGAAGAAGACATTGACCACGTTGGCAGTGGCGGCCCTTTTGGGTGGCGTCGCGATGATGAATGCCGATGAAGCTCAGGCTTGGTGGGGTAACGGGCCGGGGTATAATAACGGCAACTGGGGCAACAACTGGAATAATAATGGTAGTGGCAATGGTAATGGTAATGGCCGTGCCTCCGGTAGCTTTGGTTTCAACATGAGTGGCGATGGTAGTGGTGGCGGCTCGGGTAACAACGGTTGGAACAATGGTTGGAACAATGGTTGGAACAACGGCTATGGTTATGGTCCGTACGGTGGTGGGTATCCGGGCTGGGGTGGATATCCGGGTGGCTGGGGTGGGTATCCCGGGTGGGGTGGTGGACCGGGTGGTTGGGGTGGTGCGCCTGGTTGGGGTGCTCCTCCCGCTGCGGCACCGCAGGCGGGCGAAGGGGAAGCAGCTCCCCAACAACGTCAAGGCCAGTAGGTTTATTGTTCATTGGTTTGTGGCGGCCCTTCGGGGCCGCCTTTTTTTTGGGGGTATCCAAGGCGGAAGCATCGTGGGGAAAAATCAATTGCAAGCCATTGTTAAGCGAGTGTAAATGAATTGGCAGATCCATGCGTTACATTATTGCCATAAAATTTATTTTCTAAAACATTTTTTTTTCTATTTGCTTTTCTTTTGGCCGAACTGTTATGTGTGACGTGAATGGCTGTTAGTTGGCGTGTGATTGTTTACGTATTGGAAAAACAAAGTTTGGCAAATTTTGTTTTGATTTGTCATTAATGAACTTTTCAAGAGCCAGGAGACTATCCATGCAGTGGATCAAAGACATGAAAATCAGTTCCAAGCTTATTTTGGCTTTTTTGATTGTTTCCATCCTGATGGTTGGGGTGGGGGGGGTTGGGATTGTCAATATGGGGGAGTTGGACGCTGCCGATACCCAGTTGTATGAAATGGAGTTGCTGGGGGTGAGCTACATCAAGGATGTCAATATTGGTCTGGTCAATATTCTTCGAGCGGAAAGAAACTATCTGTTGTCCAGTTCCAAAGATCAAAGGGACAAATACGAGAAACAGATTGGAGAGAGGTTTGTCGATCTACAAAAAGACTGGGATATTGCAAAAACCAAGTTTTATACCGAGAAAGGCAAAGATTTGATTGCCAGGATGGAGACCGGTTTTGCCGAATGGAAAAAATTGCATGGAGAAATCATAGTCCTGGCCGGAGCTGAGGAGTTACCAAAATCCCGGCCATCGATTGATTTGAGTTTTGGCAAGGCCAGGGAAAAGTTTGGTGAAATGGAAAAAGTAATGAAAGAATTGGGAGAACTGAAAGAGAGTCGGGCGAAAATTGCCTCGGACAGTAATACGGCCTTGTACGAACATAGTCGCATGATAATGATCAGTTTGATCGTGGTTGCCGTTGTGCTGGGGATGTTGATGGGGTATGGGATTTCCCGTTCCATTACCGTTCCGCTGAATGAGGGGGTGCGTTTGGCTCAGGCGTTGGCGGCGGGTGATTTGACCCAGTCGGTCAAGGTGGATCGCCGGGATGAGGTGGGGGTTTTGGGTGAGGCCATGAACGGCATGGCGGACAAATTGCGGCAGGTTATTGGTGATGTAGCTTCGGCCTCCAGCCAGGTTTCCGTGGGTAGCAACCAGATTTCCGACTCGGCGCAGGGGTTGTCGCAGGGGGCTACCGAACAGGCGGCCTCGGTGGAGGAGACCTCATCGGCCATGGAGGAGATGTCATCGAACATTTCGCAGAATACCGACAATGCGACGACCACGCAGACCATAGCGCAAAAGGCGGCCAAGGACGCCGAGGAGGGTGGCATTGCGGTGGGCGAGGCGGTGCAGGCGATGAAAGAAATTGCGTCCAAGATTGGCATTATCGAAGAGATTGCCCGACAGACCAACCTGTTGGCCTTGAATGCCGCCATTGAAGCGGCGCGGGCTGGAGAGCATGGAAAGGGGTTTGCGGTGGTGGCTGCCGAAGTCAGGAAGTTGGCCGAGCGCAGCCAGACCGCCGCCGGGGAGATCAGTCAACTTTCCGCTTCCAGTGTTGGTGTGGCGGAAAAAGCGGGTGGAATTATCAACAGGCTGGTCCCTGATATTCAGAAGACGGCGGAGCTTATTCAGGAGATCGCCGCCTCCAGTCAGGAGCAGAATCAGGGGGCAACCCAGATCAATCAGGCGATTCAACAGCTTGATCAGGTGATCCAACAAAATGCGGGTGCTTCCGAAGAGATGGCGGCTACGGCGGAGGAATTGAGTTCGCAAGCGGATATGATGAGCCAGGCCGTTGCCTTCTTCAATCTGGGCCAGCAGGGCAAAGGGGCTGGCCGGGTGGCATCGATGAAAAAGGCAAGCCATCCCAAGACGCAAATTGCCCACATCAAAAAGCCTGGCAAGGCCATAGCCCATGCCGGGAAAAAATCGGGTGGTGCGGAGCATAAATCGGAGGGTGTTGACCTGAAGATTGGTCATGATACCCCAAAAGATGACGAATTCGAGGCCTTTTGATCTCAAGGAGATGATTCATGAGCGTTCCAGGAATTACAGTACCGACCCAGTTTTTGACGTTTCATTTGGGCAAGGAGGTGTTTGCCATCGACATTTCCAAGATCAAGGAGGTGTTGGAGTTTACTTCTCTGACCAAGATTCCCAGGACCCCTGAGTTTATGTGCGGGGTGATCAATTTGCGTGGCAGTGTGGTGCCGGTGGTGGATTTGCGGTTAAAGTTTGGCATGCCCAAGAGTGAGCGGACAGTCAATACTTGTATCATCATCATCGATGTGATTCAGGGGGATGTTGCGACGGTGATTGGTGCTATGGCCGACTCGGTCAAGGAGGTGATGGAGTTGGATCCGGGCCAGATTGAGCCACCCCCAAAAATTGGCACGGGGATGCGCACCGATTTTATGCGTGGCATGGGCAAGCAGAGCGATCATTTTGTCATTCTGCTGGATACCGACAAGGTGTTTTCGTCCAGTGAGCTGTCGATGTTGCAAGATGCCGGTGCCCATGGTGGTGGGAAGGGGTTGGCGGAGAACGACAAGGCGGCGTGACAATAATTGCGGGGGACCGGGGGGGATCATCCCCCCCGGCGGAGGTTTGGAGGCAGCAGCCCACAAGGTTTTTCTTTTGACTTTGATTTTGATTTTACTGCCCCCCAAGGGGGGTCTCCATTGTGTTTTTGCGCCGATCTGGTGCGGGTATGTCAAAAATAGTGTTCCATGTTGAGTAGTTGCCGAGATTGAGCCAACCTGCGATTTTTTCTGCGTATTGAAACTTCGTTAATCTTTAAAAAAATCCTGTGGAAACATATTGTTTTTGCGTTGAATTTTTGCGTGGCATCATTTGTCTACATGAATGCTTGCCCCCGTCATCCACATTGGGGATAATCACACGAGGGTTTTGGTGGGGCAGGGGGGCTGTGTGCGCGGCAAGGTTGGGCCGAAGGGTTGTGGTTGGGTTCAAGGTTGTGTATGGGAATCTTTAGCGGAAGGAAATGTGTTTGCGCGTTTTTGCCAAAGAGAGGGATGCATGAGCGGGTCTTCCAATGTGGTCTTCTCTGCTTCTGATACCGACTACCACAATCCCATCAGCTTGGTTGAGGATTACGCCATTCGCCAGGATTGGGGTGCCGAGAGGTCCAACGAGTTTGAATTGTGGGCGGAAATTCCGGGACAATGGGGCAGTCAACGCTTGTGGGCGGTTTTCCATGACGACACCTGTTTTCTTCAGCTGAACTGCTATTTAAATCTTAAGATCCCTCCCCGACAGGCGCAAAAATCCAGCCATCTCATCACCTTGATGAACGAGCGGGTATGGCTCGGGCATTTTGAGATATGGAGCGAGGAACAAATGCCGGTTTTCCGGGTTGTCGTTCCTTTGCGCAACAGCGAGCTTAAAGAGGAACAACTCGAGGATATCATGGCGGCCATCCAGGAAGAGACGGATCGATTTTTTCCGGCACTGCAATGGGTTTTGTGGGGCGGCAAGACCCCGGAGGAGGCCATTGCCGCCGCCATCATCGACACCGAAGGTGAGGCTTAGGGGGGGACGGAGGCTGTTCTTTGGTGTTTGGTCGTTGGCGTTAAAAAACGGCTTCGGAGGTTGAAAATCCGGCGTTTCGGCGGCTGAGTTGGGCTGCTGTCTCGGAAAGGCTGACTTTGTAGGCTTTGGATGCGAGTGTGGTATCCCTGGAAACCATGTCCATGCTGTTGATGGCCATGGTTTCAAAGAATCCGATCTGGTGTTTGCTGGCGTTGGCTTTGGTCCTTTGGGCGAGATCTTGGGCGGCGGCTTGTCCGGTGTTCGATGAAAACATGTGATTGACGCCGTAGATACTCATGGACTTACACCTCCTGCACAAATGTCACCTGAGGGCTTGAAGACGATTCTGACGTTCAATAAGCCTAAAGACTACCCTTTTTTTTCGTGGTTGGAAAGGATAATCTGCTGATGTGGGGTTTATTGAAAGTTGCCGCTGGATGGTAACCATTGAGTTTCCCCTTTCGGATGGGGGCGTATTAATAAAATGAAAAATTAATTTTTATAAATAAATCATGCAAGTTGGTTTCAGTTTCGTTGGGGGATGTCCTTCGGGTCGGGTGTTGTGGGAACGCGGGCCATTGGATAATCGGGCGCAACTTGATATGCTAAGAGGCTATTTGCGGCAATTTAAAGAACCGGATTGAAAGATTCCCAAGGGTGGGTCTGCGATGCGTGGCCGGTGGTTGGAGGCTGTAGGGATGCGTCGAGGCTCCAGGTTTCTTGGGAAGGATTGAGGTCGTTGCGCCATAAAAGAGACGCGCAGTGACCTTCCGGTTGAACCTCCAAAGACGTACCGGGGAGAAAAGTCAATATGGAAAGCATCAAAAACGACGTGATGGAATTTTTGTTTGCCCCCCATCAAATCGATCAGGTTATTTACGGAGACTGCCGGGACCCGTTTGCGGCGTTGGGGATGCATCCCATTCCGTCCGGTGGTGTGAGTGTGCGTGCATTTTTGCCAGGTGCCCTGGAAGTGGAACTGATTGATCGGGCGACTGGGAAAAAAGTGTGTGACATGACCAGAATACGCGACGAGGGATTGTTTGTGGCGATTCCGCGTGGCATCAAGGAAATGTTTGGATATCGTTTTCGGGTCGATTTTGGTCAGGGTCTTCTGGAATTGGAGGATCCGTATCGCTTCTGGACCGTTTTGGGCGAAATGGATGCCTATCTTTTTGCGGAGGGACGGCACTGGGAGATTTACGAACGTCTGGGCGCGCATCACCAAACCCTGGATGGCGTTGAGGGTGTGTTGTTTGCGGTTTGGGCACCCAATGCCCGGCGTGTCAGCGTCGTGGGTAACTTCAACAATTGGGATGGACGTCGCCACACCATGCGTTTGCGGGTGGAATGCGGTATTTGGGAATTGTTCGTCCCCGAGGTCAAGCCGGGAGATTTGTACAAATATGAGCTTAAAGGTGCTTACGGCGATCTTCTCCCGTTGAAGGCCGATCCTTACGGACGTGCGTGTGAACCGCCTCCGGGCAATGCCTCGATTGTGGTGAGCAAAAAGGCGTATTCCTGGCTGGATGATGCTTGGTTGAAGGATCGGGAAGCTTGGGATCCGTTGCACAAGCCTATGGCAATTTATGAAATTCACCTGGGATCCTGGAAGCGCAACCCTATTGAAAACAATCGGTATCTGACCTATCGGGAATTGGCAGATGACTTGGCGGAATATCTGGTGGAGATGGGGTTTACCCATGTGGAGCTTTTGCCCATCAGCGAATTTCCCTTTGATGGATCCTGGGGGTATCAACCTACGGGTATGTATGCCCCGACCTGGAGGTTTGGAACCCCGGATGATTTCAAATATTTTGTTGATCGTTTGCATCGTGCCAACATCGGGGTGTTCATGGATTGGGTTCCGGGGCATTTTCCCACCGATGGGCATGGGTTGGGACGATTTGACGGGACGGCGTTGTTTGAGCACGACGACCCCAGGCAGGGGTACCATCAGGATTGGAACACGTTGATCTACAATTTCAGCCGGACGGAAGTGACCAATTTTCTGGTGGCCAACGCATTGTTCTGGATCAAGGAATACCATCTGGATGGATTGCGTGTGGATGCGGTGGCTTCCATGCTGTACAACGATTACAGCCGTCAGCCCGGTCAGTGGATTCCCAATTTTTATGGCGGTAACGAAAATCTGGGTGCCATTGCCTTTTTGCGTTCATTGAACGAGCAGGTCTATTCGCAGGGAAAAGGGGCCATCACCATCGCGGAGGAGTCCACCTCTTGGCCCATGGTATCGCGGCCCACCAGCATGGGGGGGTTGGGGTTTGGGTTTAAATGGAATATGGGCTGGATGCACGATACGTTGCTCTACATGGCCAAGGATTCGGTACATCGTCGGCATCATCAAAACAACCTGACCTTCGGCATGCTGTATTGCTACAGTGAAAACTTTATCCTGTCGCTTTCCCACGATGAGGTTGTGCATGGCAAAAGGTCGTTGTTGGATAAAATGTCCGGGGATCCCTGGCAGCGTTTTGCCAATCTGAGGGCCTATTTTACCTTCATGTTCACTTATCCAGGAAAAAAATTAATTTTCATGGGTATGGAGTTTGGGCAAGGGTTGGAATGGAACCATGACACCAGTTTGGATTGGCATTTGTTGGACCATGTGCCGTTCCACCGGGGGGTTTGGCAGTTGGTCCGCGATCTGGGTCAATTGTATAAAAACAATCCCGATGTCTATGGCTTGGACCATGAACCGGGTGGGTTTGAGTGGGTTGATTGTCACGATCACGAACAGAGTGTGATCTCCTACATTCGCCGGAGTCGCGACAGCGAAGGGGTGGTGGTGGTGATTTGCAACTTTACCCCCGTGGTTCGGGATAACTACCGTATCGGGGTTCCTCTGAATGGGGTTTACAAGGAGACGATCAACAGCGATGCGGTTGAGTATTGCGGCGGGGGGATTGGCAATCACGGGCAGGCCTATGCGGAGGAGATCCCGGCGCATGGACGTCCGTATTCGTTGAACTTGCGGCTGCCGCCCTTGGCAGGCGTAGTGTTTGTGCATCAGCCCTGAGACAGGTTTGGCAAAAATTATTGCGGGGGTCCGGGGGGAGGTTCTCCCCCCGGCGGAGGTTTGGAGGCGGAGCCTCCAAGGTTTTTCTTTTGACTTTGATTTTGACTTTCCTGCCCCCCA